>CAYZTJ010000156.1:0-7186 GCA_964481215.1 uncultured Nitrospira sp. | reverse complement strand
CAGCCACCTCATTCGTCTTTACACCGGCCCCGCTTCTCAGAGTAATCTACTTCTTTGCTCCCTTCCCAGTGGCTGAGCGCATCACGGGTGGCGCCGAGGTGGGCGCCCAGCACCCCGCGTCGTTTTTTTTCACATCTCCCCACCAAATTGCCGGTGTGTTCCCAATTAGCAGGGTGGCGGGGTCTGCCTCCTACTGCGCGCGTCCAACGAGCACCCATTTCTTCGCTCGCCCCTCTCGTGGTTCGGTGTTCTTCCATCTGCGGGCTGGTCAAAGCCGAGTCGCGAATGGCGGAAGCGAGGGCACCGGGACTTAGCGAGCAGCTGCGGTCCGAAGGAGGCCGAGCACTGTTCGAAGCTGGCTTTGCGTAGCAGGAAGCCAGCAAGTTGCGCAGGCCAGCAGATGCGACGCTTAGTCCGGTCGAGCTGAAGCCTTTGAGCAGAGAGGCTTGGCCAGCCTGCATCCCCTCTTCACACCGGCCACTCCTCCTCCTTCCAGGCCATCTCCCAAAACATCCACTCATACCGCGAGCTGATCACAAAGGCCTCTTCCATCCGCCGCCGTTCTTCCCGCCCCGCCGTCTTGGCCCACTGATCCACTTTCTTGCGCATCCATTGCTGGACTTCGGCGAATTCTGGCGAGGCATAGAGCATGAGCCAGTCACGATAGGGATGAGATTTCTTTGGCGGGCCGTGTTTCAGGAGATGCTGCCCCACCACACAGTAGATCCAGGCGCAGGGCAGAGCCACGACCGCCGCTTCGCAACAGGAGCCGGTGGCGGCGACCGCGAGCATGTGTCGCGTGTAGGCGAAATTGGTGGGCGCCATCGGCACCGCAGTCATCTGCGCCGCCGTCATCTTCCAGCGCTTCCCATACCCTTCGTGCAAGCTGCGCTCGACCACGATGGTTTCCTCTGCCAGCTTGGTGAAGCGGAGGGCCGATTCCGAGTCCGGCGCTTTCTGGGCGGCAGCGGAAAAGACCCGATACAGGTCTCCCAGGAACCGAGCATCCTGCAGGATGTAGTACTTGAACTTGCGTTCGGGGAGCGTGCCCTTGCCCAGCGCCACGACGAAGGGATGGGCGAGCTGCGCCGTCCAGATTGGGTGCGCCAACTTCCGGAGATGGTTGCTGAATGACATGGCGTCCCTATTCATGCTGCAACGGTAACCCCGTTTCGTGTGAGCACCTCCAGGACCTTTGGAATATCCGGGGGGCCGGCAGGAATCTCATCGTTGACGGCGGTGAACATCTGAGCGGCCAAGGAGCCTTGTCCGGTGACTTCGAACAGCTGGCCACCGCCCCTCCCATAGCGAAACCCATGCACCGTTCCCCGGGGTATATGCACCAGGCTGCCGGGCTTGCACAGATGGACAGCCCCGCCACAGAGAAATTCAATTTCGCCTTTCAACACGTAGAAGGATTCGTCCCAGTCGTGACTGTGCGGCGGTGGGCCCGTTCCTTCGTCACCCTGCTGCAGGGTCATCCCATAGGATTGCGTCTTGGCGTTCGATGCGAGGATGGTCACCTGCGTGCCGAGCACGTTCAGGGCCGGATCGTACTGATCTGGCATCAAGACAAAGGGCTGGACTGCCATGTCGTCCCTCCTTGTATGAAAGGCCCGTCGGGTGTCGTGAGCCCCAACGTGCTGATTGAGCAAGGTCCGGGGCCGTGCCGCGTCCGGGTGGCGCGGCGGCCTCAGACTTTGGGCAGGCGATTGATTCCCGCCAGGGCCGCGACCTTGTAGCACTCCGCCAGGGTCGGATAGTTGAAGACCGTATCGACAAAATAATCGATCTTGCCGCCGAAGGCCATGACGGCCTGGCCGATGTGAATCAACTCCGTGGCGCCATCGCCGATGGCGTGGACGCCCAGCACCTCGCGAGTCTCGGGATTGAACAGCAGCTTGAGCATACCCGTCTCATCCCCGATCAACTGGCCCCGCGCGATTTCCCGATAGCGGGCGATCCCGACTTCATAGGCGATGCCGGCTTGGGACAATTGATCCTCATTCCACCCCACCATGGAAATCTCCGGAATGGAATAGATGCCGTAGGGCAGCAAGGTGCTGTCGGTGTGGCAGGGGACGCCAAAGGCATGGCAGGCTGCATGGCGGCCCTGCTGCATGGAGGTGGAGGCCAGGGCCGGAAAGCCGATGATGTCGCCGACGGCGTAGATGTGCGGAACCGCCGTCTGGAAATGCTCGTTGACCGTCAGCCGGCCGCGGGAATCGGGCTGAATGCCGACGGCCTCGAGATTGAGCCCGTCGGTCGCGCCCATGCGGCCGACGGAATACATGAGCAGCGCGGCGTGGACGACCTTCCCGCTCTTGAGCTTGATCACGGCCGTGCCGTCCGGTTCCTTCTCAACGATGACCACTTCCTCGTTCAGCCGGAGCGTCACGCCGGTGCTGCGCATGTGGTACTGCAGCGCTTCGATGATTTCCGTGTCGACAAACTCCAAGAGGCGGGGGCGACGTTCGATCAAGACCACTTGGACGCCCATGGCGGCGAGGATCGAGGCGTACTCGGCGCCGATGACGCCGCCGCCGATGATCGCGATCGACTTGGGGACTTCGGTGAGCGACAGCAGCCGATCGGTGTCGATGATCGTCCGGTCGTCGAAGGGAATGTGCGAGGGTCTCGCCGGAACGGTCCCTGTGGCGATGACGACATACGAGGCCGTCAGCTCTTGCGTGTCCCGACCATGCGTGACGATGATTCGGTGCGGATCGAGCAGCCGAGCGGTCCCAGGGATGATCTCGACCCCGTTCCGCGCGAGCTGGTTCTGGATGACCTCGATCTCGCGCTTGATGACGTGATTGGCCCGAAAGGTCAGGTCGGCCATCGTGATGTCTTGCTTCACGCGATACCCGGCGCCGTACAAATTGCGCTGGTGAAACCCGGAGAGGTAGAGGACCGCTTCGCGCAGGGACTTACTGGGAATCGTGCCGGTATTGGTGCAGACGCCGCCGACCACTTCCTTGCGCTCGACGACGCCGACCGTCTTGCCGAGCTTCGCCGCTTGGACCGCCGCTTTTTGGCCGGCGGGGCCGCTGCCGATGACGAGGAGATCGTAGTGGGGCATCGCGAGGCTCAAAGAAGGTTAAGGCTGAGGTTGAGGCTGAGGGGAGAAAAAGGCAATAGAGCGGTCCTTCTTCCCCTCAACCTCAACCTGAACCTCAGCCTGCTCACTCCAACCCTCTCGCCGCCTTGAAGGCCGCTTCCATGTCGGGCATCTGGGCCAATTCCGGCGTGATCTGGAGATAGCGAATGACGTTGTCCTTGTCGACCACCATCACGGTTCGGGCCAGGATGTGCACGTCTTTCACCAGCAGGCCGTAGGTCTTGCCGAAGTCCCCGCCGCGGTAGTCCGACAGGAAGGTGATGTTCTCGATATGCGCTTCTTTGGCGAAGCGGTTTTGGGCAAAGGGCGTGTCGACGCTGACCGTCACCAATTCCACCGCCCGGTCCAAGCCGTCGTTCTTCTCGCTCAAGTAGTGGGTTTGCTGCTCGCAGACCTTCGTGTCGAGCGAGGGGACGATGCTGATGATCCGCACCTTGCCCTTGGTGTCGCTCAGGCTGACGAGCGAGAGATCGGATTTTGCGACCTTCACATCGCGCAGGTTGTCGCCGACCTTGATGCCTGCACCCGCCAGGGCCAGGGGCTTGCCTTTAAACGTGACGGATTGTCCGTCGCCGGCGGCCGCGCTGCCGGTGGCGGTGGGAAACTGTTGATAGGTAAAGCCCCCTGCGTGGTGGTGGTCCATCTCGGCGCACCCTGTGTAGGCGACGAGACCGACTGCCCCAAGCAGAGCCATGTGTCTATATCGGTGGCGGTTCATGGTGGTCCTCCTTGCCAAGCGGAGCATGGGTGTCTCGACAGCTTGCGGAGATTGCTGGCCACTGTCAAGGGCGGACAAAGTCCAGGATCAGATTATTGACCGCGTCCGGACTTTCCCATTGGGGCAGGTGGGATGTCTTGGGGATGGGGGCGAAGCGCGCGCCGGGAATCTTCTTCGACACGTCTTCGCCCACGTTTGCGGCAAACACGCGGTCTTCGGTTCCCCAGAGCACCAGCGTCGGGTGGCGAATCTCGCCGAATCGGGTGGCAAAGCCCGATTCCCAGAGCGGGAGGGCTCGCATGAGCCCAAACAGCGGCGGGATGACGCCGCCGCGCTTGCGGTTCCGGTACGATCGTTCGAGGACGTCGGGTGTCAGGAGGGAGTGGTCGTGGATGATTTCCTCCAGCACGCGTTGCGTCGGCCCGCGTCCGCTGACCCAGTTGGCGAACTGGGCGAGCCAGACCGGCGCCCAGGTGTCGAGGGCCTCTTTCAGCGTGCCGTTCTGGAGATTCTCGCGCACGTGGTCGGGAAATCCGCTGATCAAGATGAGCCGATCCACCCGCTCCGGATAGGTGAGCGCCAAGCCGATGGCCACACCGGCGCCCATCGATTGGCCGACGATCGTGGCGCGATCGAGGCCCAGCGCATCCATGAAGTCCTTCACAAAGTCCACCATCTCCGTGGGTGAGTAGGCGATGTCGGGTTTATCGGAGAGGCCGGAGCCCACTTGGTCCAGGGTGATGACGCGATGGGAGGCCGAGAGCGGCAGTTGTTGATACTCCCATTGCCACATGGAGCCGCCCAGGCCGTGCAACAAGATGAGCGGCGGCCCCTGCCCGACGTCGAGATAGGCCAAGGTCACGCCTCGGACCTGCACCGTGCGGATGGGGAGTTGATGAAACGAATCCGCCCGCTCGGGGCGATCCGGCGCGGAGAAGGCGCATCCAGCGGCAACGACGAGCAAGGCTGGGAAAAAGGAGGAGACTCGCACGAGCAATGGCGGCGCGAAGCCAGCGTGGCTATTCGAGCTGCACGAGGGTCTCGTCCGTCTTGATGTCCTCGCCCTCGGTCACCAAGACTTGCTGCACGGTGCCGTCGATGGGAGCGGGGACACGGCTTTCCATCTTCATGGCCTCGATGACCAAGACAGGATCGCCTTGCGCGACCCGCGCGCCTTTTTGCACGAGGACCTTCACGACACGGCCCGGCATGGGGGAGGCGACGTCGCCGGGCTTGGACGGCTTCGGCCGCTTGGCCTTGCCGCCGCCGCCCGCCTCGGGCGCTTCCGGCACGCCGGCCAAGACCTCTTGAATGGGTTCGAGGTAGACCTCTTCCAGCTTGTCGTTGACACGAATGTAGTAGGGCTTGCGGCCGTCTTTCTTGCGGCCGGCGCCCGACACGCGCACGTGGTAGGTCTCGCCGTGGACCGTGACGTGAAATTCCACCGGCGCCAAGTGCATCTCGTGGGCGACCGCCGGGCCCTTCTCGAGCGGCGGGGCCAACTGTTCGGGCTTCAGGTCGCCGCGTTGCCGTTCCTCGAGGAAGTCCCGCGCGATGTTCGGGAAGAGGACGTAGGAGAGCACGTCTTCGATGGAGGAAGCCTTGTCGCCCACCTCGGTCCGGGCCTTCTCCATCTCCGGTTCCAGCAGATCGGCGGGCCGGCCCTTGATCGGTTCTTCGTCGCCGATGGCGCGGGTCCTGACCTCGCGATTCAGCTGGCCCGGCGGGGTGCCGTAGAGGCCCTTGAAGTAATTCTTGGTCTCGTTCGTGATGACCTTGTACCGTTCGCCGGTGAGGACGTTGAGCGTCGCCTGCGTGCCGACGATCTGGCTGCTGGGCGTGACGAGCGGGGGATAGCCCATGTCCTTGCGCACGCGCGGCACTTCCTCCATGACCAGCTTCATCTTGTCGAGGGCGTTCTGCTCGGCGAGCTGCGCCGCCAGGTTGGAGAGCATGCCGCCGGGGATCTGCGATCGGAGGATTTCCGCGTCCACGCCGTTATAATCGCTCTCGAATTGGTGATACTTTTTCCGCACGGCCCGGAAATGCTCGGCGATCGGCGCGAAGCTGTCGAGATCGAGGCCCGTGTCGTAGCCGCTGCCCTTGAGTTCCGCCACGAAGGTTTCCGTGGGCGGGTGCGAGGTGCCGCCGGCGAAGGGCGAGATCGACGTATCCAACATGTCGAGCCCGCCGAGAATGGCCATCATCGCCGAGGTGGAGGCCATGCCCGAGGTGTAGTGCGAGTGAAGATGGATCGGCACGCGCACGGCGGCCTTCAGTTTCTTCACCAAGGAATAGGCGTCGAAGGGCGCGAGGAGGCCGGCCATGTCCTTGATGCAGAGCGTGTCGGTGCCCAGATCCTCCAGCCGCTTCGCCAGGTCGACGAACCGATCCAGCGTGTGGACGGGGCTGACGGTGTAGCTGATCGACGCCTCGACATGCTTGCCGCAGCCCTTCACCACCTGGATCGAGCGCTCCATGTTCCGTATGTCGTTGAGCGCGTCGAAGATGCGGAAGACGTCGATGCCGTGGTGGGCGGAGCGCTCGATGAACTTGTCGACGACGTCGTCGGCGTAATGGCGATAGCCTACGACGTTTTGGCCCCGCAGCAACATCTGGAGGCGGGTATTCGGCAGCGCCGCCCGCAGTGCCCGCAATCGCTCCCAGGGATCTTCTTTCAAAAATCGCAGGCAGGTGTCGAAAGTGGCGCCGCCCCAGACTTCGAGCGACCAGTAGCCGACCGCGTCGAGCTTCTGCGCGATCGGGAGCATGTCCTCGGTCCGCATGCGGGTGGCGAGCAGGGATTGGTGCCCGTCGCGCAAGACGACGTCGGTCAGCAGCAGCTTCTTCGCCGGGGCCGGCTCGAGATGAAATTCCTCAATCCGGTTGCCGCTGCGCGAGGCGGTGCGGACGGCCGGCGCCTTGGGGCGGCGCGCGGCCGGTTTCGGCTTCTTGCTCGGCTTGCGCGGTCCCATGCTAGAGGCCCTCGTAGGCCGCGACGGCGGCGGAAATGGCGACGACCAGATCCTCCGGTTCGAGCAACTCGTCGTAGTCGAAGACCTCCGGATGGCGGTCCAGATAGGAGGTGTCGAAGGCGCCGGCGCGGAAATCCGGTTCTTCCATGATTTTCTTCAAGAAGGGGATCGTGGTCTTGACTCCCCGTAGGACATACTCTTCCAGCGAGCGGCGCATCCGGCTGACCGTCTCATCCCACGTGCGGCCGCGGACCGTGAGCTTCGCCAGCAGCGCATCGTAGTAGGGCGGAATCGTGTAGTCTTTGTAAACCGCGCCATCGATGCGCACGCCGATGCCGCCGGGCGACAGATAGGCCGAGACGGTGCCGGTGC
>CAYZTJ010000155.1:0-7383 GCA_964481215.1 uncultured Nitrospira sp. | reverse complement strand
GTTCATCGGCTTCACCGGCCACAAACATCCCCGCCTCCATCTCCGGATGCTGGCGCAGGACTTCCCCTTCGACACCTGCCAACTGCCCCTGAACGTCTTCGACGGCACCTACCGCAGCTTCGAGGGCGAGGTGCTGCCCCTTCTGACCCAACGGGGCATCGCCCCTCTCGGCATGAAGAGCCTGAGCGGCAATGCGGAGCCGATCAAGCAGGGCCTGGTCACCCCGGGAGAGGCGATCCGCTACGTGCTGAGCCTGCCGATTGCGTCGCTCGTCAGCGGCATCGATTCCCGGCAAGTGCTGAAGCAGAATCTCGACATCGTGCGCCGGTTGCAGCCGATGACGGTCGCCGAGCGAGAGTCGTTGCGTACCCGCCTCTCCGCCTATGCGCAGAACGGACGGTTCGAACGCTTCAAATCCACCGACGCCTATGACGGCCGCATCGGGCGGGAACAGCACGGGCTCGTCAGTTTGTCTTTCGATCCCGCGGCCGGCCGCGCGCCAGGGGGATAGACCCGGGCAACGGTGACACCGTAGAATGCCGGCTGTTCCTCGTCTCAATCCTCACGGGTTCTCCATCCCATCTCAACGAAAAGGCAGGCCTCATCTGGTATGAAACACGAATCACCCCGCTCGTCCGATGCCCCCTCGGCCCATGGCTTCTCTCCCGGCTTTGCCGCCCTCGGGTTGGAAGCGAGGCTGCTCGCCACGCTCGATCAACTGGGCTACGAGGAGCCGACGCCCATCCAGCGGGAGGCGATTCCGCCGATGCTCGCTGGGAAGGATCTGTTGGGGCAGGCGGCGACCGGCACCGGAAAGACCGCGGCGTTTGCGCTGCCGCTGCTGCAGCGCATCGCGCAGGGACCGGCCGCGCGTCCCGCCGCCTTGATCCTCGTGCCGACCCGCGAGCTGGCGATCCAAGTCGGCGAGGCGGTGCAACGGTATGGGAAGGAGCTTCGCACCAGGGTCGTGGCCGTCTATGGCGGCCAAGCCATGGGGCCCCAATTCCAGGCGCTCAGGCGCGGGGTCGATGTCGTGGTCGCGACGCCGGGGCGGGCGCTCGATCATCTTCGCCGCCAGACCCTCAAGCTCGCGCACGTGCACGTCGTCGTGCTGGACGAAGCCGATGAGATGCTCGATATGGGGTTTGCCGAGGATCTGGATGCCATTCTCGAACAGACGCCCGCGGCCAAACAGACGGCCTTGTTCTCCGCCACCATGCCGCCGCGGATCAAGTCGATCGCGCATCGGCATCTCAAGCATCCGGTCGAAATCACGATCGCCAAAGAGCCGGTCAAGGCCGGCTCCGCCCCGCGCGTCCAACAAACGGCGTATGTCGTCGCCAGGCCCCATCGCGGCGCCGCGCTCCTGCGCGTCTTGGACATGGCCGGCCCGAAATCCGCCCTGGTGTTTTGCCGCACGCGCGTCGAAGTGGACGACCTCACCGCCATGCTGAGCGGCCGCGGGCATCGGGCCGAGGCGATTCACGGGGGTATGAACCAATCCCAGCGCGACCGCGTCATGCAGGCCTTCCGATCGGGACAGACCGAACTCCTCGTCGCCACGGACGTGGCCGCGCGCGGGCTGGATATCCCCAGCGTCTCGCACGTCATCAATTACGACTTGCCGTCGTCGGCGGAGGTCTACGTGCATCGCATCGGGCGAACCGGCCGGGCCGGCCGCGAGGGCGCGGCCATCACGATTCTCGATCCGCGCGAGGAGCGGCTGCTCCGCAGCATCGAACAGCTCACCAAGGCGAAGGTGACGGTGGCGCCCGTGCCGTCCGCGGCCGAGTTGCTGGCCGCGCGACTCGAGCGGATCAGAGCCGCCGTCCAGGAGGCGATGCAGGCCGAGGACATCGACGGCTTCAGAGGCCTCGTCCACGCGATGGCGGCCTCGGGCGATCCGATCACGATCGCGGCGGCGGCGATGAAGCTTGTCTTCCGCGCGCAGGGCGGAGACCGGGACGAGCCGGACATTCCCGCCCTGCCGGCGAGGTCACCGGAGTTCACTCGGGCCATGCCGCGATCGCCGGGCCGGCCCGGCGACCGCTATCCGGGCGCGCCCTCCGGGCCGGGCGGGCGGCCGCCGCGTGGGGGCCGGACAGCGGGGATGGTGCGGATTTATATCGGCGCCGGCTGGTCCGCCGGCATCAGACCCGGCGATCTCGTCGGCGCGATCGCGAACGAAGCGAAGATCAATTCCAACCGGCTCGGCGGCATCGAAGTCCTCGACCGGTTTTCGCTCGTCGAAGTGCCGGAGGCCTTGGCATCGAAGATCATTGACGCGTTGGGGCGGGCGCGGATCAAGGGGCAGAAGGTGGTGGCCCGCTTGTTCAGAGAATAGTCGACGCGTAGGGGATCAACAGAGGACTCGTTACTGGAACTCACCACCAGCCGCCCACCCGTTCGGAAGTGCTGAGTCCTCAGTGCTGAGTGCTGAGCTTGGAAGAGGGAGCGCGAGGAAAGCCGAAGGACACCTCTGGGGGGGGACAAAGGGTCGCTCCCAAGCCTCACTTCTGCCGACACTCGCTTGAATCCTCGTCGCTCGTATCTCGTTGAGAGTCGAAAGCCCTTGAAGTAAGGCAGTGGGGTGGGTTGCCCCTTTCCCCATCGGCCCTGGGTTGAGCGCGATCTTGACCGATAATCACGCGACGCGTTATTATCGCCATCCGTGATTAAGACATTCAAGTGCGCCGAGACGGAGGCGCTTGCTAAAGGATCGCGGGTCCGGCGATTCGTGAACATCGCAAGCGTTGCGCGACGCAAGCTGCGGCAATTGGAGATCGCGGGCGGACTCCACGATCTACGGATTCCGCCTGGAAATCGGCTGGAAGTCTTGAAGGGGGACCGTGCGGGGCAGCATAGCATCCGCATTAACGATCAGTTTCGCCTCTGCTTCCACTGGACAGATACCGGGGCTGAAGAGGTCGAGATCGTGGACTATCATTGAGTGAGGACTCTGATGCGTAAACTCAAACCCGTCACGCCTGGTGAGCTCTTACAGGAGGAATTTCTCAAGCCGATGGAGATCAGTCGGTATCGATTGGCAAAGGAAATCGGTGTGCCGGCGCAGCGGATCGGCGAGATTGTCGCGGGGAAGCGGACCATGACTGCCGACACGGATTTGCGCCTCTGCCGATTTTTTGGGCTCTCGAACGGCTACTGGCTACGGGCTCAAGCCGCCTATGACACGGAAGTGGCAGAACGCGCGCTCGGTTCAAAGCTCTCCAAGATCAAGCCCTGGGCTGGGCTGAAATCACTCAAAGTGGCATCCTGACCGCTCGTTTCTCCGGCCCCGATCGGAGGAAACACGTTTGGAGTTGCTTCGAGAACCCCACCCCACCAGCCGCCCACCCGTTCGGAAGTGCTGAGTCCCAAGTGCTGAGTGCTGAGCTTGGAGAGAAAGCGCCTGGAAAGCCGAATGACACCTCTGAGGGGAACACGAAGGGGTCGCTTCCAAGCCTCACCTCTGCCGCCACCCACCCGCTTGCCTCTGACGACCTGTGTGATCTGAGCCCTTCCACACTGATTCGGGGCGATTTGCGGCAGATCGTAGTCGAGCGCCTGTGGAGAATGTCCCCAGCGGGATTCTGGCTTACGGGGCTCTCACCCTTCTTCCAACCGAGGCTCGTGCGTTTTCAAGGATTTCGCGGTCTGCGCTAGGCTGGCACTCTCGTTGCCTCTCATCTCTCAGGGCGAGGGAGAACGGGACGATGTCCAAACGGATCGCCATCATTCAAGGTCATCCGGACCAGCAGGGGCGTCATTACGGCCATGCGCTGGCGGATGCTTATGCCCAAGGGGCCGAGGAGAGCGGCTATGAGGTCAAACGGATCGAGGTCGCCGCGCTCGACTTTCCACTCCTTCGGACCAAGGAAGAGTTCGAGAAGGGCCAGCCCACGGAATCGATCCGCTCCGCGCAGGAAGCGATTGCGTGGGCGAACCACTTGGTGATCATCTATCCGTTATGGCTCGGCACGATGCCGGCGGTCTTGAAAGCCTTCTTCGAGCAGGTCTTTCGTCCGGCGTTCGCTTTTTCGTATGGAGAATCCGGTCGGATGCCGACCAAGCGGCTCACCGGCAAGTCGGCGCGGATCATCGTGACGATGGGGATGCCGGCCTTCTTCTATCGTTGGTTTTTCCTGGCTCACAGCCTCAAGAGCCTGGAGCGCAACATCCTCGCCTTTGCCGGCATCGGGCCGATCCGCTCCAGTCTCATCGGCATGGTGGAGGCCGGCGGGGAGAAGCAGCGCGCGCGATGGCTGGAGAAGATTCGGGCGAGAGGGCGGGTTGGGCGATAGCAGGATGGCGGGGAAGGAGGAAGGCTGAATGCTGAACGATGAATGATGAGCGATTGCCCAACGCAGACAGCAAGATGTGGTAAGTCAGGCACCCGTTCATCGCACAGAGTCAGGAAATGTATAGGGAGGCGTTTCCACTACGGCATCGTAGGTGCAAGAAGGCTGAAAGCGCATAACGTGGGAGAAAGGCGCGGGGCGAGAGGCGGGAGAGAGAGAAAGCGGAGTGAAGCTCAGCTACTCAGGCCAGGACGTCAACGTATTCGACTTGACTGCTCGCGGGAGGGATCGGAAGGCCATCAGCCTTGAGCCCTTCTAAGTGCAACTCTATGGCTTCACGGATGAGAGATTCAGTTTCGGCTACTGTCGCGACGGTGGCGACGCAGCCGGGTAGGTCCGGCACATAGGCCCCATAGTTTGAGGGGGCCTTTTCGATCACGATCGCGTCCCGCACTTAGTTCGCTCCCTCCGTCCTCTCGCAGTTTGTCCAAGACATCGGCGACTTTCACCCGGCAAGGATAACTCCGTCATGGGGAGAAGCCGAACCCTCTGTCCCGCCCTGCAGGTCACATCCTCCCTCCGTCCCTGTAGTCTCAAAGGGGTGGGTCCGCCTTGGTCTCTTTCTTTTTCTCCTCCCCTACGGTGCGATTGCGCAGGCGACGGACCAGCTCCTCGTATGAATCGGCGTGGATGATCTTGTCGAACTGCGAGCGGTAATTTCGGACCAGGCTCACCCCGTCGACCACGATGTCATAGGCGTACCACTGCTCGCCCTTCAGCAGCAGGCGGTAGTCCATAGGGATTTCCGTCTTGCTGGAGACGAGCTTTGTGCGCACTTCAGCATAGGGGCCTTCCAGCCGCTCGGAGAGGTATTGCACCTTCTCGCCCGCGTAGCCCTCGATCTTCTCAGCGTAGCGATCGGTGAGGAAGGCGCGGAAGAGTCCCACAAACTCCTCGCGCTCCGGTTCGCTGAGTGTCTTCCACTGCGTGGGCAGGGTCCGCTTGGAGATTTCCCGATAGTCGAACCGGCTCGCGACGACCTCTTCTAACATCTTGCGTCGAGACTTCAGTTGAGACGGCGATTTCAGCGACTCATCTTCAAGAATCCGAAACATCTCCGAGAGGGTCGAACGGACGACCGCCGTCGGCGTTTCGGCGTCGGCTTGGCCGAGGGCCGCACCCAGGAGCGTCCACATCACGCAGAGCGCCGACAGGATGGCTTGGGCTATCCGCTTGCCGCGGAGCGGGGCTGTCAGGGTGGGATGATGCACCGTGCCTCCAGACAGGAAAGTGTTGAGCAAAGTCGAGGCCAGGGCGGATGGATGCCGTCACCGGCCTTCCATCAGCATCTTGGGGAGGCCAGGAGGAGGGGAACCCAGTGGCCTGGGGCAGGGTGCGACAGGGAGGGCTGCAAGATTGTGGCGATCGGCATCATTAGAGAAACGACTGGGGCACCGGGGGGCCCTCAAGCCGGCTCGGTGATCGACCGAACCATCAGAAGGGGGCCGTGCATCCCGAGGCATCCCCTCCGCCTTGCGTCGGTCCCCGGTCAGTCGTGCGAGGAGGCTCTCCCATGCCGCTCCTCCTGTCGGCGATCGTGACGGTGCTCCTTTCGGCAGCGGGCACAGACTCCGCCCGCGCGCTGGAGTTTCAGGCCGATCAAGTCACCCGCATCCAAGGCCAAACCCACCGGACGAACCTCTTTTATAAAGACGACAACTGGCGGCTCGAACACAACGACCTGGGACCGGTCGGCGTCACGATCATCCGTAAAGACCGGCAGGTGATGTGGTTCCTGCTGTCCCGGATGAAGCACTTCAAGACCGTGCCCTACGATGCGCGGCAGGCGCCGAGGATCAGTGAGCATCTGGAGGGGGAGATCGCGCGGGAGGAGATCGGCGCAGAGACTCGCGAAGGACACCCGACGATCCTCTATCAAGTGACGGTTCTGGAAGCCGACCGTGCCGTCGTCTATTATCAATGGATGGCGACCGACATCCGGCTGCCCCTGCGGCTGACCAGAAAAGACGGCAGTTGGACGGTGGAATACCGGAACGTAAAGCTCCGTCCCCTCTCGAATCAGCTCTTCGAACTCCCGATGACCTATCTGCCCCTCGATGAAGTGTCCGTTCAGCGGCCGGCAGGCGATGATGATGTGTCGGAGGATCCGGCCTGGCCTGAGGCAGTGCCGCAATAGCTCCCCCCTCCAGGCTTCTCTTTCCCTCACCCAATCGGCGACTTTCGTTCCGACCCCCGTCGGTCTGTTGTAGCATTGGATTTGCACATGAAGGATCAGAGGGGGGCCTTGGGTGCTCCCACGTGAGGCGAGGATGATTCACGTGCCAAAGCGGTTGGGACTCCTCATCGCGTTGTCTGCGATCAGCCTGGGACTGCTCATCGCCGGCTGCGGCCAGTTCGAAACGCGCGACAAGCGGTTCTATTACCGGGCGCTCTGGAACTTCTCGCTCCGCGAGAATCTGAAGGAGCTGGACATCGATTTCAATGGCATCGACTTCGGCCATGCGAATCTCTACGAGACGCTCCTGCTGACCGGCGCGCAAGACGTGGGGGCCGTGGAGGATCGCGCGCGAACGGCCACGCTCTCGTTCATCGCGTCCCGGCCGACGCTGCCCCCAACGAAGAGGCCATGGCCCCGACCTACATGAAGCTGGCCTGGCGCGCGCAGAACACCTTCGATGAGGCCCATGCGCTCCATCGCGCGACCTACGATATCTACGTGGCGGACCTTCCGCCGGACGAGAAGGCGCAAGCGATTCGCAAGGTGCTCGCCTACTATCAAGACAGCCCCTATGCGCTGACGGCGCGGCGGCTGAATCATCCACGATTGGACGAACTTTCCTACGCGAAAAGCTTTCGACGGCGGTTCCCCCTCTTCAACGCGACCATCTGGGCCTATCACTATCTCCAAGTCGCCGTCTATGATGCTTGGGGGACGCGCAGGGCTTCGCGGCCAAACAAGAGGCCGTCCGCCCCATCCTGACCCAGTACCACCGCTACTTGGCCCGGCCGCCGGTCGAATGGACCTTCATGCCCATGACGGCGGACTATAGCCCGCGCTTCGCGG
>CAYZTJ010000154.1:0-7464 GCA_964481215.1 uncultured Nitrospira sp. | reverse complement strand
GTTGACCTCTCCTCACCTCGATTGGCCAGCATTTTGACTTCCCGCGTCCGAGGCGACTAGACTACCCCCTCTCAATGGCTTGAACCTCCCGGCCATTTGCGACGACACACTCCCACTAAGGGGCTCTGGGACGCGATGCCGGTCCAGCATCCACAGATCTTTGGAGGGGGGGAAGGTTCGCTCGGGGCCTGGGGCACCTGCCTTCTCGCCCTTGTCCTGCTGGCAGGCCCTCTTCCTGCAAACGCCCACACCCCCGATCCGACCACCCGCCTCCTGATCGGTCATACCAATGAGGTCTTCGCCGTGGCCTACTCACCGGACGGCCGGTTGCTGGCCTCGGGCGGCAGCGATCAGACCGTCCGCGTCTGGGAGCCCACGACGGGACAGGAACGATGGACCTTCCGCAATCACGTCGGCCACATCCATGCCCTCGCCTTTTCGCCCGACGGCCGCTTATTGGCGTCCGGCAGCGCCGACACGACGATTCGTCTCTGGGACCTGGCCTCCGGCAAGGAACTCCGCTCCCTCTCATCGAATTTCGGCGCCGTGCGCGCCCTCGCCTTCTCTCCAGACGGACAGCAGCTCGCCAGTGGAGGCAGCGACGGCAGTCTCCATCTCTGGGATCCATCGAATGGGCGGGAACTGAAATCGATCCGCGGCCAATTCGGCATCATCCACGCGCTGACCTTTTCGCCCGACGGCAAGCTCCTCGTTACCGGTAAGAGCGATATGCAGATCCACATCCGCGATCTGGCCACTGGGCTGGAACGGGCCGCCTTGACCGGCCACACGGGCGCGGTGCAGGCCGTGAGTTTTTCACCCGACGGCCACTGGCTCGCCAGCGCGTCGGCCGACGGGCTCATTCGACTGTGGGATTTCGAGAGCGGGCAGGAACATATGGCGATTCCCGGCCACGCCGGCGCGGTTCACGCCGTTCGGTTCACGCCGGACGGGCGTCAGCTCGTCTCCGGCGGCACGGATGGCACGGTGCGCGTGTGGGACGTGGGCACCGGCAACGCACAGCATGTCCTGTCGGGACACAAGGGCCCGGTGTGGGCCTTGGCCCTCTCGCCGGACGGCGCCCTGGTCGCCACGGGCGGGCGGGATCGGCTCGTACGCCTGCAACCGCCGCAGCCGCCCAGCATCGGCGGCTTGCTCGCCGACAAAATCAAGCAGCGCGGCAACGAGATCGGCCCGCTGCCCTCCCCTCCGCCGTTGGCGGAGGCTGAGCTCTCCATCCTGCCCATGGAAGCCAAGGCCGGCGGGACGATCACGCTGACCGTGACCGTGAAAAATAAGGGCAAGGGCCCGCTCTATCGTCTGATGGGACGTGTGCGCAGCGCGGAGCCGGCGCTCGATGGGCAGTGGCTCTACTTCGGCAAGATCGACGGGGGCGCGACGGCCGCGGATAGCGTCACCGTGCGGCTGCCGCCGGACCGACCCGATGCCTCGATTCCCGTGAGCCTCGAATTCGACGAATACCATCACTTTCTCCCCGATCCCGTGAAGGGCCTCATCGCTCTAAAGGGCCTGGCCCGCCCGCGCTTCGCCTACAGCTACCAAGTGGCGGACGACGGCTCCGGTAACTCCGTGGGCAACGGCGACGGCCGCATTCAAAACGGCGAAGCCGTCGATGTGCTCCTCACGGTGAAGAACGTCGGCACCGTGCCGGCCCAGCAGACCTCGATCGAACTCACCGGTCCGCCGACCCCGGGTCTTCGCCTCCCGCCGGGTCAACTGGCGCTCGGGCCGTTACAGCCCGATGAGACCAAATCCGCCCGCCTGAACGTCTACGTCGGAAAGGACATGCCGGCGGCCTCCCTGCCGCTGCGACTCACCATTCGCGAGCGCAGCCATAACGTGTTTCTCCAAGACGCGATCACGCTCGCCGTCGACCACCGCCCGCCGCCGCAGATCGTCGCCACCAATAAAGTCGTCACCGTCGGCCAGGCCTCGATCAAGATTCACAGCGGCGCGGGCGCGGACACCTCGACCATCGCCTCGGCCGCCAAGGACCAATCGCTCTCCGTGACCGGCGAACTGGGCGACTGGTTGCGGGTGCAACTCACAGACAAGGAAACGGGCTGGGTGGCCAAGCCGGACGTGGCAGAACTCAGCGAGTCCACCCTCGCGGCGATGCCGGTCCCGACCGTGAGCGGCGTCCAGGTGGTAAAGCTCTTTCAAAAAGCCCCGCCCGTGATCGCCGTGGCCACACCGACCGACGGCGCACAGGTGGCCGTCGACCGCATTCACCTGATGGGCGCCGCCGCCAGTGAGAAGGGCATCACCCGGGTCGACGTGCGCGTCAACGGCCAAGCCGTCGTCTTGCACGATCACCGGGGCGTGACCGTGACGCCAACCGCTGCCACCGGCCACACGAATCTCGACTTCTCCGAGCGCCTCTTGCTCCAGGAAGGCAAGAACGAGATCGTCATCACGGCTTTCGACACCGACAACCTGTCCACGACCCGCACCCTGCACATCACGCGCACGACAGACCGGGGAACGATCTGGGCGGTGGTGATCGGCATCTCCCGCTACAAGACCGTGCATCCCCTCCGCTATGCGGATCGGGATGCGGAGTCGTTTTCGAGGTACCTGGTCGACCAGGTCGGGGTCCCGCCGGACCACGTGACCCTGTTGACGAACGAACAGGCCACGCTCACGAATCTCAAGCGCACCTTGGGCACGGATCTCAAACGCAAGGGGGGCGAGAAGGACACGGTGGTGATTTACTACGCCGGCCACGGCGCGCCGGAAGCCGACGCGACGGCCTCGGACGACGACGGGCTCGAAAAATACATCGTCCCCTACGACGCCGACCCCCAGGACCTCTACACCACCGGGCTCCCCATGCGAGAGGTGGAAACCATTTTCCAGCGGCTGCACCCGGAGCGCGTGATCTTCATCATGGATTCCTGCTACAGTGGGGCCACCGCGGGCCGGACGTTCCAAACCGCTTCGCGGCGCGCCGTGATTTCGGAAAGCTTTCTGGCGCGGCTGTCCAAGGGCAAAGGCCGCGTCGTCCTGACCGCGAGCAAGGCCAGCGAGGTGAGTGAAGAGCGGGAAGACCTGGGCCACGGCGTCTTCACCTACTACCTCCTGGAGGCCTTAAGCGGGAAAGCCGACCAGGATGGCGACAAGGTCATCACGGTGGATGAAGTCTATAACTATGTGTCGAAGAAAGTGCCCGAAGTGACCGGCCAGAACCAGCATCCGGTCAAGAAGGGCGAGTTTGAAGGACAGCTGGTGTTGGGCTACGTGCGCTAGCCGCGCCTCACACTGACCACTCACGCATCACGAAACACGAAACCACGACAGGAGGGACGCATATGAAGGGACAACGGACAGTGACAACCTGGGCCAGCCTCGGCATGGCCGTGCTCCTCGCCGGCTGCGCGGCAACCCCGGAAGCTCCGACCGTGGCCGCGCCTCCGCCGCCGATTCCGCCTCGCATCTATGTGGCCAACGAAAGCGGGAATTCGATCAGCGTGATCGACGCGCAGAGTTTCGCTGTGCTCGGCACGATCGACGCGAAAGCCTCGTCCACCCACGACCTCACGGTGACGCGAGATGGCCGACGGGTCTTCGCCACCAATCTGGCATCGGGCAAACTGTCCGTGATCGACGCCGCCGCCATGGAGACCGTCGCCACGCTCTACACCGGCGACCGCGCCCACGTCGTCGCGCTGACGAACGACAACAAGCAAGCCTGGGTGGCCAACATCGGCGACAACAATATCTCCGTGATCGACACCGAGACCTATCGCATCCTGGGCACCATTCCCGCCGGCAAGGGCACGACCGGCATCACCTTCTCGCACGACGGCCGCTTCGCCTACGTCAGCAACCAGGGCGACAAGACGGTCAACGTCATCGACACCAGCGCGCACCAGATCATCAAGACGATTCCCGTGGGCCCCAATCCGCACTTCCTGGTCGTGAGCCCGGACGGCTATGTGTGGGGCACCAACACGGGCGCCAACGATATCTATGTCATCGATCCGGAGACCAACGAGAAAGTCGCGACCTTCGAGGTCGGAGCCAAACCCCAGCAGATCGCCTTCGGCTTCAAGGGCATGCAGGGTCCCAATGCCTACATCACGGTGGGTGGATTGAACAAAGTCATCGCGCTCAGTTCCGATCCGAAAAATCTCAAGATTGTGGACGAGATCCAAGTCGGCGAAGGGCCGAACGGCATTTGGGCCAACCCCGAAGGCACGCGGCTCTACGTCGGGCACGACAAGTCCAACGACGTGCGGATTATCGACTCAGGCGCCAGCCAGGTGATCGCCACCGTGCCGGTCGGCCGCAAGCCGATCCGCGTGGTGGTCTCACGCTGAGGCGCGCCGCGGGACAACCGAACATCCGGACGAATCGACTCAGACAGAGGAGGCACTCGATGAAACGGGCACTACGCATAGCGCTGGGACTCGCAGCGATCGGAACGATAAGCACGGGCGGACTTGAAGCGGAGGCGCAATCCATCCAGATCGGCACGGCCGTCAATGCCGTGGGCACCCTGGTGGTGGTCCGGCCGGACGGCATTCAGGAACGGTTGCAGGGCAAGGGGACCATTCCCCTTTACGAGAATGACGTACTCAGAACGGATGCCGGCAGCCAGGGCATGGTCGAGTTCGCCGAAGGCATTCAACTGGCGCTGAACGAGAACACGCAATTCCGACTGCTGTCGCGCTGGCAGAAGGACAAGCCCACCGTCCGCATCGTGCGGCTGAAAAAGGGCGAGATTTGGGCCAAGACCAAGGGCGGTCCGAAGGCCTTCGAAGTGGAAACGCCGGTCGCCACGGCCGCCATCAAAGAAACGGAATTCGATCTCAAGGTCCAAGACGACGGCAACTCCGTCTTAACAGTCATGGAAGGGATTGTCGCCTTCGGCACGCCGTTCGGCACCTGCCCCATCAAACCGGGCACCATCAGTTACGGCGTCAAGGGCAAGAAATGCACGAAGCCGGCCCCCTCGGAAGTCAAGTCGGCCATCGCCTGGACCAGCGCCGTGGTCCCGGCGGCCGCCCCGACGCCCTAGCCGCCCGGCCTGTGCTCCCCTCGCCTCAGGGTGGCGGTCGGCCCCCACCCTGGGCGAGGAATTGACTTCCCAATCGGGAGGGAGCGAGAATCGCCCAATCCCGATCCGCACAAGAGTCGCGCGCCTCGTCTGCGCACAGGAGGGCACCATGACACATCGCATCCTCTGTTTCGCAGCCATGCTGCTGGCCATACAGATCGGCGGCCGACCGGTTCACGCCGCGGAGTCCACCACGATTACCCTCGAGCGGGCCGTACACTTCCAGGCGGCGGCCGGCGGCAACGTCGTCGCGCAGCCGGATGACTATCTGGTCATCGGTGTGGAGCAGGGCCGACTCCTGCTCGTGCCGGAGAAGGGAAAAGTGCCTCTGGTGATCGTGGCGGAAACAGCCCGACATGAAGAAACAGTGGGCAACCCCGTCGCCCGGGCGGCCTCGACCGGCCCCGACGAGCACCGTGTGCTGCTCCTGTTGCCCAGCGGCGAACGGCGAGAAGCCATCGGCACCTATACCGGCGCCAAGCGCGTGGCTGCACCGCCGCCCCCGCCGCCTGCGCCCGTCCCCGCTCCCCCGACTGTGATGATGCCGACTCCGGCCCCTCCGCCCGCGGCTGCGGCGGCCGCCCCCCCGTCGAACTTCGCGTTCAACGGCCCGGCCGCGCAGACCATGCCCCGAACCGGGGCGCCACCTGACGCCTTAGCCAATCTTCCGACCGACCAACAGATTCTCATGGGCATTCAGCGGCTCGAATCGAAACTCCAATGGCTGGAACAGCGCCTCTCCAGCCTGGAACTGAAACTGGATTCAAAAATCCACAGCGGCCCGGTGCGGTAGGCATACACCGTCGGGCTGAAGCAATCCACAACTACCTCTTCTCTTGGACGCCGGTGACCGGTGCAGAGCCTACCTCTTCTGCCTCTTCGACGGAGGCCTCTCCATGTGCACTCCGAGAACAACGTCCAGAGGGAACAACCCGTTCATCGTCGATGCCGGCGGGCCAAGTTATCGGGTGACGTTCGATTTGCCGCAATTTCGAGGCCGGACGATTCAGTGGAGTGTCGCCGCGTGTACCCATTGGCAATTGGATCAAATGCCCAGCAGCCCATTACCGGACGATCTTCGCTGCACGTGGCAGCGGAACATAAGGGGACAGGGAACGATCAAGATTCTCAATCAGTTGCGTGCCCCAACCATCAATCCAGTGCGGGCGCAGGTCAGTACGTCACCGGACAACCCACCGCGGTTGCAGATGACGTGGACTTTTACTCGACCGCAAGACGTGCGATTCGTCCGGGTCTGTGTCTTAACGGCTCGAGGATCCGGCGGAACCCCCGTCGCGCCGGAAGATCGTGCTGGAGTGTTGAGACAAACCAATCCATATGATTGCAATTACCTGAACGTCATGCAGAATCCCGATCGGCCTGCATCGACGACCTCCTGCACGTTTAGGCGACCATTCCTGGACACCGGCGACTCGTCGAGAACCATCTTCGGATTCGTTGTAGGAGCCTGTGACGACGATCGTAACTGCCGATACTCACAGACAATTGCGGTTGTCCGAGATGACGTCGCGCCTTTCGGGCCGCGCGCAATTTTCGAGTAAAACCTTGGCTTTCACTTGCAGTTCATGACGCTGCTGCCACTGGCAGGATCGAAGTAGTAGAAGCAGGTGTCATCCCCGCCCAGATGGCCGCCGGGCGTGGTGCGGTTCCAGCCCCGTCCATTCTTGCTCTGGGCGGCGATCACGGCGCCGAGATCGAAGAGGGCCGGCCCGCCTTCCACACCGCCAATCCCCTGCGCATTCATCCAGTAGCGCCCTGGCTGAATCGGTGTCGCGTAGTCCCGCTCCAAGGAGGCAATGGCCTCAGCCGACACAGCCACGCCGTTGACAATGACGGCGGCGGACGAAGAATCGCGTGAGTCTGCCTTTCGCGGCTCCTGTGTCTGCATGGCCGCTGATCGCGTTCCCTTCGTCTTCCCCGTCGCAGCAGTCTCGCCGATCGACTCCGCCGTGACACCGATGCCCTCCCCTAGCAGCACCACAGCCAAACAACAGCATAAGCCGGAACGAGGCCACTGTCCTAGTTGCCTGTTCGATGATTCATTGTCTTGCACTTCAATATCGACAGCGTCGTCATCAGGCGCAGCATGATGACTTCGGCGCCTATCGGCCCCCTGGGGCCGCCTTGACCCAACTGAAATCGCACTGGCCCGAGGAAATTCTGGGGAGACCTACTTTTTCGGCGCACGCGAGGTGCTGCATCCCTGGCTGCCAACAATGCCATCGCTTTTCAGTAGAATGCACCCTTCTCATGTCTGCTCATTTCTATACGCCACTCAGACAAGACTCCCACCATTCTTGTCTCCCTCGACCACCCAGACCGGCTACGGACAAACGAAGGACAAGGCGTTGTTCAACTCA
>CAYZTJ010000153.1:2273-7610 GCA_964481215.1 uncultured Nitrospira sp. | reverse complement strand
ACCGGCTGCCCGAAGGTGTGCCCGACTAGCGCCAGATAGCCCGGATCGGTAAAGTATTGCCGCCAGGCCCAATCCCGGAACGAGAGGACCTCCCCGCCGGTCAGAAACTTGGTCGGAAGCGGGAGCGTCTCATCGGCATGCTGCGAGTAATGGTGCCATCGCTCGGGAAGCGGCCAGCCCTCCTTCACCGCCATGGTATAGAGCGGCGAGCCGGGATAGGCCATGGCCGAGTAAAAGTTGGCCATCTCACACTTCAGCTCCAGGGCCAGCGACAGCGTGTCTTGCATGGAGGCTTCGTCGTCATCCGGCAAGCCGAAGATATAATTGCCCATCACACGGATGCCCGCCGCCTTGATGCGACGGACCACGTCATGGATCTCCTGTTCGCCGTAGCGCCCTTTCTGCACGCCGTCCCGCACATAGCGGCTCTTCGACTCGATGCCGAGGCATAGCCAGTTGAATCCGGCCCGTTTCATCTTGCCGAGGAGATGATCTTGCACGGAATCGACCCGGGCATAGGCCCAGATATTGAACCGATGCCCCCGTTCGACGATCAGGTCGCAAAGCCGCGAGACATGGCGCTCGTTCAACACGAACATTTCGTCGGCGATCTTGAGGTTGACCACGCCATAGTCCGAGGCGAGGCGGTCCAGTTCCGCGATCACACAATCCGGATCCCAGAGCCGCAGCGATGGTTTGCCGAACGGCGCGTTGATGCAACAGAAGCTGCATCGATAGGGACAGCCGAGGCTCGTGTACAGCGAGGCGTAGGGTTGCCGCTCGTTCAGATGGTCAAAGCAATGCCAGTTGTGCGCCCGATACGCAGGCATGGGCAGCAGATCCCAGGCCATGCCGGGCAGCTCCTGCGCCAGGTCGGGGGACGGCACCGGCGGCGCCGCGGCGGTCTGTTGGACCCGTCCTTCGTCTGCGAACCAGAGCCCGGGCACCGTCCGAAGTTGTGCCGCATCATCATGGTCCCGGAGACGCAGCAGCCCCAGCAGCGTGTGCACACCTTCGCCTTGGCACACGAAATCCGTTTGGGTGTCCGAGAGCGTCAGCGCCGGCAAGGCCGAGGGGTGGCCCCCGATGACGATCGTCTTCCCCTCGAACGCCATGCCGCGAAGCTGCGCGCAGACTTCCTGGGCCGCGGTCATCGTCTGCGTCGACGCCGACGGCTGCTGTCCGTAGACCACCACGGCGATCAGCCGCGGGCTCATCGCGGTCGCTTGCCGGGCCACCTGCTCGGCGGTCATCCCCTCCGCCTCCTGATCGACGATCGCCACCCCGTAGCCTTGCCGCCGGATGGCCTGCGCCAACAACCCAGCCCAAATCGGCGGCTCCAAGGCCGCATGGGTGCCCGCCAAGCCCTGATAAATCGCGCGATGGTTGCCCGGCGCGATGAAGAGGATATCGTGAGGCCGTTCCCGCATGGTTCCTAGCGCCCCGCCTGGCTCAAGGCCGCGGCATAGCTCGCCACGTCATCATGGTCCGCCGCGTGGTCTTCGGGCTCCATGACGATCGGCCGTTCATCCGGTTGATACACGATGATCTGGCTGCCCTGGTAGTCGAGCCGAAAGGGCACGTTCAGGCATCCGGGCAAGGCGGCCCGGATGCGACGGTGATCTTCCGGCTTGGCGAAGACCAGCATGAACCCGCCCCCGCCGGCTCCCAAGAGTTTACCGCCGAGCGCGCCGGCTCGACGAGCCGCTCCATACATCGCGTCGATCGTCGGCGTGGTGATGCGAGAGCTCAGGCTCCGCTTGAGTTCCCAGCCCTCGTGAAGCAGGGTTCCGAACCGAACGAGACTCTCCCGGCCGGTGAGGATCGCGATTCCCTCATCGACCATCTGACCCAGGGTGGTCAGTTCTGCATGCTTCTCCTTGGTCCGCTCGATCTGTTCCTTCGCAATGTCGGAGGCAGTCCGCGCGAAACCGGTAAAAAACAGCATGAGATGCGCCTGTAGCTCATCCACGCGCGGCTGGCTCACGATGACGGGCGTCACGCGAATCTCGTCGTTCTGGCAAAACTGCAGACGATTCAAGCCGCCAAAGGCCGCCGTCACCTGATCCTGACAGCCGACATGTTCGCGCAGGAGGTCCTGCTCCACATGGATCGCCTGCTGCGCCAAGCGCATGGCGGTCGGCATGACCCCCTTCAAGGCATAGAGGGCGTGCAGCAAGCCCACCGTGAACGACGAGCTCGATCCCAGGCCGGTTCTCGCCGGGAGGTCGCCGTCGTGGTGGATCTCCACCCCCTCCTCGACCTTCATCTCATCGAGACAGGCCCGCACGGAGGGATGCTCGATGTCTCCGTTCCGCTGCACCATCTCGACCTTGGAATAGAGAATGCGGCTTCGATGGGCGAAGAACGGCGGCAGATAGCGGCAGGTGATATAGCAATACTTATCGACGGCCGCCGCCAAGGTCGCGCCTCCGTGCTCGCGGTACCAGACGGGGTAATCCGTGCCTCCCCCGAAGAACGACACTCTGAACGGCGTGCGGCTGATGATCATCGAGGTTCCTGACTCCTATCTCGTGCGAGACGAGCGAGAAAAGCGTGAAAGGCGAGACGCGGTCCGACGGTTCTCCGTCCGCATCTCGCTTGTCTCGCCCGTCTCGCCTGTCTCGCACGATTCCGCGTCACGCATTGCCATGCCCGCTCTTCCTCACGATCTGATAGGCGCTGACCAGTTCGCGGATGCCGCGCTCGATCGTCCACTCCGGCGTGTAGCCGGTCGAAAGGATGCGCGCGTTCGACACGATGTAGTCGCGCTTATCGGGATCTTCGCCGATGGGCGCCTCGGTGAAAACGAAGTTCGGAATCACCCGTTGAATCGTCTGGCAGAGCTCGACCTTGCTGAGATTCGCCTCGTCGAGGCCCACGTTGTAGGGATACCCTTTCATGACGTCGAAATGCTTCAGCCCGTGGAGAAACGCCTTCACGACGTCGCGGATATGAATGTAATTGCGCTTGCAGTGGCCTTCGAACACCACGAGGGCGCGATCATGGACCGCGCGATAGACGAAATCGTTCACGAGCAGATCCAGGCGCATGCGCGGCGACACCCCGAAGACCGTCGCCAGGCGGAACGTGATGGCCTGCCCGCGGTCCAGCAGCATCCGTTCGGCCTCCACTTTCGTCCGTCCGTACAGCGAAATCGGCTTCAACGGGCTGTCTTCCGTGCAGGAGACGCCGCGTTCCCCGATCCCGTAGCCGCTGTTCGTCATGGGGAACAGCACCCGCTGCGCCGGGCTGGTCAATCGGCAAATGAGCGCGACCGCGTCGCGATTCGTCGATTCCGCCGCCGACCGATCCGCATCGCAGGCGGGCGCGCCCACGATGGCGGCCAAGGGGATGATGACGTCGGCCTCGCGCAGGAGGGGCGCCATGGTTCGCTCATCCCGGCAGTCCCCGCGGACGACCCGGAACGTCGGATAGGCGCAGCAGTCCAAGAGGCTCGTCTGCCGGTAGAGGAAATTGTCCACGACCGTCACGCGGCAATCCTGGTCCAAGAGCGCCTTGGTCAGGACCGAACCGATATACCCCGCCCCGCCCGTGATGAGCACCTTTACGCGTTGATCGACCATCGCTCGCTTCTCCTCGATCCGGCATGACCGCGGCTCCCCGTTTGAGAGTCCGCTTCCCGAGCCGTAAACCATTGCACGGTGGCCCGGAGACCCTGATCCAAGCCGGTAAAACGAGGCGCGCCGTCGGCCTGCGCCCCGCGCCGACTGCGGAGGCGCTTGACCAGGACCCCCTCGGGTTTCTGGTGATCGAACTGCGGCTGCCCCGGATAGTCCATGATTCGAGCAATGAGGTGCGCCAGATCGACAATCGAGACGCCGTCATCGGGCGCGAGGATGGACGTCCCCGGCCCCTGATCCCGGTCCAGCTCCCGGAGCAACCAGGCCGCCACATCCGGCGCGTAGATAAACTGACGAATGGCCTGACCGGTGCCCCAGACTTGGAAGGGACTGCCGGTGCGCTTGGCCTCATAACATTTACGGATCAGCGCGCCGACCACATGTCCGGATTCCGGATCGAAGTCGTCGTGGGGGCCGTACATCGTCACCGGCGTCACGGTCGAATACCGACATCCATACTGCTCGCGAAGGAGGCGCACATGGACATCGAGCATGCGCTTGGCCATGGCGTAGCCCAAGTTCCCGGCAAAGGGCATCCCCGTGTGGAGGTCCTCTTCGCTAGACGCACGATCCGGATAGGTCGGGAACGCGCAGCTCGACAGCACCCCGATCAATCGCTGGACGCCGGACGCCTGCGCCGCGACCAATACATTCGTATTGATGTGCAGGTTGGCCGCGAAGAGATCGGCGCCGCGGTCGGCATTGGCCTGCACCCCGCCGACCAGGGCGGCCAGGTGCAGCACCGCCGTCGGTCGTAGGCGGTCGAAGAGCCGGCGGGTCGCGCTCACGTCGGTCAAGTCGGCGTCCGCCCGGGTGACGGCGATCGCCGAGGGGCACAGGGTGCGCACCGCGCGTCCCAACATCCCGTCTCCCCCGGTCACCAGCAAGCCGCTCATCGCCCCGCCTCCATGACGACCTCCGCCACGAAGCGCACATCCTCCTGAGTCATCGACGGATGGTTGGGAAGGAAGAACCCCGTATGGTGAATGCGATCGGCCATGGGAAAGCTCGCCTTGCCGTAACGGTTGGTCCAGAACGGATGGAGCCCTAAGTTGCCGGCCGAGAAAATGCGGGTTTCGATGCCCTGCGCCGTCAGCGCCGTCACGATCCGCCGGCGATGCTCGACGTCGTCCGCAAGCACCCCGCAGGAAATGCTGCACGCTAAGGCGCCCGGCTCATAGCGCTGCAGTTGGAACCGCTCCCCGAGGACCCGCTCGTAGATATGGTGATTGGCCGACCGCCTCGCGACGATCCAATCCAATTTCTCCAGTTGGCCGATGCCGAGATAGGCGTTCAGATCGGTGGAGCGGAGATTGTAGCCGGGCTCGTAAAACACGAACGGCGCGTGGAAATCGTCGATCTCGTACTGTTGCACCAGGGCCCGATGGGTCTCGGGCGCGAGGTCCTTGCTCCATCCATGGCTCCGGAGCATACGAAGGGCCTGGTCGAACTCATAGTCCGAGGTGGAGACCATGCCTCCTTCGATCGTGGACATCTGATGCCCGAAATAGAAGGAGAAGCTCGCCATGTCGCCATAGGCGCCCACTTTGCGCGAGCGGGTGGCCGCGCCGATCGCGGCGCAGGCGTCTTCCAGGAGCACGAAGCCATACGCGTCTTTGAGGTCCATCACCGCGTCCATCTTGTGCGGCACCCCTAGCACCTGGACCAGCATGACCGTTCCCGGCCGATGCTG
>CAYZTJ010000153.1:0-2173 GCA_964481215.1 uncultured Nitrospira sp. | reverse complement strand
GTCCGCTGCATGCCCAACCGCTTCACCGGGGCCTTGAGCGACTCGAATCCCTTTTCGGCGATCAGCGCGGCGATTTCCGCGCTCACCCCGCACGTCGTCCAACTCGTATCCACCACGACCAGCCGGCCTGTTTTTCTGACGGAATTGAGGATCGTCGTCTCGTCCAGCGGCACGAGGGACACCGGATCGACCACTTCGGCCTGCACGCCATAGCCGCTCAGCACGTCGGCGGCGCGGAGCGCTTCGACGGCCATATAGGAATTGGCGACGATCGTCACGTCCTCTCCCTCCCGCCTGACGACGGTCCGCCCGAACGGAATCGCCTGCGCCTCCTCCGGGGCTTCCCCGGTCAGCTCGTAGAGCAATCGATGTTCCAGGAGGAACACCGGATTCGGATCGGCGATGGCGGCCAGGAGCAACCCTTGGGCGTCGTACGGAGTCGTCGGCATGGCGACCTTGATCCCCGGGACATGCATCATGAAAGACTGCAAGCTCTGGGAATGCTGCGCGCCCTGTCCCCAACTGCGCCCGATGACGGCCCGCACGACGAGGGGTACGCTCATCTGCCCGCCGAACATCGACCGCCACTTGGCCGCCAGGTTGAGCAGTTGATCCATGGCCAGATAGAGAAAGTCGCAGCGAATATGGATGTGCACCGGCCGCAGGCCGCCGAGTGCGGCGCCGATGGCCACGCCGGTCATCCCGCCTTCCGCGATCGGCGTGTCGAAGACCCGCTGCGGCCCGAACCGCTTGACCAGGTCCTTGGTGCTGCCGAAGACCGCCTTGTGATCGTCGACCCCGATCCCCATCACGATGACGCGGGGATCCTCTTCCATGGCTTGCGCCAAAGCCTGGTGCAGCGCATCGCGGTAGGTTACCAACCTCATCGTCGTTCGCGCCTCCTCCTGATGGATCGCTCGTCGCTCGTCGCTCGTGAAGCGTCGTTTGTCTCTCGATGGCGCGACGGGCGAGAAATGCGCGAAAGGCGAGACAAGTAGTTCGCCCTCGTCTTGCTTTTCTTGCTCATCCCGCCCTTCTCGCTCGTCACGTGTCGCGCCTTTCACGCTTTTCCCGCCAGCCCCGCGCTCTAACATCGAAATACGCTTCACGTTTCACGCTTCACGCATCACGCGCGGCGCCTCACGCCGCCTCCTCGTACAGATCGTCAAAGAGCGAGGCCGGATCGGGAAAGGGACTGGCCTCCGCGAAGGCCACCGCCTCGTCGATCTCCCGCTGGACGTCGCCTTCCCACTCGGCGATCCGATCGTCGGCGAGATCCAGCCGCTCGCGCAGCCGGCCCTCGGCGCAATTCAACGGATCGAAGCGCCGCGCCCGTTCGATGTCCCGCGGGTCGCGGTAGGCCTCGGCGTGATCGGTGTTCGGCCCGACATGCTCCTGCCAGCGGTAGGTCATGAATTCCACCAGTTGCGGCCCGCAGCCGCGGCGCACGTCGCCGACCGCCCGCTCCATCGTTCCGAGGACGCCGAAGACATCGTTGCCGTTGCACCGTTCCCCCGGCACACCGAGCGTCTCGCCATACCGGAACAGCTCCGTCTGACGGTGCCGATCGGCCACGCGGGAATGGATCGCGTAGGCGTTGTTTTCGACCACGAAGACGATCGGCAGTTGTTTCAGCGCGGCGAAATTCACGCTTTCGAAAAACACGCCTTCATCGACCGCCCCATCTCCGAAGACGACGGCCACGATCCGCTGGCTGCCCTGGATTTTCGCCGCCAAGGCGTCGCCGACCGCGACGGGAATCGTGCTCGAGACGATGGCCGAACAGCCCATCAGTCCCACCTCAGGCGCCACCAGGTGCATGGACCCGCCGCGTCCTTTGGCGCACCCGGCTACGCGGCCGAACAACTCGGCGAAAAACTTTTTGAGATCCCCGCCCTTGGCCAGGTAGAGCCCATGCCCGCGATAGGTGCCGTACAGATGATCCGTCAGCCCGAGGGCTCGACAGATTCCGACCGACACGGCTTCCTGGCCGATGCTCAGATGCACCGGACTCTGGATCTTGTCGCTCGGATAGAGCCGGGCGACCG
The DNA here is from genome assembly GCA_964481215.1 of uncultured Nitrospira sp. Lineage (GTDB taxonomy): Bacteria > Nitrospirota > Nitrospiria > Nitrospirales > Nitrospiraceae > RSF151. The sequence continues at coordinate 125 of CAYZTJ010000153.1, read as the reverse complement.
CTTCTTCGACGCGCCTGATCCGCAGCATGCTTCGATACAGGGCATAGGCCTCGTCCGGCGGCATCTGTCCCTGCAGATCGTGGCCTTCAAGAGCAAAGGGTCCTGTGGTCGGTTTCCACCGCATG
>CAYZTJ010000152.1:0-7631 GCA_964481215.1 uncultured Nitrospira sp. | reverse complement strand
GTGATGGTGACCAATCCGCTGGATGCGATGGCGCATGTGGCGCTCCGGGTCAGCAAGCTGCCGAAAGAGCGGGTGGTGGGGATGGCGGGGATTTTGGACGCGGCGCGGATGCGGTCGTTTATCGCCGCCGAGTTGGGCGTGGCGGTGGCCGAAGTCCAGGCGATGGTGCTTGGCGGTCACGGCGACACGATGGTGCCGCTGCTCCGGCATACGACCGTGGCCGGCCGCCCGTTAGGTGAGTGGATGTCAAAGGAGACGATGGCTGCCGTCGTGAAGCGGACACAGGACGGCGGGGCGGAAATCGTGAATCTCTTGAAGTCGGGCAGCGCTTTCTATGCCCCCTCGGCCGCTGCGGTCGAGATGGTCGAGGCGATCTTGAAGGATCAGAAACGAGTGCTGCCCTGTTCGGCGCTGTGCCAGGGGGAATACGGCTTCTCCGATGTCTTCGTCGGCGTGCCGGTGCGGCTCGGCCGCGGCGGCGTCGACAAGATTATCGAATTCGATCTCACGGCCGAGGAGCGCGCCGCTCTCACCGCTTCGGCCAACGCCGTGCGCGAGCTTTGCGCGAGCGTCGACAAGATTTTGGGGATGTAGCCGCCGCGCTTGACAAGGGTGAAGGGCTACGGTACAGACTGTCGCCCAGCGACGTGGTGTCCGGCGCCGAGTGGTCTCACCATGCGCATCGGACTGATGGACCAAACCTCTACAGGGTGACGCGATGAAATTTCTGGAAGATCCTATACAAACCATGGGGGCGGGCTTTGCCCTCGCGGTCGTGCTGATCGGGGTGTATCTGGGCTTGTCGGGGGTTCCGGCCGGCGAGGCCGATTGGGCGGGCATGCTCGTCCGATGGGTGCATTTCCTGGCGGGCATCACCTGGATCGGGTTGCTCTACTTCTTCAACCTGATCAATGCCGCCTTTCTCAAGAGCCTCGATGGCCCGACGAAGAATGCCGTGATCCCGAAGCTCATGCCGGCGGCCCTCACCTGGTTCCGACACGGCGCGACCGTGACGGTCTTGGCCGGTATTCTGCTCTACATCATGCAGTATCGGAAGGGTGGGACCGGCGCCATTGCCCTGGGGATCGGCGGGCTTCTGGGCTTGATCATGATGGCGAATGTCCACGGTATCATCTGGCCCAATCAGAAAAAGATCATCGCCGCGGTAACGGCGGCGGCCCAAGGGACGCCGGCTCCGCCGGAGATGGCCCAGTGGGGGCGAACCGCGCTGCTTGCGTCGCGCGTTAATTTCATGCTGTCGATCCCGATGTTGTTCTTCATGGGAGCCGGCAGTCACTTCAAGTAGTCATCGCCGTCTGGTTAGCGGGGGAGGCCCCTCGTTGGTTGCCTCCCTCGCACACCTGTCTCATTCTCTTCGTTGGCTCCCCCTCTCATCCCTTTTTCGAGGTTTATGCCCGGCTGGGCTGCCCCGAGTGGGGCCACTGGGCCTAACTTATTGAGATTAGGACCTATTTCGTCTGTTGATTCTTGACGCGCGACGCGGGACCCCCGTATAGTGACAACTTCGGATTCCTTTCTGGGTCGCAGGGGAGTCCATCATTGAGGAAGACGATGGCGAATCCAACCCAACCACGAGTGTTGCACCCGATTGAGGGATCGGCTGCGGACCTGGCGGCCTATGAACGAGCCGGTGGCTATGAAGCCTGGCGGCGTTGCGTCAAGGAGCTGAGCCGCGACGAAGTGGTGGCTGAAATCAAAAAAGCAGGCTTGCGGGGGCGCGGGGGCGCCGGGTTTCCAACCGGGATCAAGTGGGAAAAAGTTCTTAATCATCGCGTCAAGGATCGCTACTTCGTCTGTAATGCCGGCGAACACGAACCCGGCACCTTTAAGGATCGCTATTTGGTCAAGCACCGCCCGCATCAGCTCCTGGAAGGCTGCTTGATCGCCGCCCATACCGTCCAAGCCAAGGCCGCCTTCATCTACCTCAACCATGAGTATGAAGAAGAGCACAAGCAGTTGGAGCAGGCCATGGCCCAGGCCCGCGCCAAAGGCCTGATCGGGAAGAACCTGCTGGGGTCCGGCCTCGACCTCGAGATCGAAATTTTCTCGGGACAGGGCAGCTACGTGGCAGGGGAAGAGACCGCGATGCTCGAATCCATGCAGGGCCGTCCGGCGATGCCCCGGCAGAAGCCGCCGTTTTACCCAACGGATTTCGGACTTTACGGGAAGCCGACGTTGGTGAACAACGTCGAAACGCTGTGTAACATTCCCCAGATCATCCGGCGGGGCGCGGGCTGGTTTGCCGAAGTGGGCACCGAGCGGTGCCCGGGCACCATGCTCTTTTCGCTCAGCGGCGCGGTGAATAAGCCCGGAGTCTATGAACTGCCGCTAGGGACGCCCTTGCGGACCTTGATCGAGCAGTACGGCGGCGGCGTGCCGAACGGGCGGAAGGTGAAAGCGGTGTTTCCCGGCGGTCCGGCCTTCTCGATGGTGACGGCCGACCAGCTGGATCTTGCCATGGATTTCGACACGCTCAAGAAGGCGGGAACGGGACTCGGCTCGGCCGGCGTCATCGTGGTGGATGATGCCACGTGCATGGTGGCGCAGACGCTGAAGTTTTCGAACTTTTTCAAAGGCGAGAGCTGCGGCCAATGTCCGCCGTGCCGCATGGGGACGATCAACCTGGCGACCTTGATGGAAAAGATTGAGCGGGGCGAAGGCACGCAGAAAGATATGGATTCCCTGCTCCAGCTCTGCGGATTCGTCAAAGGGACGGGCTACTGCACCTTAGTGACGGGCGCGTCGGTTTTAGTGCAAAGCAGTGTGAAGTTGTTCAAGCACGAGTATGATGAGCATCTGGCGCGCAAGGCCTGTCCGTTCCGAGGCGCGCCGGCGGCGGCCGATGCGTGAAAAGACGTCACTGGTCATTGGTCACTGAGAGAAGAAATAGTTTACGTACCTTTTTTAATGACCAATGACTGGTGACCAATGACTCTCTTGGGGAACGCGGTCATGCCCAAGGTGACGTTTCTGCATCCGGACGGGAAGAGCGGCGAGGTGGAGCGGAACCTCTCGTTATTGGAAGCCGCCACGGCGCTGGGCTTTTCGTTGAATCATGATTGCGGGGGGAACGCCTCCTGCACCACCTGCCGGGTGGAGGTGCAATCGGGAGGCGAGCATCTCTCGGAGATCGACTTCGACGAGCAGGATCTCCTGGATCGGGAAGCCCTCTCGGAGCCCTGGCATCGGCTGGGCTGTCAGGCCCGAGTGCTCGGGGATGTGGTTGTGAGGGTGCCGGAAAAGAAGTGGGAACCGCCGGGGGCGGCGCCACGGTCCCAGGCGGCGGTCTCCGGGTAGCGGTCGAGAAAGTCACATGAAATAGGCGCGCGGGCTGCGGCTCGCCGCAACAGGGTCATATAAGGAGGACGCATGATCACTATTACGCAGACGGCGGAAAACAAGATTCAGGAATTGATCAAAGAAGAGCAGGACGCGGTCGGCCTTCGGATTTACGTCCGGGGCGGGGGCTGCCACGGCTATCAATATGGCATGGCCTTCGAGTCCAAGATCAGCGATGACGACACGATCATCGAAAAGGGAGCGGTGAAGGTGATCATGGATCCGCAGAGCGCGCCCCTGCTCCAGGGGACCGAAGTCGACTACGTGGATAGCCTGCAAGGCTCCGGCTTCGCGATCAAGAATCCTCAAGCGAAGACGACCTGCGGGTGCGGGAGTTCCTTCAGCGCGTAGGATCGCGGGGCCGTCGTCGGCGGCCGCGGAACAGCGAGAATGGCCGGAATTGCTTTTCTGCGGAAAACGCGATTCCGGCCGTTTCATTTTTTGCCGAAGGCCGACGGCTGAGAGCCGTCCGCCCCCGAGGCCGTTATGGGCACGACCAGTCTGACACGCCGCTATCGATTCTCCGCCGCCCACCGCCTGCATTGCGAGGATCTCTCGGGCGAGGAGAACCGGCGCATCTTCGGGAAGTGCAACAATCCCAACGGCCACGGGCACAACTATGTGCTCGATGTCACAGTGCGCGGATCGGATTCGGCCGCCGCGGAGTCGGCGAGCGACATCGAGGCTCTCGATCGACTCGTGCAGGAACGGGTGGTGTCTCGGTTCGACCACCGGGACATCAATCGCGATCCGGCCTTCGCCGATCGGACGACGACCGGAGAGAACTTGGTGCTCCTGGTCTGGGATCTGTTATCGGCCGGCCTTCCCGCCGGTCGGTTGGAAAAGATCGGATTGATCGAGACGCGGGACAACTACTTCGAATATGACGGCTCGGCGCTGTCGACTCGCGCGTAAGCCGAGCGGCGACTCGAAAGGAGCGCATCGATGAAGCGGAGGACAGGGAGGGCAAAGCTGGTGGAGGGGGAGAGCCTCCAGGGAGGCGAGTTGCGGGCGACTGTGGAGCGGCTCTTGACGCTGATCGGAGAGAATCCGAAACGCAATGGGCTGTTGCGGACGCCGGAACGTGTGGAGAAGATGCTCCGATTCATGACGCAGGGCTATCGGCAGAGCATCGCGACCCTCCTCAACGGCGCGCTGTTCCCGATCGAATACGACGAGATGGTGATCGTCAAAGATATCGACTTCTTTTCGATGTGCGAACATCATATGCTGCCCTTCTTCGGGCGCTGCCACGTCGGCTACCTGCCCAACAAGAAAGTGGTCGGCCTCAGCAAGATTCCGCGCATCGTGGACATGTTCAGTCGCCGGCTTCAGGTTCAGGAGCGTCTGACAGTCCAGATCGCGGACGCCCTGCAATCCCAGCTGAAGGCCCACGGCGTCGGGGTCGTGATGGAGGCCCGCCATCTCTGCATGATGATGCGGGGTGTGGAGAAACAAAACACCGTCGCGGTCACCAGCGAAATGCGCGGCGTCTTTCGCAGCCAGCAGACGACCCGAACGGAATTCCTGAAATTGATTCGGCGGGGCAGCGTGGGGGATGGGGACTGAGGCGAAGTGCTGAGTGCTGAGCAATGAGTGCTGAGATACTGGAAGCCGTAAACTGAAAACGAGTCCCTCTACCGCAAGGTTCCCAAGAACTTTAGCAGCGCGATGTTGAACGCCTCGGGTTGTTCGAGGTTGCTGAGGTGCCCGGCATTGGGAATCAGCTCGAATCGGGCGCCCGTGATGCCGTCCGCGATCCGGCGATTATCCTCCGGTGTCGTCAGCCCATCCAGTTCTCCCACCAACACCAGGGTCGGACAGTGAATGGTCTTGAGCTGGCCGGTGGAGTCCGGCCGTTCGGCGATAGCCGTCAGATCGCCGGCGATGCCGGTCACCCGCGTGCTGAGAATGATTGACCGCACTCGATCGACCAGTTCGGGGTTCGTCTGCGAAGAGGGGGCGATCAATTTCGGGAGCATGTCATCCGCGACGACGGCCGCGCCGCTGGCCTGAGCCCGCTGCGCCAACTGAAACCGCCACGCGACCTGTTCGGGCTTGTCGGCTTCCGCCCGCGTGTCCGCGAAGACCAAGGCCTTGAGCCGTTCCGGGTATCGCCGATGGAAGGCAAAGATCAGATACCCGCCCATGGAGAGGCCGATCAGCACGGCCTCTTGGATGCCGAGCAGATCTAAGAGCGCGCGAACATCGTCGGCGTATTGATCCAGCGAGTAGCGCCACAACGGAGCGTCCGACTCTCCATGTCCTCGCAGGTCGACGGTGACCACTCGATACTGCGCCGCAAGCGCGTGGACTTGGGGTTCCCACATCCGACGGTTCATGGGGAATGCGTGCAGGAAAACGAGGGGAAGCCCCTGCCCGCGGTCCTCATAGGCCAGCTGGATGTCGTTGAGATCGGCTTTCATGATCGGTCGAGGTGGTATCACAGGCGGCAGGACTCGTCAATCGCTTGGTTTGCGGGGTTGCCCTTCCTCCGAGTAGAATCCCGCTGGCCCTTCACCCTTGAGTGCGATCATGTCTCAGTCGGATCTGTTTGAATCCGGACAGACCAAGCCCGGGATGTCTCGGGCGGATGCCCCGCTGGCGGAGCGGATGCGTCCACTGGATTTCGACGAATTCGTCGGGCAGGAGGCGGTGGCCTCGCCCGACCGCCCGCTCCGCCGCGCCATTGAGCGCGACGCCCTGACCTCGGTCGTGCTCTGGGGGCCGCCGGGCACCGGCAAGACCACCCTGGCGCGTATCATCGCCACGCGAACGAAGGCCGAGTTCGTCTTCTTCTCCGCCGTCACCAGCGGCATTCCCGAGCTGAGACTCCTGCTCAAGGCCGCCGAACAGCGTCGCCGCGTCGAGGGCCGTCGGACGATCCTGTTCGTCGACGAGATCCATCGGTTCAACAAGGCGCAGCAGGATGCGTTTCTTCCCCACGTCGAGCAGGGGACCATCATTCTGTTGGGGGCGACGACCGAGAATCCGTCCTTCGAGGTGATCGCGCCGCTGCTCTCCCGGGCGCTCGTCGTCGTGCTGACTCCGCTGTCGGACCAGGCCTTGGGCGTGATACTGGATCGGGCCCTGTCGGATCGGACACGTGGGCTGGGGTTGCGGCGGGTGGAACTGGCGCCCGATGCACGGGCGCGATTGATCAACCTGGGCAACGGCGATGGCCGCGCCCTGCTGACGGCACTGGAATTTGTCGTGACGGCCACTCCGGCCGGGGCCGACGGTCGCATCCACATTGATCTGCCGGCGCTCACGGCGGCCTTGTCCTCGAAGCGGTTGCGGTATGATCGAGCCGGCGAGGAGCACTATAACCTCATCTCCGCCTACATCAAAAGTCTGCGGGACTCCGATCCGAACGGGGCCCTCTACTGGCTGGCGCGCATGCTGGAAGGCGGAGAAGATCCTCGGTTCATCGCGCGGCGCATGGTGATCTTCGCCTCCGAAGACATCGGGAATGCGGATCCCCACGCCTTGGTGGTCGCGACGGCGGTCTTCCACGCCGTGGACGTCGTCGGGCTTCCCGAGGCCCAAATCAATCTCGCGCATGGGACCACGTATCTCGCGACCAGACCGAAAGATAATGCCTCGTACGTGGGGCTGCTCGAGGCCCTGCGCGATGCGCAGGCTTCCGGCAATCTGGCGGTGCCGATGCACCTCCGTAATGCGGTCACGTCGCTCATGCGGGACCTCGGCTACGGCGAGGGCTATCGCTATGTCCATGACGACCCCCAAGCGCAATCCGAGCAGGGGCATCTCCCGGACCCGCTCAAGGCCAGGCGCTATTACAGACCGAAAAGATAAAATAAATCAGTCACTTATGGACTTCCTGAAGGCTGAAATTCCTTGTTGGACAATCAGGAGGGTTGGGCTATACTTCGCTAGCTTCTGACGAGGATTCTCACGATGGCCACCGCTCACCCTCCGACTCGCACCGACGATCGCCGTCGCCATGCGCGCATTACGCTGGTCGGCTCGGCGCTCATCACGCCGGGGAGCAACGCCAAACGGTCGTTCGCCGCGGTACTCGACAATGCCAACCGTCTCGGCGCCGGTTTTCACGGGAAGGGGTCGCTGGACAGCAACGAGAACGTCGTCGTCTCGCTGGCCTTCCTGGACCATAGCGGCAAAGAACAGCAGGAAAAACTGTCGGGTCGAGTGGCGTGGGTGAAGTCCTGGGAGAAGGGGTATCTGATCGGGGTCGTGTGGGATCAGATCGTGACGAAGGAAAAGAATCCCTGGTTGTATTCCTACCT
>CAYZTJ010000151.1:0-7689 GCA_964481215.1 uncultured Nitrospira sp. | reverse complement strand
CTTCTGCTGCAATCGTGGATTCGCCGCTGCGACAAGCCGGGGCGCGCCTGACCCGGCGCCCCTGCAGGCGGGCTCGCCGCTCGGTCGATCAACATCCTGTTCAAGGATGCTCCCTCCCTCACGGCTCCGCGCGCCTGTCTCACTGGGCGCCTCCGCGATTTCGCGACGAACCCTCATGAATCATGCGGGCTAGCATGAAAGAAGAGACGGCCATGGCTCCCCTCTGGTTGCATTCGCAGCCCCTCGTCGCCGCCGCCATCGGCCTCGCGGCCGCGGCGCTCGCCTGGCTCTGCTGGAACGCCGCTCCGGCGACCCGGACCGCGCTCGACTGGGCCCTCTATGATCGCTGGGCCTTCCACTCTCCCATTCCCGCCGCGGACTCGGCTGTGGTCCTCATCACGCGGGATGCCGCGACGGACGCTCGTTTCGGATCGGGCCTGTGGGAACGCGCCCTCGTCGGCCGGTTGCTGGCGGCCGTCCATGACGGCGGCGCGTCCGTCATCGGCGTCGATCTCGATCTCACCCAACCGAGTCCGCCCCAGCTTGGCGGGCCGGGAAGCGACGCGCACTTGGCCGAAGCCACGAGCCAGGCCGGGAATGTCGTCTATCCACTGACCGTCGATGCCACCGCCGCCGATCTCCTGAGCCCCAACAGCCTGGAGGAGCACGGCGACGAGCTGCTCCATCCGAGCTGGCTTCCCCTGGCCGTCCCCCCGCCGCTTTTTCTGCCGCCGCTGGCTGTGGCTCTCCACGGTCTCCCTCCGCTGGCGCACCAGGCACAGGGGCTGGGGCACCTCGGGGCCGTCACCGACGCCGATCGCACGATCCGCCGCGTGCCGCTATGGCTCTCCACCACGCACCATGCCGTTCCGGCCTTTGGCCTCCTGCTCGCCGCAGGCTATTACCACGTGCCGGCCTCACGCATAGTCCTGAACCCGGACGGGCTCTCACTCCCGAACGCGCAGTTGCCGGGAGGCACGACCGTCTCGCTCACCATCCCCACGGACCGCCACGGCACGCTCGTCGCGCACGACCCGGGAGACGGCCGCGCCCCGCGCTTCGCCGTCCTGTCGTTCGAAGAGGTCTGGGCCTCCATCGAACAGGACGATCCCGGCCGTCTGCGCAAGGCGATCGAAGGCAAGGTCGCCGTGCTGTTCCCCCATCCAGCCTCGGGGACGGAGACGGGCCACGCGGGCGTCAGGCCCGAAGCCATGAAACGTCAACTCCACCTCTTGAACACCCTCGTGACTCGTCAATGGACGCGATCGATGCCGAGCGGATGGAGCCTGATTCTCGCGGTCGTCGTGGCCGGCCTCGCGGCAGGGCTCAGCCTGCGAGGAAATAGCTGGACCGGACCCGCCTTCGCCGTCGGCCTGCTGGTCGGTCTGGGCGGCCTCGCCGGACTCGCGCTCTTCCTTGCCCAGTGGGTCGTGCCGCTCACCGTTCCCGTCTCTGCCGGCGTGATCGCGATGGTGGCGGCCCTGGGCTGGGATCGGCTGGCCAGCGCCCAGCGGCTCCGGTGGCTGGAGCGGGATCGTCTTCGCGCCGAGCAGGCCTTGCTCGCCGTGCGAGAAGCCTTGGCCGTTCGCGAAGGGACCGTCGACGCGCTGGAAGAGGACCTCGAAGCCGCCCGCCAGGCGGTGGCCCAATCCGCCGAGCAACAGGCCGATCTGACAGAGACCATCGCAACCCTTCGGCGGCAAGTAACCGAGGCCCACACGCAAGAAGAAGCGGCGCGCGCTCGGCTCGCGGACGCCGAGCGCGCGATCCGCGCGCTGCAATCGGCCGAGCCGGCGGCGGGACCGCTCGGCGACAGTGAATTGGAACGCCTGCGCCAGGAGTGCGCGGCGCTCGGCATTCACACCCAGGATCCGGCCGTCCTCAGACATGTTCAGACCTTGAAGAAGGCCGCCCGCTCAGCACTCCCCATCCTGCTGCTCGGCGAGCCCGGCACCGGCAAGGAACTCTTCGCCCGCGCGGCGCATCGGCTGAGTCCCCGCGCCGGCAAGCCCTTCATCGCCGTCAACATGGCCGCCGTCTCGCCTGAATTATTCGAAAGCGAGCTGTTCGGCCACATGCGCGGCAGTTTTACCGGCGCCCATGCGGATCGCAAAGGTCTCTTCGAACTGGCGCACCAGGGCACGCTGTTTCTCGACGAAATCGGCGATCTGCGGCCGGACCATCAGAGCAAACTCCTGCGCGTCCTGCAGGACAAGTCGTTCTACCGCGTCGGCGCCACCACGCTCACCCGCGTGGATGTGCGCATCGTCGCCGCGACGAACAAGGACTTGCGGCAAGGCGTGACGGAAGGGTGGTTTCGCGAGGATCTCTTCTTCCGGCTCCAAGGGCTCGTCATCCAGCTCCCGCCGCTCCGCGCGCGCCGGGGGGACATCCCGCTCCTGGCCCGGCTGCTGCTCCAGACGGTCGCGACGCAACTGGGGCGGCCGGACCTCAATCTTTCTCATGAGGCCCTGACGGCGTTGACCGAAGCCGATTGGAGGGGGAATGTGCGGGAACTCTCCCATTGCCTGGAGCAGGCGGCAGCCCTCTCCGATGGGCCGCGCATTACCAAGGCCGACTTGCGGCTGGCGAGCGAGCGGCCGGCCGCAGCCGACCGCAGGGAGGCTGCCGCCATCCTGCCCGATGCCGCAGGGGACGCCGCCGTGCTGTCCTGTCTGCAAGAACATCGGTTCGACATGCAGGCCACCGCGCGGGCCTTGAACTGGGATCGCGGCACCGTCACCCACCGGCTGAAAGGCATGGGCTTCCAGGCCTTGGTCGACGCCGAGGGCAACCTCCCTCGCGCCGCTCAGACACTGGCAGGACATCCGGCGCTGGTCCGGCTCATGGAACTCAAGCTCAAGGACTACTACGACCATCTGGTAACGACCATTCAAACTCACAACAGTCCCCAGGACGCCATCGCCCACTGCCGACGGCGGTTCAAGAGCCTGCCGGATCGCCATTTCCACGCGGTCGAGCGGCTCATCGAGCGATACTTCGCTCTCCGCCAGATCGATCTTCCGATCACTCAACCCAACTCCGCCTCACCGCGATAGCCGGTTTTGCTGGTCTTGCCCAGCATGGGTGCGCGCCCAGCAGTTCGAAGAACTGGCTCCCCGCATGCAACTCTCCTAACTTCTTGTTTTCATTTACGTATTTTTAATTTTTCATTCGATTCCGGAGGCATTCCGGTTGCTCCTTCACATGGCCGTCGGACGCGCCGTGACGCGGCAGGAAGGAGGTGATTGGTGGGGATCGCCGCCTCACGGAGCGCACAAGCCACCCATCCGTTCCGACAGCGGAGGGGATTGACTCACACCGCATGCGTCGATCATGAAGAAGGAGGAACTCATCATGCACAAGTCCTCGCAACCCCAACTGGCTGCCGGTCCCCTGTCCGGACAGGTGGCCCCGACCGTGATCGGTCCGGAGAAGGATCGTACGGAGCTCTATCTGGCGCTCGGCGTCTTGGCCATTCTCGGCCTTGGCATGAGCGCCTACTGGCTGTCATCCCGATCGGGTGAGTCTGAACCAACCAGGATCATCGCAGGCACGTCCGACCTTTCGTTCGGCGGCCCGGTTCAACCGGCCAAGGCGGAGGCCAAATCGATTCCCATGGCGACGGCCCCGATCAGGTTGAACACTGAACCGGCGGCGGTCGATCAGACCATCAAGCATCTCGACCTCTACTTCGAAGTCGGACGGAAGGGTCTCACCGATGAAGCCAAGGCGCAGCTGCTGGTTCATGCAGACCTGCTCAAGAAAGACGGCAACTGGGGCGTGGTGCTCCAGGGCTATACGGATCAGCAGGGCTCAGTCGAGTACAACCGTAAGCTGGGCCTGCGGCGGGCCGAATCCGTGAAGGAGCACTTGGTCGGAATTGGCGTGCCGGACCACCTCATCAAGGTCGTCAGCCTGGGCAAGGATGGCGCACTGTGCGCGGACACCAGCGACACATGCAGCCGCATGAACCGGCGCGTCCATCTGGAGTTCCGCAACGTCGGCGCCGAACATCTGGCGCCGCCTGTGGGCATGACGGATCACACACTCGCCAAAGACGGCTCGACGGAATCCAGCGTGACGACCCCATCGTCCACCGAGATCACGCCATCGGTAGCCATAGAGACGACAGGACAGCCGATCCCACCTTCCCCTGCCGACCAGGCAGATGTTGAGAAGTAGCCCTCCCCCCCTGGTGGAGCTCGGCTCCACCAGGGGCCGCCCCGGCTCGGATCGGTTTCCAGGCAGTCGCTACCTGATCATCGGCAGATTTTTCCCACCGGTCGTACTTCCTCTCTCAAGGAGATTCCCATCTCGTTGATTTCATGGCTCATCGCCTAGCGCCGCCATGGCATGGAAGTTGATGACGAAGAGGCTGAACCATTTTGATTCATCGACCTCTATGGATACCTTCATGAGCGTTGCGCCAAGTGCCACCGCGATCTGGGAATTCCTCACTCGCGACATCTCCCTCTGGGGAGGCCTCCACAGCCCCGTGCTGAGCTGGCTTGGCGCCGCCGCCATGATCCTCTACTTCGCCTGGCAGGTCGGCAAGCTGAGCTACGGTGTTCGCGGTACGGCCAAGGCCTTCCGCCACATCCGCCCCGATCTCACCGAGTTGGCCGAGACGCGGCGCCGCCTCTACGGAGATAGCCAGTGGCTCAAGGCCAGAATGCCGAACGGCCCCCAGCGCACCGCCGCACTGACCTGCACGGACCTCGACGATGTCCAGAAGCTGGACAAGGTGCTTCAGCGCGAATCGCTCTTCCAGCAGCCTTGGGCCCAGTACCGCAAGACGCTCGTGGTCGAGCGTGTGCCCTGGTTCATCGAGCCGCGGATTTTCAGCACCTATCCGGCCGCCGAATTCTTCTCGCAAGAGAGCCTCTTTGCCGGCCGTCTGAACCTGGCGTTCTACCACCAGCTGCCCTCGCTCATGACCGGCATCGGCCTGCTGCTGACCTTCGTGGCCATCTTGGTCGGCCTCAGCAAACTGCACGCGGAGGGGGCCAGCATCGTGGGCATCGACGGGCTGATCAACGGCCTGGCGGGAAAGTTCCTCACCTCGATCGTCGGCTTGGTCGGCGCAAATCTCTTCGTCGTCATCGAGCATCGCGTCGTGGCGCGGCTGAACCGCCTGCACCATGAGCTGCTCGATCTCCTCGACGAATTGTTTCCGCGCAAGACGCTGGAACAGATGGTGGAAAACCTGGCGCTCCCGGTTGAAGGCGATCGGGGGGGAGCCGCGCGGCTGCGCGGCGACGGCGGTGAAGGATGGATGCAGCCCGCCGCTGCGGATCAGCTCAATCCGGCGCTGGCCGCGTTGACCGCGGCTGTCCGTTCATTGAACGCGATGAAGTCCGACGACCGCGCACCGATCGAGGTGCATGTGGCCGACGACATGGCCAAGGTGCTGCGCGACGGACTGGAACCGAAGATCTCCGCCCTCAGCGACTCGATTCACGAGCTGATCGACTCGTTGGAAGAGTCCAAGGCCCTTCAAAAAGAACAACAGGCGAGACTCGACAACGTCCTCACGCGGCTCAGTCGGACGCTGGAACAAGCAGCCACGGTGCCCGCGCCTCGCACCGAACGCTCCCAATCAGTCCGAATGTTGACGGCGCCGGACGTTCAACCGAAGCCGTTCAGGCCCACGACCCCGACCGCCGAGCCGCCTAAAGCAATCACGTCGTACAAGGCCAGGCCATTGCCTCCATCACCCCCGACCGCCTCGCCGCTCCCCTCGCGGACATTCGCGAAGCCATGAGACGCGCGCTTCGCCACCAGGGAGGCGCCTCGTCATCGGCCGTCACCGTCGGCGTCACCGACCTGATGACCAGCTTGGCGATCATCTTTATCCTGCTCTTTGCCGCCTACATGGCCAAGCCCTCGGCAGAAGCCGAAGTCCCGCCCCCGACCAAGGACATCGCCGCCGCCCCGCCGGCGCCGCGGCTCTTGCTGCAGCGGTCCTTCGAACGGATGGGGCTGGCGCTCGAACCGGAACAGGGCGATCCGCACATCCTCCGCGTGGTGGTGCCGCAAGAATTGTTGAATTTTGATACGGGCCGCAGCACCCTCTCGCCGCAGGCGCAGGACTTCCTGGAGGAAGCGATCCCGGCTTTCGCCGAAGCCTGGTGCGGACCGCTCCGGCCGCATATCGAATCGGTCGTCATCGAGGGCCATACGGACGACCGCGGAGAAGATCGCTTCAACTTGAAGTTGAGTCAGGAGCGGTCGTTCAGTGTGATGACGAAGGGCGTGGAGATTCTCCAGATCGTGCATCCGGAGGTGTCGGGCTGCTTTCAGCAGTTGACTTCGGCCAGCGGGCGAGGTCGGCAGGATCTCGTGTACCTCGGCGACGCCAACCCCGACCGCGACAAAAGCCGCCGCGTGGTCTTCAAAATCCGGCTTCGGCCATCCTGAGCAGAACAGCCGCCGTGAGGCTGTGGAGCAGCGACACCTGATTGCGAGATCAGGCTCAGGCATGTCTCCCATGAGCACCCTACAAATTGAGAGCGACGCTTGATCCTCGCACCGTATCGAGGAGTGGAACCAACTCTCAGTCGACTGGGGTGAAACTGCTCAGCGGATAGATGAGGTCATGTCCTCATGTCGATCAAGGAGAGATCCGCGAAGGGATAGTCTTTCACGTTGCCGGTCGCGAGCGTCGCCGATTCAATCAGGGCGGTGGCCGCGATCAAGCAATCTGCCAGCTCCAGGCGACGGCTCTTGGCCTTGTAGCGCAAACGCCCGGCGAGTTCTGCCGTCTCACCGGTCACCGGGATCATGATGAGGCCATCCAAGAGCATCCGCGTCGCGTCCTCTTCCTCCTGACGCATCCCGGCATAGATCTCGGCAACGGTGATGACCGAACAGCAGGGGACGAATCGGCTGATTAGGTCAACCAAGCGCGCACGCGCGGTGTCGCGTCCTCTCAGGACATCGATCAGCACATCGGTGTCGAGCAGGAGCTTGCTCACCGAGGGGAGACGAGGGTCAGACGGCGGGACTTCCGGAGCGAGCGGATAAAGCGACGCGGCCCTCCGGCCAATTCCGGATGCCGACCCGCTCGCCAGGCGCCAAAGCTGGCATCTAAGGCCTGCTTGAAGCGAAGCCGCTTGAGCTCATTGCGAAGCGCCTCGCCCACCACTCGACTCTGATCGCCTTTGGGAACCGTTCGCCTCAGCTCATCAAGCAGATCACCAGGCAAGGTGAAATTCGCTTGTCTCGTCGCGCCTCCCATGGGCACCTCCGCTACGCCTAGGATGATGCCTATAGTATCCTATAGGTTAAAGACTGTCAAAAGAGAACCCGGAAGCGCCACGCACAAGAAGTGGACCGCCAACTTGAACCTCATTCTGAGCGGTCATTCAGTGTCATGACCAAAGGCATGGAGATTCTCCAGGTCGTGCATCCGGAGGTGTCGGGCTGCTTTCAGCAGCTGACCTCGGCCAGCGGGCGAGGTCGGCAGGATCTCGTGTACCTGGGCGACAACAACCCCGACCGCAACAAAAGTCGTCGCGTGGTCTTCAAAATCCGCCTACGGCCGTCGACCCCCTCTTGACCCAGCAGAAGCACCCTTCGATTCCTTAGGCCGCTGGTATTCAGGGACTATGGCTTTAGCGCTTCACGCGCGACGCTTCACGCGGGATCTGACTGGAGCCGGCGACTGGAATCGAACCAGCGACC
>CAYZTJ010000150.1:0-7742 GCA_964481215.1 uncultured Nitrospira sp. | reverse complement strand
GAGGCGCTGGCTGCAGTCTCCTTGAACGACATTCGGGAGTTGGCCGAGCGGCTGTGTCGCGATCTTGTCCCGCTCGATGTCGTTGGCGAGTGCGTGGCCTGGGAGCGGAACGGCGACGCGCCGCCGGAGGCGGTCCGGCGCTGGGCGGCGAGTCTGCGCGATCGCGGACTCTCTCTGCGCGCCGCGCACCCGAAGACCCATACGTTGGAACGCATGTTGGATGCGGCGACCGCGACGCTGGCTCGATGGGCGAGCGACGGCGCTCTCGGGGACGAGGCGCGGACCCTGTCCCCCGACTTGGACCGGGACGTCCCGGGCAAGACCACCACCTGGACGAAGGAGGACTACGCCGCGGCGAAGACCGTCATCGGCACGGCCACGCGCCTCTCCGCGGCCACGCTCGCGCCGCTGACGCCGCTGATGGAACGGCTGCTCGACTTCGCCCGCGTCTGTCGCCGGCGATTCGTCGAGGGGGGCGCGGTCTCCTTCGACGGCCTGTTGGCAAGGGCGCGCGACCTGCTTCGCGATCATCCGCATGTTCGGGGAGCCCTCCAGCGCCAGTATCAGGCGATCCTCGTGGACGAGTTTCAGGATACGGACCCGGTGCAGTACGAACTCGTGCTCTATCTGGCCGAGGCGCCGGGACAGACGGCTGCGCGCTGGCAGGATGTGCGTCTGCAGCCCGGCAAGCTCTTCGTCGTGGGCGATCCCAAGCAATCGATCTACGCCTTTCGCCGCGCCGACATGGAAGCCTACGACCGGGTGATCGACGGCGTGGTCCTGGCCGGCGGCGCGTCAGGCGAATCGCATGTCTTGCAGACGAACTTTCGGAGTCATGCCGGCCTCTTGGGCCCGGTGAATGCCTGCTTCAATCGCCTCTTTCCTTCGGAATCGATCAAGGGCCTGCAACCGAGGAACGAAGCCCTCATCCCGGTGTCCGTTTCGGCCCCTGTCGAGAGCGACGAGGGGGTGTGCGTCCGACTCGTGCGGCCGGCCGCCGCCGAGGCCGATACGGAGATCGCCACGCGGTGCGAGGCCGAATCGCTGGCCCGATGGCTTGCGGATGAGGTTCTTGGGCGGCAGACCCTCCGGGAAGGGGAGGCGCCGGTGGCCGTGCAACCCCGCCACGTGGCCTTGTTGCTGCGGACCTTGACGGCTTCCCGCGACTACGTAGAAGCCCTGCGGCGGTACGGCATTCCCTACGTGACCGAAGGCGAAAAGCATTTCTTTGCCCGGCAGGAAGTCATCGATGCCGGCAATCTGCTCCGCGCCTGTCTCCTCCCGCACGATGAGCTGTCCCTAGCCGCCGTGCTCCGGTCGCCCGTGGGCGGCCTGACCGACCGGGAGCTGCACGCGTTGGTCGCGGCGGGGCGATTGGACTTTCGGCGCGATCCCCCGGTGGCGCTGCGGTCGGCGCAGCGCTGCTATCGCGTGCTGCGTGAGCTCCACGAGGCGCTGCCTCGGCTGCCGGTCGCGGCCGGAGTGGACCGGCTGTTCGAGGCTGCGCCGCTGCTGGAGCTGGCGGCGGCGTCGCTGGACGGGGAGCAGGCCGTCGCGAATCTGCGGAAGTTGCGGCTGTTGCTGATCAAGGCGGCGGACCAACCCGGTGTCACGTGGCGCGCGGTCTTGCATCGCTTGCAGCTCTGGGTTGAGGACCGACCGGATGAGGCCGAGAGTCCCCTCTCGGAAGAAGGGACCGAATCGCTCGATCCAACCGGCGCCGTGCGGGTGCTCAGCATCCACAAAGCGAAGGGGCTGGAGTTTCCCATGGTCATCCTGGCCGGACTGCACAAGGGGACGGACAAGCGCGAAGATCGGATCGCCGTGCATCAGGATTGGGCGAGCGGTCTGGTCGGCGTGCAGGTCGGGGACTATCGGACGGTCGGGGGCCTGTACGCCGCGGCTAAGCTGGCCGAACGGCAACGGGCGGAGGAGCGGCGCATTCTCTATGTGGCCATGACCAGGGCCAAGCGGCGGCTGATACTCTCGGCGGGCCTTCCATCCGGGCGTGGCGCGCGCAGCGACCATGGACTGGCCTTGATCGGCGAAGGCTGGGGGCTGGATTTGACGGAGATCGCGTCCGGATCGATCGAGATCGGTGAGACGAGGGTTCGGGTCGACGTCGTGGAGGGGGACGATGTGCCGTTAACCCGCCTGGGCCACGAGGAGACCTGGTCGGCCGAGGCGACGATCGGCGGGTCGTTGATTGAACGGTGGGATCGACGAGCGGCCCGCTGGGCCGCTGCCCAAACGGCGCCGCGCTATCTCACGGCAACCGGGCTGGCCCAGAGGCTGCGACCGCCAACGCAGGGAGCCTCGGCGAGGATCGGATCGAGTCAATCGGGAGGGATTCAACTCGGCACGCTGGTCCATCGTGTCCTTGAACGATGGGATTTCTCGAAGGGCCTCGAACAGGTGGAGGCTCTTCTCAGTGAGATTGGAGAGGTGGAGCAGTCGCTACAAAGGGAAGCGGGGTCCCTCCTTGAGGGGTTTGTCCGCTCGCCCCTCTATGGAGAGCTGAGACGAGCGGAGATCCTCGGGCGGGAAGTGCCGTTCACGATCAAATGGGAAGGCGAGAGGCCATGGGCAAGAGGCGAGAGGTCGGACCGAGAGGCTGGCTCGCCCCTATGGCCTATAACCTCCAGCCCATTGCCTGCCGTCTGCGTCCTCGAAGGCGTCATCGACCTGCTCTACCGGCTTGACGGACGCCTGTGGATTGCCGACTATAAGACCGACCAGGTCGGGACGGGCGAGCTTGAGGCCAGGGCGACGATCTACCGCGCCCAGGCCGAGGCCTACAAGGCCGGCGTGCAGCGGTCGCTCGGACTCGCGGATGTGGGCTTTCAGTTTGTCTTTCTTCGGGCGGGGCATACGGTGGCGGTCTGAATACTCAGAGGAGGTTTGGGATGGGCGCAAGGTGGATGGTCATTGGACTCCTAGTGGTGATTGGTGGAATGGGCTGCGCGCAGACGCTGAAAGAGACGCGCACGTTGCGGCCGCCGGCGGGCGCGAATGCCGCGGCGGCGGCGGCGCTGGAAGACGGCAATCGACACTTTGCCGCCCGCCAATGGGAACAGGCGCAGGCGCAGTATGAGTCCGCCATCAAGGCGCAACCGATGCTCGCGGAAGCGCATTACAATCTTGCGCTGGTGCTCGAGACCTTGGATCAACTCGGCGCGGCTCGGAAGCACTATATCGAAGCGGCGAATCTGGCCCCGGGCCACCCCATTATCTGGAATTCACCGCCGCTCCGGAAGCATGGGGTGGTGGATGATACTCTGAAATTGACGCCCACGGTCAATCCGGGGAGCGGGGGACTGCGATAGCGCATGCCGCGGCCGGCGCGGCGACGATGACCAGGATGAGCCAGCGGCGGAAACAGGAAGCGTCGTTCAGCCGGGAAGAGTTCGAAGCCCTTGTCCGCCAAGCTGTCGAGGAACTGCCTCGGCGGTATCGGAAGCTCTTGGACAATGTCGTGGTGGTCGTCGAGGAGGCCCCTTCGCCTGAGGTGTTGGAGGAGGTCGGAGCGGAGTCGGAAGACGATCTGCTGGGCCTCTACACCGGCCAAGCGCATGGCGCCGAATCGTTCTTTGACGCGGCCGGTCAGATGCCGGCGAAGATCGCCATCTATCGAGGGCCCATTCTTCGCCTCTGTCAGACCGCCGACGAGGTGATCGACGAAGTTCAGGACACGGTGGTCCACGAGATCGGGCATCACTTTGGGTTGGATGACGAGGAGATGCCGTATTGAGGGAAACAGTGAAAGGTGAACAGTGAAAGGTGAAAAGTGAAGAAGAAGTAAAAAGTGAAAGGTGAAAAGTCAGAAGTGAAGAGCGGGAGTAGAAGGTGAGGAGACGCGTGAGGCGTCGAGGGAAACGCGGAACACGAAAGAAGGTGGTCAAGGCCGAAAGGAAGGGGCGGCGGGCTCGCCGCTCGGGCGCTCAACATCCTGTTCAGGGACTGGCTCCGTCGTCTTCGACGGTGCCTGTCCCGGTTCGGACGGGGACAGACACCACGCGCGGATGCGGGGAAAGGTGTCAGTCCCCAGGCTCCGCGCGGGGGTACCCTTTGCGCTGTTCTTTGCAATGGGTCGGATGCAACGGGCGAACGCGACGAACCGTCATGAATAATGCGGGCTAGGGGCAGGAGGCAGAATGATCACCGGAGGCAGGAGAAGTGGGGGAGGTCGCGTCGCGCAAGCTTTGCTGCGCGAGGTCGAGGTTGCTTCTCGCCTTCCCGTAATAGCGTGGACTGAGCTCAATCGCTTTCACGAAGCAGAGAGTGGCGTTATGCGGCTTACCCGCTCCGAGGAAAATCATGCCCAAATTGTTGTAGGCCTGTGCCTCGTCATGGCCACGTCGAAATGCGTCGAGGGCTTCGCGGTATTGTCCCAATTTGGCATAGGCCAGGGCGAGGTTGTTCGGAATTTCCGCCTGATCTGATCCTGCCAGCAGTGCCTGCTCAAACGCTTTGACCGCTTCGTCGTACTCGCCGATCAGGTAGTGGGCAAGCCCCAGGTTGTTCAGCAATGCCTGATGATTCGGCTGGAGGCGCAGCGCGGCCTGGTACTCGGCAATGGCTTCGCGATGGCGTTTCTGCCGATCGTACGTGATGCCCAGATAATTCCGGGCCTTCCACAGGGAAGGGTTGAGATCGAGCGCCTCTCGGAATGCCCGCTCGGCCGCCCCTGTATCGCCTCGCGCAAGGAACGTCCGTCCCATCCCTTCGTGAGCGTCGGCGGATCGAGGATCGGCGGCGAGCATGGCGGTAAATCGCTGAGCGGCTTCCTCGATCAGTCCCTGTTTGAGCATCAGCAGGCCGAGCTTGTAGTGCACGCTCGGCTGCGCCGGGTTTGCCTCCAGGACTTTTGAATAGTGAACCAGGGCAAGCGCGAGGTTGCCCGCTTGCCACGCGCGGTCGCCGAGCGACTCGTGATCGGTGGAAGTCACCCCCGCCGACGGAGCCGGCGCATCTTCCTCAATCGGGAGTCCCGCCCGTTGCCGCTCGAACACCCGACTGTACCGGCTGTCATCGTAATGGGTGATGGGTTCGCGGGGCGCACATCCGCACAGAACGAGCAAGAAGAGACCAACGGTTTGATATAGCCCTCCGCTCGTGCGCATCGTCCAGTGCTTTACAGGAGCTAGGAAATAGTGTCAAGCGCGGAATAGAGCTTTTGTGGGATAGACGAAGCCGCACGAAACCTGCATAAGATGTGGCCGCATGATTCGAGGCCTGCGCGGAGGCGGAGCCTAGAGCGGTTGGACGAGAGACCGACACAAGAGTGCATGTCTGATCTTTCGCACAGGGCGCATCATTCAAGGGAGCGCAAGGGGAGGGCGTCGCATGAACAGTACACCGAGAATCTGGCGTAATGGGATGGTGTCCGTTGCATTGGCCGTCGCGTTGGTAACCGTGCTGGGGGGAGGATTGGCGCACGCCGTGCCGGTCGTCTTTTTTGGCCAAGACCTCAATACCGTGGAGGCGCAGCGCCTCGCGGCACACCCGATCTCAGATGCAGCCCGAACGGCGTTTCTGGCGAATCTGGTCGGGGTGGGGACGGAAACCTTTGAGGCGATCCTCCACCTCACGCTCGCCCCCCTTCCGCTGACGTTCCCAGGCGCCGGCACGGCGACCCTCACCGGGGATGGAATCGTACTCGATCTCGATGCGCTGGGACTCCCTGCCCCGCTCACGATTGCCGGCCGATATCCGATTTCTGGCGTAAAACATTGGGATGCTGGGGATGTCTTTTCTGTTGGGTTCTCGTCCCCGGTCGCGGCGTTCGGATTCTACGGGTCCGATATTGGTGATTTCGGCGGACAAGTGACCCTTACGCTTAAAGGCGCGGCTGACGTGGTCTTGACGGTGCCGAGCGTGATCAACGGGGTCGGCGGAAGCGTGCTGTACTTCGGCGTCATCGACACCGAGAATCCCTTTACCAGCCTGACCTTCGGGAACACCGCAGTCGGTTTTGACAGCTTCGGCTTCGACGATATGACCATCGGCAGCCTCGCGCAGGTCGTCACGAGTCCGCCGTCCCCCCCACCAGTTCCCGAGATTCCCGAGCCCTCGACAGGGCTACTGATGGCTACAGGGGTGGCTGGCCTGAGGATGCTCCAGCGAGTTCGAAAGACAAGAAAGTGAGGCATGGAAGTCCTCGCTATCCAATATATTGTGCAGGCAGGTTGAGTCGACAGTATTAGACGTAGGTAATTTGACATGTCTTTCTGGGACGTTGATTTGCGTTGAGGGGAGGCGCAGAATAACGCCCCCAAAGTGATCCGACACAAGGCTGAGAGGGGGAAGTTATGACGAAGGGCGTAAGACGTCTGAAGCATTCGTGGGAGGACGGGGGTAGGACGGCCGCCGCCGGTCTGCGGACTTGGGGGCTTCGACTCCGGCAGACGTGGGCCGACGAGCGTGGCGCGAGCGCGATTGAATACGCGTTGCTCGCCGCAATGGTCGCCGTGGCGCTCGTGGCATTCGTGACGCCGCTGCGGACCGCCGTCACGAGCATCTTTACGTCGATCCAGACCGCCCTGACCAGTGCGGCCGGTGGCGGGAATTGATCGTTGCAACTCCGCATGTCACTCAATTAAGGAGGGCCTTGTCATGAAGATGGGTGGATGGTTTGAAGTGCATTCTCCTGAACATCTGGGCAGGGCGGCCGCCGCCGGTCTGCGGACTTGGGGGCTTCGACTCCGGCAGACGTGGGCCGACGAGCGTGGCGCGAGCGCGATTGAATACGCGTTGCTCGCCGCAATGGTCGCCGTGGCGCTCGTGGCATTCGTGACGCCGCTGCGGACCGCCGTCACGAGCATCTTTACGTCGATCCAGACCGCCCTGACCAGTGCGGCCGGTGGCGGTAGCTAGCTGGGGGCAGGTTTGGCGATGGACCGAAGCCGAGAAAGACATGAGCGAGGCAGGCTGAGATAGCCCGTCGGCTATCCCGAGCCGATGTTCGTCAGACACGACCGTCTCGTCGAAATCGTCGATCTGTCGACGGTGAGACGAAAGGGGAATACTTATGGGGAGCCGTCCGGCCGTTTTTTTTGTAGCCGCGATTCTGTTGGCGTTAGCTGTCAGCGTCTTGGTCGTGAAGTGGCTCGGCGAGCGAAATGGGCAAGCGGCGCTTCCT
This sequence comes from uncultured Nitrospira sp., assembly GCA_964481215.1. GTDB lineage: Bacteria > Nitrospirota > Nitrospiria > Nitrospirales > Nitrospiraceae > RSF151. The sequence goes on along the minus strand of CAYZTJ010000150.1, from coordinate 601 downwards.
GCGGTTGTCAAGGTGAAAGTCGCGGTGGCGGCGGAGGACCTTGCGTTCGGAACGAAACTCACCGCAGAGAAGCTTCGGCTGGTTGAGTTCCCAAAAGATACGCTGCCGCAGGGACATTTCACAAGCCTCGATCAGCTGAAGGATCGCGTGTTGGGCGTGGACGTCAAACGGGATGCCACGATTCTGGAAGTTCAACTCATCGGGGCTGATGGCATCGCGGGCGTGACCGGTCCCCCGAAACGGGCGATGGCCGTGAAAGTGGATGAGGTGGTGGGCGTGGCGGGCTTCATCAGACCCAGCGACCGAGTCGACGTGATGGTGACGATTCAACCGACCAACGATCCATTGAGCGTCATGGCGAAGGTCATTCTGGAGAATGTTCGAGTCCTGGCCGCGGGCACGCAGATCGTCCGGGCTGGGAGAGAAGAGGAGGCGAAACCGGTTCAGGTGATCACGTTGGAAGTGGACGTCGTCGAAGCGGAGAAATTGGCGCTGGCCTCCACGCAGGGCAAATTGCGCTTGGCCCTCCGTAACCCACGGGATGGGGACGCCGTCCTGACGGAGGGCGCGAGGATTGCTTCCTTGCTGTCCTCGTACCAAT
>CAYZTJ010000149.1:0-7798 GCA_964481215.1 uncultured Nitrospira sp. | reverse complement strand
CGCTTTTCGTCGCAGATTCGACCATCGCTGCCATGACATCCTCCTCGGTTGAACCGGCGGCACATGTCCGCCGCCACAGTCTCGCCTTCAGCCGCTGGACGCACCTCGCGGCTGCACATAGCTTCTCTATCGGTATTCGGCTGAAAGGGCTGAGCGGTTTTTTGTCCCTACCGCGAGGGACATCCCGCCGCTAGGCGGCGGGATGGGCGGGGGTCGTCAACGTCTGCTGCCGCTGCAGATAACGGGAGACCGCTTCGGCCCGACGGGACACGTTGAGCTTGCTGAAGACCGAGGTCAAATAGTTCCGGATGGTTTTTTCGCTCAAGTTCATGGCGGCAGCGATCTCTTTGTTGGTCAAGCCGCGAACCAAGTGGCTGAGGATCCGTTGCTCCTGCGGCGACAGATTGGAGGTGCTCTCTGCCGTGCCGGCCAAGGCATCGATACGGGTCCGTGCCCGTTCCGCCAGGGTGGGATCCAGACAAGAACCGCCGCCCGCCACGTGCTTGATCGCCTGGATCAAGGCCTCGCTGCTGACCTCTTTCAAGAGATAGCCCTGCGCCCCGGCCATCACCGTGGCGAACACCGCCTGATCGTCCACATAGGAGGTCAAGAACAGGACGCGGATTTCCGGGCAGCGGCTCCTGATTTGGCGGCAGCCGTCGACCCCATGGCCGTCCGGCAACCGGAGATCCATCAACACCACGTCGGGCTTGAGAGACTCCGCGAGCGCGACGCCTTCCGCGAGCGTGCCGGCTTCGCCGGCGACGGTGAGACCGTGGCTCTCTTCGAACAAGGCGCGGAGGCCGACGCGCAGGACGTGATGGTCGTCGACCAACAAGACGCGGATGGATGCGGGATCAGGTTGCAACATGGGTTTCCCTCCTGATGAGTTCGATGGTCACATGGGTGCCGGCGTTCGGCCTCGCGGTGACATGGAGCAGGGCCCCGATTTGCCTGGCGCGGGCTTCCATATTGCCGAGCCCGAGACCGGTGAGTTTGGCAGGACCCATTCGGAATCCCTGGCCGTCATCTTCGACGGAGAGCGACAGACACCCGTCGCTGTGCGCGACTCGGACGCAGGCTTTGGAAGCGGAGGCGTGTCGGACGACGTTGCTCATGGCCTCACGCACGATATACAAAAGATGCCTGTTCGTATCGGACGGCCGGACTTCCGATGCCTCCTCAGCCCCGGTCCATTGCAGAGACCATTCGACGGGCGAAGTCGACCGGTACAGCACGATCAGCGCTTCCAACCCTTCTCGAAGATCCGGCGCCTTGGCCCAATCGGGATCCTGCCCCTCCAGGAAGCGGCGGAGTTCGGCAATGGCGCGCCCGGCGTCTTGAATTTGCCGCTCGAGATGGTCGGCCAACTGCTCCGGTTTCACCCTCAGAAGCCGACGGCCCCGCTCCAGCCCCAACTTGACGGCATAAATCGACTGCAGCACCCCATCGTGGAGATTCCGGGCCACGGCCTCGCGCTCTTCGAGCAGTCGCTCGGTGACTTCTTGCCGGAGGCGGGTCTCTTCCGCCTGCTTCGCATGGGTCATGTCGATTTCGACACCGATCATGCGGAGCGCCTGCCCGTTGTGATCACGGACCACATAGCCACGGTCGAGCACGAATGCATAGGTGCCGTCGGCGCGGCGATACCGACACTCTCCGCTCCACACCGTGCAGGTTCCTTCCAGGACGTCCTCGACCGAAGCCACAATGCGGTCGCGATCTTCCGGGTGCAGGCGACCCGCCCACCACTCAACCGTGGCTTCGACCTGATCTCGCTGATATCCCCAATGGGTTTCGATTCCCGGGCTCCACCAGACGTGGTTCGTGGTTAGATCCCAGTCCCAGATCGTGTCCTGCGTCGCCTTCGCGACCAATTGAAACCGCTGCTCGCTTTCGAATAGGGCTTGCTCGACCCACTTGCGGGCCGAGATATCGGTGATGGTGTCGATGTAGCCGATCAGGTCGCCTGCCTGGTTGTGTTCAGGCTGAGCCTGGCCGACGACCCATCGGACCGTCCCATCCTGCGACAGAAACCGATACTCCGAGACAAACGGTTTGCCCGCGGCGATGGCCTGCCGCCACTCATCGAAGACGCGTTCCCGGTCTTCCGGATGGAGGGACGCCGCCCAGCCTTCGCCCGCCGCGAGGTCGGCGGCGATGCCCGTGATCTCACACCATCGCTCGTTCACGTACAGGCAGCAGCCGGTTCGATCGGTCCGAAATATGCCCACGGGCGCGCCCTGCGCGAGGGTCCGGAAGAGATTTTCGCTCTCCTGTAACGCCGTCTCGAACTGCTGTAGCGCGGTCACGTCGATGTGGATCCCGACGAGGCGGGCCGGCCGATTGTCCGCTCCCAGGATCAGTTTTCCCCGGGCCAATATGGAACGCCAGGATCCATCCCGATGCCGCAGACGAAACTTCGCCTCGTACGGGCTTCTGCTGCGCTGCTCCACACAGTCACGCACTTTGGCCAAGGTGGGCGTGAGGTCTTCGGGGTGGAGCCGGGAACGCCACTCCTCAAAGCGGTCGGCCAATTCATTCGGCTCGTACCCCAACTGGCTTTTCCACTCGGGCGAGAAACTGACGCGATCGTTGTCCAGGTTCCATTCCCACACCCCGATGTTGGCGTCTCTCGTAATCCGCGACAGTTCCTGTTCCTTGGACAAGAGAAACTGGGTCACGGCGTCGATCAGCGACCGCGCGTAGCGGTGCCGCATCAACCCAACCGAACAGATGAGCAGTACGATGGACACGACGGTTCGGTTGAAGAAACCCTTCGTCGTGTCGCCAGGAAAGCCGTAAACGAATCCCAGCCAGGTCAAGACAGTCAACCCGCCTGCCGCAAGAACCGGATGAATCGGCAGCTGCATCTGCCACGTCAGGAGCAGCGGCAGCACATACAGAATCGGCACCGTATATCCGAGCGGCGTCAACAGATCGAAGATGAACAAGCCCGCAACCAGGGCCGTCCAGACCAACATCCGCGCGAGAGGCGGCTGCGGCGCAAGTGGTTGAGGTGGCGGGTGCTCCATGATCGGCTATTTCGAAGTGCAAACAGTTTGCCGGACCGTTAGGGACGCTTGGCTCATGGAATGAGCGGTTGAAGACGGGGATCGATCAAGAGGCGGCAGTTTTTTCCTCTCGGCGGCAGTTGTAGCCGACCCGGCGGCAGGAAGGTCGGCGCTAGGAGGCCCTGTGTCGATAGCGGTCGAGGTAGTTCTGTGCCCGCTCCCGTACCAGTGATACGAGGCGGTCGGCGATGAGCGCCATGTCGGAACGGAGCAGCGGGAGATCCAGGTGCGGAATGGCCTTGGCATCCGGCTCGAGGCTGAACCCTGTTTCCAACCCATGGTCGGTGTAACAGACGCACGCATGCCAGGGATTCGAGAGCATTCGCTGCACATGCAGCTGCGCCACCGTATCGGCGATCAGGCGCGGATACAAGACGGACCGCTGTAAAACCAGACCTGTGGCAGACGAAGGAGTGTGCCGTTCGGACTGACATGGCCCTCGCACGACCAGTACGGAGGACAGAGACGAAGCGCGTTGAACGCACAGACCAGTCCTACTACGCCGGGCTCTATGGGATACCGGTCTCCCTCGGACGACATTTGTACGGGAGCTTGCGGACAGGATGGGGTGCAAAGACAGGTGCACAACCGCGATCCCGAACAGGGGCACGGCATCGTACAACCCTTACAGGGGCGCGATTCTCAACTGGACGGTTGGTCGATCAGAACGGTCAGTTCCCTGATCCGGGCTTCCTGTTCGCGTGGATCCACATAGGGTCTGTCGAGTCTCATATGCCCGGACAACGTGAAACGTGAAGCGTATCTCGTGAAGCGTGCTTCGTTCCGGATCCGGACGCCTCACGCTCGACGCTTCACGCCTCCCGTTTCACGTGTTACTCCAACGCTTCACGTACGACGCTCAGGATTTCAAGTTCCACGTTTCACATTCGAAGAGTTAATACGAACAACATGAACCATGAAACGCTTCTCGTGCTAATCAAGAATGTTCTGCGTTTAATTCTCGATCTCCAGTTGAACATTCATCATTCAGCATTGAACATTGGCTTCTGGGTGCGCTTCACGCCCCTAGAACTCCTCGAACTCGTCGCTCTTGGCCCGGCGATCATGGCCGTTGCCGGCGGCGACGCCGGCCGGTTCCTTGTGTTCCGCCTTCGGCGCTGGCTTTTTGGCAGCAGGCTTCACCGGAACATGGGTGGTCGGCTTGGCCGCCGCTCTGGCAGCGGGATGGCCGGCAGTCGTCCCGTTCACCTTGAATACCTCCACCTGCCGCATCAGTTCCTTGGCCTGCTCCTTCATCGATTGGCTGGCGCTGGTGGTCTCTTCAACCAGCGCGGCATTTTGCTGCGTCGTCTCGTCCATCGACATAATGGCTTTGTTGACCTGGTCGATCCCGCTCGCCTGCTCCTGGCTGGCCGCGCTGATCTCCGCGATGATGTCCGTGACCCGTTTGACCGAGTTGACGATCTCCTCCAGCGTCTTTCCGGACTGATTGACCAACTCACTGCCGTCGTTGACCCGTTGAATCGACTCGTTGATCAGGCCTTTGATTTCTTTCGCCGCGGTCGCGGAGCGCTGCGCCAGGTTGCGGACTTCTGCCGCCACCACTGCGAAGCCGCGGCCATGTTCGCCGGCGCGCGCCGCTTCGACCGCCGCGTTCAAGGCCAACAGATTGGTCTGGAAGGCGATCTCGTCGATCACCGTGATGATGTCGGCGATCTTCTTGCTGCTCTTATTGATCTCGCCCATCGCCTCCACCGCCTTGACCGTGACGGCTCCCCCCTTGTCCGCCGTATCCCGCGCCGCGATCGCCAACTGGTTGGCCTGTTTGGCATTGTCGGCGTTCTGTTTCACCGTACTGGTCATCTCTTCCATCGACGCGCTGGTCTCTTCCAGCGACGAAGCCTGTTCGCTCGTGCGCTGCGAGAGGTCTTCGTTGCCCTTCGTGATCTGCTCGGCCCCGGCCGAGACGCCTTCCACGGCCTCCCGCACGAGGGTAATGGTCGACGTCAGATTGCGCACGACGGCGTTGATGCTGGCTTTGATCTTGTCCAGTTCGCCCTCATACTGGCCCGTCAGCTCCTGCGTCAGATCGTTGGCCGCTAGTTTGCCAAGTACGGCTTGGGCTTCCGCCACCAACCGTTCCATCTCGGCCTGAGCCTTTTTCTGCGCCGTGATGTCGGTCGCGAACTTGACGACCTTGTAGACCTTGCCGTTGGCGTCGAGGATCGGGTTGTAGGAGGCCTGGATCCAAATCTCCTTGCCGCCCTTGCCGAGCCGGCGGTACTGTCCTGCGTCGAACTCCCCGCGCCCCAGCTTCTGCCAAAAGGCGCTGTAGGCCGGGCTGTTCGTGTAGGCCGGGTCACAGAACATCCGGTGGTGCTGCCCTTTGATCTCGTCGAGCCGATAGCCCATCGCGCCCAGGAAATTATCGTTCGCGGTCAGGATCGTCCCGTCGAGATTGAACTCGATGGCCGCCTGCGCCTTGTTGACCGCATTGATCTTGCCTTCGAACTCGGCGCTGCGGTTCTTCTCCGCTGTCACGTCGGTCGCGAATTTCATCACTTTGCAGACCTTGCCACTCACGTCCAGGATCGGGTTATAGGAGGCCTGAATCCAGATTTCCTTGCCACCCTTGCCCAGCCGGCGATACAAGCCCATTTCGTACTCGCCGCGGTTGAGTTTCGCCCAAAACGCGCTGTACTCCGGGCTGTTGGTATAGGCTGGGTCGCAGAACATCCGATGGTGCTGCCCTTTGATCTCGTTGAGCGTATAGCCCAGACAGGTCAAGAAATTGTCGTTGGCGGTGACGATTGTGCCGTCGAGATTGAACTCGATCACAGCCTGCGCCTTGCCGATCGCATCCGTGACACCTTTGACCTCGGACACTTTGGCCGCAATTTCCTCTTGTTGGTTCTTCAGCGTGCGGGCCAGCTGCTCTCCCATCTTGTTGAAGGCGTCACCCAACTGTCCCACTTCGTCGCGCGCGACCACCGAGGCCCGGGCTTCCAGATCTCCTTGCCCCAGCTTCTCCGCCGCGTTTAACACATTGGCGAGGTTCTTCGCTATGAACTTGGCCAACAGCCACCCGAAGATCAGTCCCAAGAGAATACCAACCGCGCTGGCCACGAGCATGACGTTCCGGGTCTCCATGAACGTCTGGACCGAGCCCTCGTACTTCTGCTGAGCGATCTTCGTCTTGGTCTCGACCAAGTCGTTGATCGCTTCGATGGACGCTGAAAACTTGGCCGATCCCTCGCCCTTCATTGCGGCCAAGGCCTCAGCTTGCTTGCCTTCTTGCAGCGCCTTGTAGATGACGTTATCACGGTACGTCCGATAGTCGTCGTATTCCTTGACGAACCGATCGTACGCTTGTTGCACGACGTCTGCTTTAATGGTCTTGGCGAAGGCTTCGCGAGCCTCGTCGAGTTGTTTGTTGAGGTCGCGCACTTTGGCTAAAGCGGCTTCGCGGTCGGCGGCGCTCGCGGTCAACGTCGCCGTGATGGTCTGGGCGCGCATCTGATGCACCATTCCACGTACACGGGTGATCAACATCAACGGCTTGAGCTGCACGTTCTGAATGTTGTCGGTGTTGTCGCGGAGCGCCGCGGCATTGTACAGGCAGATGCCGGTCAGCCCCGCCATGATGACGCCGGTCAAAGCGAACCCGGCCATCAGCTTCGTCGCAGTTTTTTGATTTCCGAACCAGGTCAACATGGCAAACCCTCCTTTTTGAAACTCTGTTCCTACCCGCTCGACATGGAGTCTCTTGGTGTGTCTCCTCCCAGAGAAATCCGCTCGGCGTCCCTTTTCGGACGCCGTCCGTGCCCCGACTGCAGGATGCCGGCCTTTCGTTGGCACGATTGTTCCGCTATGCCGCCGGAGCGAGCGTCTCTTTCAACGCCGGATCCAACAACAGCCGGTCGATGTCCAACAGCGACACCAATTTCTCGCCAGATTTCCCGATCCCGCTGATGAAGGTGACGTCAATCTTGCTACCGAACTCCGGCGCCGGCTGAATGTCTTTCTTCCCGATATCCAGCACGTCCGACACCGCATCGACGACCAGGCCCATCACCTTGTCCTGCACCACGACGACGACGATGACGGTGAACATCGTATAGTCGATGGTCGGCATGCCGAACTTCGTCCGCAGCTCCACGATCGGCACGATCGTGCCGCGCAGGTTGAGCACGCCCTTGATGTGGGGCGGTGTGTTGGGAATCTTCGTGACGGCCGTATAGCCTTTGATCTCCTGCACCCGGAGAATGTCGACCCCGTAGAGTTCCTCGCCCAAACTGAACGTGAGGAACTGATTGCCGTCGGTACTGAGGCCTGCCTGATCTTTGAGTTCCTTCACCGCATTGTCCGCGGTCACGGCTGCCATGGAATGCTCCTTTCGCCAGACTCACACTGCGTCGCTTGCGTCTACCGTCCTGTCCTGGGATTCCGTCTGACAATGTCCCAGCCACTAGGGACATATCGGTCCCTGTGGTGAATACTTGAGTGGGGTATGGAATCAGGTGGCAACCGACGACGGCGCTAGATCGTTCAGGACCCGGCGCCGTCTCATGCAGGAGGTCTTGTGGGGTCAGAAACGAGTGGTCAGGCCGCGACGGGGCTGTCCCGCCTGGCGATTTCGAGGAGCCCGCGCACGTCCACGATGAAACCGACCGTGCCGTCGCCGAGAATCGTGGCGCCTGCCACCCCCTCGACCTTGCGGAAGTTCTGTTCCATGCTCTTGATGACGACCTGCTGCTGGCCCA
>CAYZTJ010000148.1:0-7924 GCA_964481215.1 uncultured Nitrospira sp. | reverse complement strand
TCTCGCCGCCGTGGCGTTTGCTCTAGGCGACGAGCATGCGCTTCATTTTCTTCAACTCCCGCTCCAATCGATCGATCCGCGAATCCGTGGTGATCCGTCTGCGCATTGCGTCCTTGACCGTTTTGCCGATCAGGTCCTGATACGGTACGCCGGTTTTTCTCGATAATTCCTGCAGTGTTTTCAAACTCGACCTGTCTAGGGTAATCGTGATCTTGACGGCCTTGCTCGCCGCAATCGCTTTGCGCATCCGCTCCGTGGCGGCCTCATCAATCTTGAGCTGTGCGAGACTTGGTTCGCGCATTGTATAACCTCCGATACTTGCGCCATCGGGCTGAACCGATAATTCTGATCCTGTCGCCTCGTTGGGTCAACCGTGTCGTCAAGATCTGTCCCGACGAAACCCGACCTACCCAGAAGTATCGCTTCTCCCGACCGGAATGTTTGCGATCGACCAGCATGAACCCCTGCGGGTCCAGAAACGATTCCATCGCCTCCGTAAACGACACACCGTGCTTGCGAAGATTGGCTTCCTCCTTTGAGAGATCCCACTCGAATTGCATCTACGCGAGCCAGCTCCAGGTGGCGCATCATACCATAAGTGTTTGTCACTGACGGGGCGGAGATTCTTCGGCGGAGATTCTTCGGATAGGTCGATGGTGTAGCTACGAAGACTCTGGCCGTACCGGCACAGTGAATGAGAACCGGCTGCCTTGGCCTGGGCGGCTCTCCACCCAGATTTCGCCGCCGTGGCGCTCGACCATCGCCGGTCCCTCGCGAGGAGTGGTGGGGAGCGAGACCTAGACAATCGAGGGGGCGTTATCTGTAGGCGCGGCTTCGGTGTTCCGCCACCGTGAGGAAGACGGTCTTACTTGTCTCGTCGATCTCGTAGAAGAAACGCCAAGCACCGACTCGGTAGCGCCAGGTGGGAGGAATCCAATTCTTAAGCCGCTTGATATTGGGTCCGAAATGAGGAGCCGCACGCAGCTGTGGATACACATGCTCGTGCAGTTTGTCTCTGATCTTCGACAGCCCTGACTCTCCCATCTTCGCCAGGTCTTCTTGAAACGTTCGGGTCTCGAAGATCTTGTATTTATCCAATCAGTCTGCCTTTCTTTCGGGTCGCATCCTTGGATCCTTGCTGCAGACGTTCCCGGAGCCGGTCATTGCCGAGGATCTCGGCCATCTCGGTATCGTCGACGAACTCCGATTCCCGAATGTGGGCTTGCACCGCGGTCTCGATGAAGTTGGCGACGGAGCGATTCTCAGCGCGCGCCTTCTTCACGAAGGTCGCATAGGTCTTCTCATCGACTCGAATCGTGAGTGTCTTGGCCATCGGTCATCTCCTTGTCGCACAATCATTCTACTTCATTCACTCTGAATAATCCAGGATTGTGAGGCCTGAATGCGCCTTCATATCCGATTCGCCCTTGATGGCCTGATGGGATGAGGGTGCCGCGGGACCGTGGAAGGATCGAGACGATTTATTTCTGAGATGTCGGCACGGTGAAGGAGAAGCGGCTGCCCTGGCCGGGGCGGCTCTCCACCCAAATCTCGCCGCCGTGGCGTTCGACCATTTTCGGCTTTCAGCGGGGAGAGGCAGAATCTTGAACTGAGGCTATCGAAGTGGGGCTCTCCACGATAACGGGCTCCACTCTGGTCGTTGGGAAGGAAGGAATTTCGCGAATCAGGTTTCCATGTGTGAACACGCGCCAACCCCTGCTTCAGGCGGGTATCTTTCTCGCGCTTTTGCGGGCTAGCTTCACGAGGGCTTCCAGTGTGTCGTTGACCGCCTTCGAAGTCGGGAAGACTTTGGCGACGTCGGGTCTGAGGACTACGACATTGCAGCCCGCGGCAAAGCGGTCCGCATATTTTCCTCGAACCCCTCGGCGAAAATCATATTCGGGAAGCATCTCATGGCCGGCCTTGTCCGCTTTCTTCCTCATAGACGTGCCTCTCTTTCCGTGTTGCCTTGCGAGCCGAAATCAGACGAATGTCGTCGCCTCGCTCGGCATGAGCGACAACCAGGAGTTTGCCCTGAGCTGACCGACCGATTGTAATCCATCTCGGCTCGCTAGTGGAGTGGATCGGATCATCAATTGTAATAGACATGGTGTCACCGAAAATTGTGGCGGCTTCATCAAATGACACGCCATGTTTCTTGAGATTGATCTGGGCTTTCTTTTCGTCCCACTCGAACTGGATCTCCATTCACACTCCGACTCATCGCTGAGCGCACCCTATCTCCAATGGTGAAGGCAAGGTAACCCAATCAATTTGGCATTGCAACCCGGTAACGGGTGCGCATGTCCGGCTTGTTGAATGTCTGGCCGTGAAGGAGAGCTTGGACAAGCCGGTTTCTCAGAAAAGGAGATCCGAATGGAGTATCTCATGGCTCCTGCAGGTGGCTATATCTTGCGGCTCTCGATCGGCACGGTAAACGAGAAGCGACTCCCCTGGCCGGGGCGGCTCTCCACCCAGATTTCGCCGCCGTGGCGTTCGACGAGGCTCTTGGCGATGGCGAGGCCCAGACCCGCGCCGGGGGTCTGCGGCGCCGATTGGCTGCCGCGGAAAAACTTGTCGAAGACCCTGCCCACTTCCTCCGGCGGAATCCCGCAGCCGGTATCGGCGACGGAGAGGTAGATGAAGTCCCGGCCCTTGGCGGCGCTCTCCACCGTCACGGTCCCGCCCGGGTCGGTGAACTTGATGGCGTTCTGAATCAGGTTGGTCAGCACCTGCGTGAGCTTGTCGCGATCGGCCTGGAGCACGGCCTTCTCATCCAGCGGGGTGGTCAGCAGCGTCAATCCCTTTTGCTTGGCCAGCGGTTGGAGAGAGTCGACCACCTCGGTCACCAGTTCGGGGAGGGGCAGGGGCCCCGGGTGCAGCGGCACTTGGCCCGACTCGATCTTGGAGAGGTCGAGCAGATCGGCGATCAAGCGGGTGAGCCGGTCGGCATTGTGCCGGATGCGCGAGAGGTAGGTGGTCTGCTTCGCCGTGAGCGCGCCGGCGATCCCTTCCAGGAGATTGTCCACGTAGCCCTTGATGGAGGTCATGGGCGTGCGCAATTCATGGGAGGCGATCGAGACGAAGGAATTCTTGAGCTGATCCAGTTCTTTCAGGCGCTGATTGGCTGCCTGAAGTTCCTGGTTCACCCGCTCCAATTCCGCGGTGCGCTCTTTGACCTTTTCTTCCAGGCCCACGTTGAGTTCTTCGATCCGGCGGCTCAAGGCTTCCACATCCCGAAGGCGCCGCCGAAGCTCCACCGTGGCCAGTTGCTGGTCGAGATAGGCTTCCCGCAGTTGCTCGTGCCGTGACTCCAACTCTTTGAGTTGTTCCTGGATGAGCCGATCTTCCGGCCGTCCGTTGCGAAGGCGCTGGGCCCGTCGCGAGGCGACTCGCGAGAGGAAGCCCGTGTCCTCGGCCTCCCACGTCAACTCCCACTCGCAAAACAGCGACCCGTCCGCCATGCACGAACAGTCTTTCACGGCGGCCGGCAGCTGCCCATGAATGCGCTCGGGGGCGGAGGCGAGCGCGGACTTCGTGGCGTCGCAGACGAGCGATGCGCAGGCGTTGCGGTAGGCGCCGAACTGCCGGGCCACGCGATCGGTGAAGGCCATGCGGAGCACCGCGCGGCCGGGGGTGACCGACTGGACCTGAAACTCCAGCGAGTCCTTGGCGAATTTCTGCCCGAAATGCGGGAACAGCTCGTAGATCTTGGCGATCGAAAAGGGCCTGCCCAGCGCGACCACCAGGGAGGACAGGAACTTCTGCCGGGCCATTTTGGATTGAAACTGGCTGTCCCCCGACAGGTCGCTGCAGAACTCGCCGAGGAAGCAGGCGAATTCGTAGGAGTAGCTGTTCCAGGGATTCTTCAGGAAGTCGGGCGTGACATGGTAGGTCGGATCGAGGATGCGCCCGTTGAGCAGGGAGACGAGCCGATCCACCATGTCGGCGCCGGCGCCCGGCCCACGCGCGCGGTCCATGATCTCTTCGAGGTACTCGACGTTGGCGCGAATCGTGACGCCGCTGACGTCCCGGATCTTCAGGCCGGAGTCATCCACCCCGAAGGGCGGAAACTCCATGAGTCCCTTCTCGAGAATGCGATGGTGTTTCGGGAGCAAGTTGGACACGGACGCCTCGTGAATCCCACCTAAGGCGTCCGTGCCGATGCGGGAGTGTCGAAGATCGCAGATGATCCGGAGATTGTCAATCCTTCGACGCCACCATTTTAGGGGAGTGGGGCTCGGGCTGAACGCGATAGTACGTACGAAATGCGGCTCAGGCCGCCTCTACTCCGAAGGGAGTAGGGCGGAAGCGGGGAGCATATGGCTTATCGCTGATGGCTTATGGCTTGGGGATTCGTGGGACGATTCGGGAAGGGGAAAGGAGGGGCAGTAGGCCGGCCGAGGGAATCCTTCACTTCCGAGGCTATACGCTATCGGCCATCAGCTATCAGCTCTCGGAGTGCTATTGATGCAGGTGCTTCAACGCGGCGGCGCAGAGGATGATGAAGAGGCCGATGGCGAGCGCGGCGCGCTGGAAGGGGACGGGCTCCCGCCGCTGCTCCTCCCGCTCGTCCTCGGATTCGTCGCCGGTCGCATCCGTGCGAAAGATCACGGTGTAGAGAAACAGCGTGAGAATGCCCAGCACGAGGGTCAGTTTAATGAAGAAGATGGTCAAGTAGCGGGCGTGGTGCTGGAGACCCAGCTCGGTTTGGGAGGTGACCATCTTGTTGACGTAGTGCAGATTCACGCCGCCGGTAAAGAGAATCACCACCAGCAGCACCCCGACGACGCGCTTGTAGTGCCGGTAGAAGGCGTCGGCGATCGGCTTCACGTATTCCTTGGGGACGCTGGTTTGGAGCGCCGGCGTGACGGCCATCACGAGGAAGGCCAGCCCGCCGATCCAGATCACCGCCGAGACGAGGTGCAGCCAGTGATTGAGGATCGGAATGAGCTGATTGAAATCGGTCAAGAGGCTTTGGAGTCCGTCCATGTGAAGGCCGTTAGGTGTGAGGCGTGAGGCGTGAGGTGAAAGGGGGCTGGTCAAGTCTGCTGAAGGGAAGCTTTCTGCTTCTCATACCCCTCACCCCTTACGCCTGACCCCTCACGTCAAAATTTAAAGACTGGCGTGTCGTTGCCGAAGCGTTTCTTGCGCAACTCTTCCATCAAGTCGACGGTCACGGTGGCCAGCCCCTGCTCCCGCGCCTGCCGCTCGACGCCCTTCTTGACCATGGCGCGGAGAAAATAGGGGATGCGGCTCAAGCGCAGCTGCGCGGCCTCATCCCAGGCCACCTCGGTCTCTTCCGGGATATTGAAGGCCACTTGGACCTTCTCTCCGCCCTTCGGCGTGTAGAGGCACCACTGGTCTTCATCCAGCCAGTCGCCGTGGTCGACATAGGGGCGCGCCCGGCAGCCGCCGCAGATCTCGCTGTATTCGCAGTCCCCGCACTTGCCCTTGAGGTGCGGATAGCGGAAGGAGTTGAACACATCCGACTGCTCCCACAGCGCGGTGAAGCTCTGCTCGCGCACGTTCCCGGCGGAGAGCGGCATGTAGGGACAGGGCGTGAGCTCGCCGTTCGGCGTCACGCGCGCGTAGTTCGTGCCGGCGAGACAACCGCCGCCCATGTAACCGGTCGCCTTGGTGATGGGCGAGTTGGGATCGCGCTCATAGGCCAAACGCTTGAAGTGCGGCGCGCAGCGCGCCCGCACCAGCATGCCCGGATACTTGGGCTGACAGTCCACGAGGTAGCCGAGCACTTCTTCATATTGGGACGGGGTGATGTCCGAAAGTTCCTCGCCGCGCCCGGTGCAGACCATGAAGAAGACGTTCAGCACCTTGGCGCCCAGTTGGTGCGCCCAGTCCACCACGGCGGGCAGCTCCTGGTAGTTCATCGGCTGCGCGCTGAAATGCACCTGGAACTGGAGCCCGTTGCGCTTGCAGGCTTCGATGCCCTCGACCGCGCCCTGCCAGGCGCCGCGCACGCCGCGGAAGGCGTCGTGCTTCGCCGCGTCGAGCGAGTCGATACTGATGCCGACCCCGACCACGCCGATGTCCACGAGCCGCGTGGCCATGGCGTCGTCGATCAACATCCCGTTGGTGCCGAACACGACCATGAAGCCCAACTGCACCGCATGGCGGGCGATGTCCAGAATGTCCGGGCGGGTGAGCGGTTCGCCGCCGGTGATCACGAGCAGGCAGCCGCGGTTCACCTCGGCGATCTGATCGATCAACCGAAGGCATTCGTAAGTGGTCAACTCGTCGGACCCGCCGCCCGCTTTGGTGGTGGCGTCGAGATAACAGTGGTCGCACTTGAGATTGCAGCGCTTGGTGAGATTCAGCGCGACGAGATAGGGTTTGAAGTCGTCGACCGTGCGGCCGTCGTGGATCAGTGCTGAGTGCTGAGCGCTGAGTGCTGAGTGCCCGGGGTCTGGCCCCCTTCCGCGCGTTTCCGTGTGGGGCCTGACGCCGTCAGTGCTGAGCGATGAGTTCCGGAACACTCCAGGCAACAGCGAGGCGTTGAGGATCGGAAGAGACTTGCCCATACGTCAAATCGAGCGCTGGGTAACGAGTGCGACGCGCTGAGGGGAGAAATTCGACACGTGTAAGATCATGCGTGTGATCGAGGACTCAGCACTCAGGACTTGGCACTGGGCTGGCCGGTGAGGGTGGCGATGATCTCTTTCAGGTTGCCGGACTTCATCGCCTCTTCCATGAACCCCTTGGCTTCATCGATGCCCTGATTGGCCACGTCGAGGGTAATGAGAGTGACGCCCACCTTGCCGGCATGCTTCTGGATGAGCGAGCGGGTGCACTCGCGCATGAAACCCGGCGGCACGCGCTCGAGCCGTTGCTGGGCTTCGGGGGTCCAGGTGAACCCATCGCCCGCAGGGGTCTGCTCGGACTTGGCGGATTCCATAGGCGTGCCTCCAGTGGCGTGGGTCCCGTTGCCGTTCGGGGCGGCTCCGGCCACCAGCGCGTCCGCGCCCTCTGCGGTGCCGGTGCCCTTATTGGCGAAAATAGGCTGGTAGTCTTCGTCGGCGGCTTCTTTGATCATGGGCGCCGCGTATTCCAATGTGATCGTGGTCATGCCGAGCTTGCGCGCGGTCTTCTCGATCTTGGCCTTGGCGCGCCGCCGCTGGAAGCCGGCGGGCACGGCCCGGATCGCTTCCTTCGCGTCCTTCGTCCACTGCATCGGCACGTCATCGTAGGCGAGCTCGGTCTCCAGCGTGCCTTCCGCCTTGGCGGCGGCTTCAAAGATGCTCTTGTCGACCTTCTTGAACTTCGCGCCTTCGGCGCCGCAGACGGGGCACTGCACCGGCGTGTCGCCCTTGCCGATGTAGCCGCAGCCGTCGCAGACAAAGTAGTTTTGGCTCATGCGGTCCAGATAGGCCTGGGTGCCCGGGCTCACGGCCGGCTTTTCCTGCACGACGTCGGTCATCATGCCGCTGAGCGTCTTGCCCATGAGGTCTTTCGCCACCGAGTCATCCGCTTGCATCTTGTTGCGGTCGATGCCGGCCGCCTCTAAACTGCCGCCGAGGGCCCGCATGGCGTCCATGGCGCCTTTCGGCAGAATGTGGCCGACGGCCGAATCCACCACGGAATTGCTGATGATCGTGTGGCCCTTCTCGATCGCGTAGCGATGGATCGCGGTTTTGGCGACGCCGCGGGCGAACACGGGAATCTTCTCCATCCGCGCCAACGCCTCTTCCGTCCAGGCGATGGTGTACTCGGCCTGCGTGTCGATCGGCGGGACATACTTGCGGTTGGAGACCAGCACGTGGCAGCCGGCGCTCCGGAGCAGGTTTTCGGTGTTGCTGCCGATGTCCATGTCTTCGTCGCTGTGGACGCCGATGCGCCCGACGATCAGCAGCCAGGGCTGTTCCTTGCGGACATACTGGATGATCTTTTCAAAGGCCTTGCCGTC
>CAYZTJ010000147.1:0-8056 GCA_964481215.1 uncultured Nitrospira sp. | reverse complement strand
GCCCAAAATTGCTTTGACAAGCCAAAACGGTCTGTGCTAGAAAAGTCCGCCCTAAGCCTGGAGTTAGGGTGTTTTGCTCATTTTTCTGTCTTTATCATTGACTTGTGAGACGACGCGCGCCCGGGTGCAGACCCGAGCGGCGATTGGTCTCCATGAGAGTGCCCTCCAGGTTGTACCGACCAGCGGGTTGTGAGGCGCGCGACCGTGGTGAGAATAGCGAGTCTCGCTGCGGTCCTCGGTGTCCTTGTCTTGTGCCTCCCGCGGGCCGGTGCCATGCACGAAGCGGATCACCGCTTTACGGTCGATGGATATGTGTGTGGCCCCGATGGGAAACCGGTTCCTGAAACACCGGTCTTGGTCAAGGATACCCGCGTGTCGGTGGGGGCGACGGTCTACACCGACGCCAACGGCTACTACAAGACCATCCTCCACCTTCACAATGACAATGTCGGCGATCCCCTCCTCATCGAAGTCGGCAAAGAGCGTCAAGAGCGCAAGATCGAATTCGATCCGAAGGATACGGAGAGCGAGCGCGGTCTTCGTGTTCACTTCGGGACGGGCTGCGTGCGAGCCGGGGCAGGTGGGGCGCCGGTTTGGGTCTACTATGGGGCGGGCTTAGGCGTTCTCGCCGTCGCGGCGATCCTTGGCCGCACGTTCGCGCGGCAGCGGGTCAAAGCGCAGCGGGGCGGTAAAGGAGCGAAACGAAAACGAGATTCGTGAGCGAGCGAGAGGCAGCGAAACTGAGCGAACGTCGCTTTTGCTCCCGCCAGGGGTGAGAGCAAAGGCGGTTTTGTGTAGGGCGGATTTGCGGCGCACAAGCGTAAGAGAGTGAGCTGAGCGCGCGAACTGCATGCAGTCAGGAACAAGGAAAGGAGCCGTTTCAACATGAAGCGTACAACCTGGTGGTCGTCGGCGGTGATGGTGGCGGGCAGCGCCGGTCTGGCGTTGACGCTGGTGAGCTGCGGCGGAGAAGGCGGAGAAGGGCCGATCGTGCCGCCTCCGGCGCCTCCGGCGGAATATGCGGACAAGCACATGCCGGCCGGCTGGTTTGCGGACCCCAAGATCGTCGAGGAAGGGAAGGAACTCTTCATCGGCGCGAAGAACCCGGACGTGAACTGCGCGAGCTGCCACGGCAAGGATGGGAAGCCGGTCAAGGCGGGCGCGCGCGATTTCCGTGTGACGGACCGTATGAAGCTCTACTCCGACTCCGTGTGGTTCTGGCGTATTTCCGAGGGCGTGCCGAACACGAAGATGAAGGCCTGGAAGAGCAAGCTGTCGGAAGAGGATCGTTGGAAGCTGGTGGCCTTCGAGCGGAATTTCGGGTTGGCCGGCAAGGAATGGGACGCCAATAAGAAGGAGTGGGTGGCGGTCGGCTCGGCCGGAGCGGCGGCTCCGGCGGCGGCAGCGCCTGCGGCTCCGGCAGGGGCGCCCGCGGCTCCGGCGGCTCCAGCAGCCCCGGCGGCGCCGGCTCCGGCGGGACACTGAGGAGCGCGAGGCCAATTTAAAATTTGTTATTTTAAATTTGGATGTCGGGGTGGAGGGGAGGGCGGCGAGACACCATGAAAACATGGCAACGTAGTCTGTTCATGCTGTTCGGGCTCTTGGCGGTCTGGGCCACCACCGCCTCGGCCCAGGTGCCTGCCGCACCCGTCGGAGAATTTCCGTATACCGGAAATCGGACGGCGGTGTGGATCGTCGCCCAACTCCACATCCTGTTTGCCGGGTTCATCCTCGGCGCTCCGATCTTCGTCGTGATTTCGGAGTGGCTGGGGTTCCGGAAGCAAGATCCCCGCTATGACCGGCTGGCGAAGGAGGTTACGAAGGTCACCGTCATCCTCTACAGCATGACGGCGCTGACCGGCGGCCTCTTCATTTTCGTGCTGCTGGCCACCTATCCGCAGTTCACCACCTGGTTGATCAACCACTTCTTCCTGATCTTCGCCTTCCTCTATCCCCTTCTCTTCATCGGGGAAACCATCGTCCTCTACATGTATTTCTATACGTGGGACGCGTGGAAGGGGGAGAAAAAGGCGCGGCACATTGCCTTGGGCGTGCTGCTCAATCTGATCGGGACGATCACGCTCTTCGTGATCGACGGGCCGACCTCGTTCATGAATACGCCGGCCAAAGCGGCCGAGGGTGTTTCGCTGGTCGAGTTCATCCAGTCGGCGAGCCTCTGGGACAAGGTCTTCAACTACAGTTGGATGCCGTTGAATCTGCACCGGCTGGTCGGCAACGTGACCTTCGGCGGCTTCATCGCGGGACTGATCGCGGCCTATATGTTCATGGGCGCGAAGAACGAGCAGGATCGCTCGTACTACGACTGGATGGGGTTCGTCGGGAACATGATCGGCGTCGGCGCGCTGCTGGCGCTGCCGTTCATGGGCTACCTGCTGGCGTACGAGCTCTGCGACTACGACGCCTCCATCTGTCCCTACATGATGGCCGACCAGCTCTCGATGTTCTTCGAGATGCAGGGGGCCATGATCGGGCTGATCTTCCTGGCCAGCAATTATTACATCTGGCTCAGCATGAAACGCATCGAGGGGGTGGAGCGCGTCCGCATGACGGTGCTGACGCCGCTGGTGATGGTGGCCATTCCCTTCGTGATGACCTACACCTGGACGATCTACCCGGTGCCCGATCCCACGTCCCTGGCCGTGTTGGCGCCCTTGGCCCTGTTGCCCGTGGTGTTGGGCCGGTTTATTCCCTTGACCGTTTCCTCGCGCGCGGTGATCAAGATCGGATTCCTGATGGTCATCGTCGGGAACGCCATCTGGCTGACGCCGCACGGGTTCGTGCCGACGGGCGCCAAGCTGGTCCCCGAGCTGGAGATTCCGGGGGACTGGAACTTCCTGGCCTTGATGCCGGCGAAGAACTCCGCCGCCTTCACGCTCGTCTTCGTGACGATCGTGAACTACATCATTTACAACCGGGCCATCAAGCAAGGCACCATCGTCTGGGGCAAGATCGACTTTATTTCCCAGTTCGTGCTGATCTTCCTGGCCTTCAGCGCGATCTGGACCATGGGCCTCATGGGCGCGGTGCGGTCCTTGGTGCGGAAGTACTTCCACACCTACAACCTGGTGCCGGATTTCAGCGCGGAGTCGTTCACGCCGACCTTGGCCTATTCCGCCTGGTGGATCACGGGCATCACCATCGTCTTTTATGCGGTCGTGAGCTTTGCCATTCTCATTACGCTTCGGGCGTCCGAGGTGAAATCGCATGCGCCGGACGGGCGAGCGGTGCCGGCGGGCGCGAAGTAGCGTCGAGGCGCCGGTGTGGCGCGACCTTATTCAGGGTGAGGGGCGAACGTGATCAAAAAAATAATCGGTGGCGTGATCGTCGGTGGCGTCCTCTTCGGCGTGTCGGCCGCGCTGAGCTTTCCTCCGATCTTCCAGATGATGTTCGTGGGCTACGCGGTCCTCGGCACGCTGGTGTTTATTCTGCTCGATGCCTCGCCCATGGCGCCGCTGAGCGGGTTCAAGGCGGTCATCGGGCTGCTGGCCTTCTACCTGGTGCTGTCCGCCGCGTATATTACCGGCGCCTCGCTCTGGCCGCAGTATGACCCCGAGGACGAGAAGGGGAAGATCGATCGCATTCTCGCGCCCAAGCGGAAGCTGGCGGAAATCGGGAAAACGGAGGAGTTGATCGCCCGCGCCAAGGGCCTGGAAGAGCAAGCGAAAGCCATCAATGAGCGCTTGAAGAATCTCGCCAAGGATCTCCCGGATGCCGGCGGCGCCGGGGCCCCGGGCGGAGGAGTCGCGGGAGCCCCGGCGGCTGGCGTGCCGACCGACGCCAAGGATCTGGAAGGAAAAGCCTTCGCCATCTGGCAGGACCAGGAATGCTACAACTGCCATAAGCTGAAAGGCGAGGGCGGCAAGAAGCGCGGGCCGGAGCTGGACAACATCGGCAGTTATCTCGCGGCGGCGGACATCAAGGTGAAAATTCTCGATCCCAAGAGCTGGATGGCGGAAGGCTTCGAGAAGGAATACGAAAAGGGCAAGATGCCCGACAAGTACAAGGAAGTGATGGACGAGAAGGACGTGGAGATTCTCGCCGCCTGGCTCGCGACGTTGAAAAACACGTCCGTCCAGACTCCGAAACCCATCAAGAAGAAGTAGACGCGTGAACCAGCCCAAGCTCAAGTCCAAAGTCGCCTGCACGGATCGCGAAGTCGGGGAAGTCACCCGGGTGATCGTCGATCCCCTGTCGCACGAGATCAGCCATATCGTGGTCGGAAACGGCGCCGCCTCGCCGGAGCGGCAGATTCCCATGTCGCGGGTGCAGGAGGTGTCCGAGTCGCTGGTGCGCCTGCGCGCGGCCTCCTCCGAGCTCGATCAGTTTCCGGCGCTGAAGCGCGACGACTATGTGACGATTCACGACGTGGAGATCGCGAAGCTGGAAGATCATGTGCATGTCGAGTCCGGCGAGGTGCTGGTCCCGGTGCCCGAGCTCGAAAAAGACTGCAAACGCCGCACGTTTTTCTCCAACTTCACGCACGTCATCGGGTTCCTCATCGGGTTGCCGCTCGTCTATCCGGTCCTCAAGTACTTGATGAAGCCGATGTACGCCCCGTTCGACAACGGCTGGCTGAAGATCGGCAACGTGGGCAAGATCAAGACGGACGACGTGGGCGTCCAATTCAAGTACAAGAAGAAGGTCAAAGAGGCCTTCATGCCGGAGGCGGAGGTCGAAAAGAACGTCTGGATCCTGAAGGCCAAGCCGGAGACGCTGGAGAAGATCTATCGCGGCAAGGACATCGAGTTTCGCGATTCCGCCGGCAAGACCGTCTGGGTCAACAAGAAGGATGTGCCCTACGTGGTCTATTCCGGCAAGTGTCCGCACCTCGGCTGCGGATTCAAGTGGCGTTCGCACAAGATTCTCGGCCAAGTGTTTCTCTGCCCCTGCCATCTGAGCATCTACGATCAGACCGGCAAAGTGCTCGACGGACCGGCGCCGCGCTCCCTGGACCCCTTGCCGATCAAGGTGTCCGCGTCGGGCGAGATTGAAATCATCGACATGGAATTCAAGGCGGGCACCAAAGCGCAGATTCGGATCGTCTGATGGACACCCACACGACGACAGAGCCGACCGCGATCGAGAAAGTCATCGCCTTCGTCGACGAGCGCGTCGGTCTGAAAAAGATCCAGGCCAAGATGCTCAACGAGCCCGTCCCCGGCGGGTCGCGCTGGGCCTACGTGATGGGGTCCTGCCTCCTGTTCATCTTCATCATGCAGGCGGTGACCGGTATCTTATTGATGTTCTACTACGTGCCGAGCGCCGACCACGCCTATGCGAGCACCCAGTACATCATCCACGAAGTGGACTACGGCTGGTTCCTCCTGAGCTATCACTTCTGGGGCTCCTCCGCGATGGTCGTGATGGTCTTTGCGCACATGTCCCAGGTCTTTCTCTGGGGGGCCTACAAGAAGCCCCGCGAGATGATCTGGCTGGTGGGCCTCGCGTTGTTCGGCATCGTGATGGGCTTCGGGTTTACCGGCTATTTGCTGCCCTGGGATCAGCGCGCCTACTGGGCGACCACGGTCGGCGTCGAGATCATGGACAAGACGCCGCTCGTCGGCGACTTTATGGCGCGCTTCCTGAAGGGCGGGCCGACGCCGGGCCAGATGACGCTGAGCCGCTTCTTCGTCATTCACGTGATGGTCTTGCCGGCGACCCTCATGGGGCTGGCGGGGTTGCACATCTTCCTGTTCCGCAAAGCTGGACCGGCCGGTCCGTTCCGGGGCAGTCCGGAAGAGCTGAAGGCGAAGACCGACTACTTCTTTCCGCGCCAGATCTGGAAGGACATCGTCGCGATGGCCGCGGTGTTCGGCACGATCTGCAGCCTGGCGTTCATCGAGCCGGTGGTCCTGCTCGAAGAGGCGACGCCCGACCCGGGCGAGTACCACCCGGAACCGGAATGGTATTTCCTGTTCCTCTTCCAATTGCTGCGGTTGAAGATCTTCGCCGGCGAGTTCGGACAGTTTCTGGGCGCGATGGCCTTGCCGGGTCTGTTCATGGCCCTGCTCGCCGCACTGCCCTTCATCGACCGCAGCCCCGAACGGAATATCTTCAAGCGGCCGATCGCGCTCATCGGGTGGATTCTGGTGATGGCCAGCATCCTGATCTTTACGGTGTCGGCGATCATCAATCGAGAGTTCCTGGATTAGGCGGTCGTGGTCGAGAGAGAGTGTCCATGAACGGCGAAGGGGCCAGCATGTCTCCCGCGAAGTTGGGCCTGGCGGTCTGGTGGCCGGCCTTTTGGACGGGCATGCCCATCAAGGTGGCCATCGCCCTGTTGCTGCTCGCCGCCGGCCAGCATCCCTGGGAGATGCCCGGTCTCGCCTTCCTGCTGCTGCTCTCCATCCCCGTCGACATCTGGGCCTACGGCGTGGCGGGACGGACGGTCTTCTTGGAGCGCTTGCGCACGCAGCCGCCCGATGGCCTCGGTCTCACCCTTTGGTGGCAGGCGACGCTGCTGACGGCCGTCTATGGGACGCTGGGCTGCTACCTCGTCGGATTCGCCAAGTCGATCTCCAAGGACGTGGCCGCCTGGGTGATGGATTTTCTCAAGTCATTTCCCGTCGCCGAGAAAATCACGATCGAACTGGTGCTCTGGGGGGTTCCAACCACCCTGGTCCTCGTTATCGTAATCCTGATCGGGCTCTCGCTGTTCGGCCGATTGGTGAAGCGCCAAGTGGCGGCGGGTCAGCCGACCAACGCCTCGTACGAGGCGCTCGTTCGCCAGTGGGATCTGTCGCGCGTGCCGGCCGACCAGCCCCTGCTCTTCGGCGCGGTCACGGGTCTGGGTGTGGTCGTGGCCTTCTTGCTCTGGGGGCTGATGCCGGCCACCACCCCGCATGTGCACGAACTGTACAAGAAGCCCGAGGCGAAGGCGGCGCCCCCCTTCAAGCCTCTGGACGCGCTGAACAAGACCGACAAGCTCCTGGCCAAAGCGGATGAGTCCTTGAAGGCCTTGGAAGCCAAGGCGGAAGCGGACGCGAAGGAAGCCGAAAAGACGAAGGGGAAAGGCGGGGCCAAGCCGTCGGCGGCGCCGGCTCCTCCGGCCGCGCCGGCCAAGGCGGCAGCCCCGGCTCCGGCCAAAGCGGAGGCTCCGAAGCCGCACTGAGTCGTTAGCCTGGCGAATGAGGAGAGATGTCATGACACACCTGGGCGATACCTTGAGGCAGCTCGGACGACGGCGAGCGAGCCAGGGGCTGCTGTGGGCCGCCGTCGCGGCCTTTGCGGCTTGCTGGGGAGCGCCCCTCTTGGCGCTGGCTCAAGACGCGACGAGTGCCGCGCAAAACGTCGCCTATCGGGACATCCCTTACGTGGGGAGCCGCAATCTCGTCTGGGTCATCGCCCAACTCCATCTCTTGCTCGCGGGCTTCGTGCTCGGGGTGCCGATCTTCGCCTGGGTCTGCGAAATCGTGGGCTGGAAGACGGGCGAGAAGCGCTATGACAAGCTGGCGAAGGAGTTTACGAAGCTGCTGACCTCCTCCTACGCGACGACCGCGCTCTTCGGCGGAATCTTGCTGTTCCTGCTCATCGGCTTTTATCCGAAGCTGATGGCCTACCTGACCGATATCTTCTTCCCCTCGTTCCTGGTCTACTGTCTCCTGTTTCTGCTCGAAACGGCCACGCTCTACATGTATTGGTATGGCTGGGACGCCATGCAGGACGGAGGCAAGAAGACGTTTCACATCTTCCTCGGATTTCTGCTGAATGTGTTCGCCTTTTTCATCATGGTCGTGCCGAATTCCTGGGCCACCTTTCAAGCCAGCCCGGTCGTCATCGCCGAAGGCACGGACTTTCAACGCGCGTGGGCGGCGACGTGGAACCCCACCTGGTGGCCGGTCAACATTCACCGCCTCATCGCCAACGTGGTGCTCGGCGGGTACATCTGCGGCGCCTACGCGGGGATTCGGTACTTGAGCGCGAAGACGTCCGATGAGCGCGACCACTACGATTGGATGGGGTACGTCGGCAATTTCATCGGCGTGTTCGGCCTCTTGCCGCTGCCCTTCGCCGGTTACTGGCTGATGCGCGAGAT
>CAYZTJ010000146.1:3496-8064 GCA_964481215.1 uncultured Nitrospira sp. | reverse complement strand
CGGGTCAGGCGCGCCCCGGCTTGTCGCAGCGGCGAATCCACGATTGCAGCAGAAGCGTTCATGAATCATGCGGGCTAGTCAGGGTACCGGCGGTTCCGCTTCGAACTGCTCCCAGATGCGGACCCGTTCCGCCTTAGGGAACTCTTTCAGCAGGACTTTCACCCGTTTCAGGTCTTTCGCTACGCCCAATCCGCGAAAGTAGATCCGCGCCAGCGTAAACTTCCCGGCCAGAATGTCTTCGGTCGCCACCTTCTCAAGGTAGGCAAGGATGCGCGGATCAAAGGGCGGCACGCCTTCCGGCCCACCCTGTTCATACAGTTCTTCCAGCTTGGCTTGGGCCGACTCGGAGAGCGCCAGCGCTTCACGAACCAGCATCGGCACGGCTTCGGCCGCGCGCGCCCGGGAGAGCAGCGAAAGGCCCACGGAATCCTGGTCATCAGTCCGAGGGAGGTCCGGGACTTCCTGCCAGAGGGACGCTCGGTAATCGGCAAAGGCCTTGGAGGCTTCCGCTGCGCCTTTCGTCGCCGGCTGGAGATCGCCGGCCCGGGCCAGGCGCCTCAGTTGTTTGAGCGCCATCCAGGCCTGGGCATGGCCCTGTTCGCTTGCGCGGATCCACCAGCCGATGGCGTGGCTCAACTCCGCGGAGATGCCGTTCCCGGTCTTGTAGGCCTGGGCAACCAGAAACTGCGCGTCCGGAAGGCCGCCTTCTGCCGCTCGGCGAAAGGCCTCGACGGCCTCCTTCTGCTGATTGCCGAGCTTCAGGAGCAGCCCGAGTTGATGATGGGCATCCGCGAAGTCCGGTTTCAACCACAGCGTCTTGCGATAGGCGTCGATGGCGGGGCGAACGCGGCCTTGGCTATAGAGCACGCCTCCCAACAGATAGTGGGCTTCGACCAAAGTCGGCTCCAGTCGAATGGCTTCTTTCAAAGCGGCTTGAGCCGCCGGCCAATCCTGCTTGGCGATCAGTACCTTGGCGAGGCCCAACGGCGCGCGCGGGTCGGGCCGGCCCTCCTGTGCGAGGCGTCGGAACTCATTCAGGGAGCCGTTCAGATCGCCCGCTCGATACAGCGTGTCCCCGAGGAGGAGACGAGGGTCGCGCCAATCAGGAGCGAGGCGAGCGGCGGTTCTGAGCGCTTGAATCGATTCGAGCACGGGGCTCAGCGGATTGGCGGGTGATGGGAAGGCTGCCCGGGGAACCATGTGCGCCGCGAGCAGGCCCACGGCCAAGTCGTAATGGACCGCTGCGTCTTTGGGGCGGAGCCGCACGGCTTCGCGCAGTTCCGCAAGGGCAGGATTCGATGCGGCCGAGGTCCGTGTCGGTGACGATGGAGAGTCTTGTGGCGTTGCTTGCGCGGAGCCGGAGGGGGCAGCCGAGGGCGAACCGGGTATCGCTTCTTCCGCCCAGCTCGGGCCAGGTGTCAGAGCAAGGGGCAGGAGGAAGACAATCGGTCGAATCACGAGACGGTCAAACGCCATGCACCTGCCCTACGTGGAATAGCACTCAGTATATCATCGATAGGGTCCAGACGCCGTGGCGCGGAACAACGCGGATCCTGGCGGCGAGAGCGCTTGCGGGGCCTCCGGCCCTATGGTACCGTTTGCGCGGTTGAGACCGGAGCGAGCCTCGTGCCGAAACTGACTCGACAGGCCTCTGCATCCCGAGACGCTGCGCCGTTGGTGGTGCCGCGTGCGCTCGCGGTCGCGCTCTTGCGTCTCTATGATTTCCCACACCCGCATATCAAGGGGCGCGTCATTCGCGGCTACGATCGACCCCATGCCCTGCGGACCGCGCGCATGTGCGCCGCGGTCGCTCTCAGGCTTGGCCATTCCCCCCAACGGGTTCGCAACTATCAGATCGCCTGCTTACTGCACGATCTTGGCCGGGCGGGTCTCGACCGGAAGCTCTTTGGGGCGATCTGGTCCTGGGCCCGCACGCATGGGATTCCCACGCGGCCTCGTGAATGGCGAGCCGTTCACCCTGAGACCACGTATGGACGGGAGACGGAGGCCTTTCTCGCGCGGTATCGGGGGGCTCTTACACAAGAAGGCATCGTGCTTGATCCCTGGGCCAAGGAGCAGGTGGAGATGCGCTTGGGCTATGCGCGGCGGCTCCAGCGGCAGCTCCGTCGCGTGAAACCGCAACTCGCTCGGATGGGTGTGACGTGGGCTCCCTGGATGACCCGCGTCATGCTGTACTACTACTATCCGGAGCGGCTGGCGCAGGCGCCGCCCTGGGTCAAGCAACTCGGCGAGGTGATGGTGGCCTGCGAACAATTCGAGGCCTACAGTAATCGGCAGCGTGGGAAGGATTATTACACGAGGTCGCGCGAACAGTTGAGCGAGGCCATCGCCTATCTCGATAAGCTACGGCAGGAAGGCATCCTGAGTGATACCGTGCTGGATGCGTTGAAGCGGCTTGCCTCAGAGGGCGCTTTCGATCGGATTCTGGCTGAATCGCGCCGGGCGCCGCTCTCCCCCCGCGAACGCGCCTATCTCCGGAGCTTGACGGTGGGGAGGGCGTGATGGCAGTTCATACGGCGCAACTCAGCGTCAGCATGAAGGGGGAGACCCAGATCGAGAACATCACAAGCCTGGTCCAGAAGGCTGTGGCCGATTCCGGCTTCAAGGCCGGGATTGCGACGCTGTTCATCAAGCACACGACGGCCTCCGTGCTCATCATCGAAGATGAGCCCGGCATCAGATTGGATACGAAGGCCATCTGGGACCGGTTGATCCCGGCCGATCCTAACTGGCAGCACAATCGGCTGAACGCGGGCGAAACCAACGGGCACAGTCATCTGCGAGGGCAGATGCAGGGCCCGTCCCTGACGATTCCCTTCGGCCATCGGGCCTTGATGCTGGGGACGTGGCAACAGGTCGTGGTGGTCGACTTTGACACGCGAGCCCGGACGCGTGAACTCATCGTGCAAGTGATGGGCGAGTAGCGCGGGGCTGTTCAGGCTTCCGTCACCGCCTCCACGATTCGATTTTCCGCCCAGTACCGATCTTCCTTTCCATTAGCTCGTTGAATAAAGCCACAGTGACCGCCATGGCGCGGGGCCACGAGGCGGATGGCCGGATTCTTCCGAATCGCCTCCGTCTCAAAGCTCCGGAAGGGAATGATCGGATCGTCCTGGGCGGTGAGGATCACGGTCGGCACGCGAATCTGGTCGAGCACGTGCGAAGCCCCGACGCGGGCGTAGTAGTCCTCGGCGCTCGCAAAGCCGAACTCCGGAGCGGTATAGTGGTGGTCGAAGCCCCGCACGCCCCTGAGCCGTTCGAGGGGAGTCAGGTCGTATCGGCCTGGGAACAGAGCGGACTTGCGCCGGACGCGCTCTTTCAGCTTCGAAAGAAAGTGCGATTGATAGAATCGGTTCGCCGGTCGCTCCAAGGCCACGATGACCGAGGGCGGGTCCAGATTAGGGCAGACCGCGAAGACGCCGCGCAACGCGGGAATCGACGCGCCCGCCTCTCCCGCCATCTTCAGGGATAGCTGTCCACCCATCGAGAACCCGGCGACCCAGATGTCGCATAGGCCGTCACGGTCGGCCAGTTCCGTGATCACCGCGCGAAGGTCTCCACTCAACCCGCTGTGGTAGAGCGTCGGGGCGAGGTGCTCGGTGCCGCCGCAGGTGCGCTGATTCAATCGGATGACATTCAGTCCCTTGCGCCAGCCCTTCGCAGCGATCGCCCGCATGTAGTGCGAGTCGTGGCAGCCCTCAAGGCCATGCACGACGATCAGTGTGCGATGACGAGCCGGCGCCGGCTGCCAACTGCAGACCCCCATGACCTGGACATTCGGCGCGACTGAAAAGAGCCGTTCGGTCGCAGGGATTCCCTGTAAGGCATCAGGCCTCGGCCAGACCCTCGGAAAAATCGTCATCGCGTGGGCCGAGCGGAGCAAGGGATGGGGCTGAAAGTCGTGAACCGTGAACCGTGATGCGAGCATGGAGGGATGCTAGCTCAATCGTCGCGACGAGCTGCCGGAGAGCCCAAGAATCGCAGACCATTCCTCGTGGCGAACGGGCTGGACGGAGAGGCGAGAGCCCTTGCGCAGCAACTCCATCTTTTTCAAAACCGGAACTTTCCGAAGGGTATCGAGCCCAAGCGGGGCTGGAAACTTTCTGACGAGCTTGATGTCCACCATGTCCCAGAGGGGCTTGGCCGGCGTGCTCTTCGAATCATAGTGCCGGTCTTTCTGGTCGAAGGCCGAATCGTCCGGGTAGGCCGTTTTCACGACTTCCGCGATGCCCATCACCGCGGGTGGATCGGCGTTGCTATGGTAGAAGAGGACCTGATCGCCGACCTGCATCGATCGCATGAAGTTCCGGGCCTGGTAGTTCCGGACACCGTCCCAGCAGGTGGTCTGCTTGGGCGCCTTGGCCAGGTCGTCGATCGAAAAGGCCTCGGGCTCGGATTTCATGAGCCAATAGCGGCGGGCGGTCGGCATGGCCTGATTGTCCCAAAGAAAAAGGCTGTCTTTCAAGCTACGAAAGACAGCCTCCTCTTAGATTGGCTCCCCGGGCAGGACTCGAACCTGCGACCAGCCGGTTACGAGAACTCCTCGT
>CAYZTJ010000146.1:0-3396 GCA_964481215.1 uncultured Nitrospira sp. | reverse complement strand
TGGCTCCCCGGGCAGGACTCGAACCTGCGACCAGCCGGTTACGAGAACTCCTCGTCTTTCGACGGGGCTCGGACTATCTCTTCACCCGCCTAGGTGAGGCTAGGGGAGGGTGTCGGGCGCTTGTGAGGCCTTATTGGATGGGCTCCTCAGCCTCTAGTCTCTGCACGGTCCTGCCTACGATCAGGCCCTTCGGCAGGCTTCGCTCAGGATTACCGTTCCGGCTCTTCTTGGAACCGGGGCAGGCTTCCCTGAATTCACCCGAAGTTTCAACCACAGTTTCCTGTGGAAGCTGCAATACTTACAGCCGGCTGCTCTACCAACTGAGCTACCGGGGAACGACGCAGGGATTGTAGCACAAGATCTTTAACGGGTTGAGTGTTTTTTGAGAGGGGCGGGACGGTGAGGAGCTACGGATCGACGTCGAAGTCGTCGGTCTCGTCCTCATCCGTGCTGGCGTCGGAGTTCCCCTCAGCGAGCGCGGCAAAGTGCTTGGCCCAGGTGATGTAGAGGTTCCCGCTGTCGCGCATGGTGTCGGCGGCTTTCACGAGCTTGCCAACCAGCTCGGGGTCCTTGCCGGTCGCTTGGATCGCCGCCGCCCGCCGCTCCAAGGCTTTCGGATAGTCGCTGATGAGACCGGCGATGTTCGCCAGCAGCTCGGGGATGGTGTTGTCTTCGTGCTCGATCATGGTGCGTCCTCAAACGAAAAACCCCATAGCCTCAGGCGCCATGGGGTTTCTCAGATGCGATGGAATGGATCGTCAGCCTTGGTAGGCTTGGCCCAAGGCGGCCGATTCGCCCTTCTCCGTCATGAGTTTGCCGGTCGCGCTGACCGCCTGCATGACGATCGCCTGGTGCTTGGCGGCGTTGCACACGACGACGCAGAGCTCGCAGCCTTTGCACCGGTCGATATTGACCTCGGCGACCATCTTGGCGCTGTTGAGATCCAGGCAGTTGGCCTCCGGACAATACATGATGCAGAGCCGGCAGCCCTTCTTGGCGACACACTTCTCATCGATGACTTGCGCGACGTTATACATGCGATTCGACGTCCTTCCGATCAGGCCGCGACGGCCGGATTCCCGACCTTGAGCTCGACCTTGTTCTTCTCCGCCCACTCGCCGGCCATTTCGTAGGCGCGCTTCACGGTCGCCAGGTTCTTCTGGAGCAACATTTCCTTCTTGGCGAATTTTTTCTTGATGGCTTCGTCCAGCGAGGCGGTGCCGCCCGACGCGACGAACTTCTTGCCGAATCGTTCTTGGAGCGCGCCGTCCAGCGCGTCCATCGAGACGCACTTCGTGATGCCGGCCACCGATCCGATCATCGTCATATTGGTCGACAACTCGGTGCCCGCGACCTCGAGGGCGATCTCCGTGCCGGGAATGTAGAACACCGCCACGTTGAGATCCTTCAGGCGCTCCACGTCTTCCTCGGAGAGGAGCGGCATGGCCGAGTTGATGATGACGACGCCGTGCTCCTTGATCCCCGAGTAGAAGGGCATCGTATAGCTCTTGCCCATCGTGATGACCTGGGGATGGAAGACCTCGATCACGTCCGGGAAGACCAATTCGCCGCGGTCGTAAATCCGCTCCAGCCCGATGCGGCAGTAGCTCTCCGCCGGGGCCATCCGTTTCTCCGCGCCGAAGAAAGGATTGGAGATGGAGAAGCGCCCGTCCCGATTGGCAGCCATGGCCATGACGTGGGCCGCGGTGACCGCGCCCTGCCCGCCGAGGCCCGACATCCGGATATTCAGTCGTTTCTTAATCATATCGTGGCTCCCTCACCCGAGTGAGTGGTTCGATTACGCCTGCTGGCCGGCCAACTGCTTGGCCGCCGCCTTCTTTTCCTTGTCCTTCGCCGCCATCTCCGCCAACAACTGCTTGGCCGGTTCGCTGATGTACTCTTTGTACGCGAACCGTTCGGCCGGCTTTTCGGAGTCGCGCATTTCCTGCAACCCTTCCATGCTGTTCTTGCCGATCTCGAGGATGCAGGGGGTGTACATCTGTAAGTAGGTCGGGCCGATCTCTCGGGCGATCATGACCGCGTTGCGGACGACCTTCTCGACCAGCGACGGCTTGCTGACCGTGCAGTTCACCACGTAGTGGCAGCCCGACTCGCGGGCGATCTCCGGCAGGCGGACCTTGTCGAACAGCTTGCCGACCGGCGCCATCTTCGCCACGAACCCCTTCTGCATCAATCCGCTCTCCTGGCCGCCCGTGTTGGCGTAGAGCTCGTTGTCGAAGCAGATGGTCGTGAACTTCTCCTGGCGGAACCAGGCTTGGAGCGTCATGTCCAATCCGATGTCCACGGTCGCGCCGTCGCCGGCGAGCACGACCACGTCCTTCACGCGGCCGGGGAAGCGCACCGACAGGGCCCGCTTGAGCCCTGATGCGATGGCGTTCTGATTGCCGAACAGCGAGTGGATGTTGTGAACGGCCACCATCGGGAACACCAGACTGGTGCAACCGGTGGACCCGACCATGACGGTGTCCTCGGGCGCCGGCAACGAGGCCAGGATGTAGCGGAAGGCCATCGATTCCGGGCAGCCCGCGCAGAGGGAGTGTTGCTCGATCAGCTCCTTGGAGGAGCCGATGTCCTTCCAGCCGCGGTCTTCCTTGCCGTAGGTCGCGCTCTTCACCAGGTCCTGATAGTCGGACGGCATGATGTCGTACAGTTCCGGCGCAATTTGTATCCGCTCTTTGCTCATGGAGTCCTCCTCTTTCTATACAGAAGGTTAAGGCTTAGGTTGAGGTTGAGTGGAAGGCGAACGGCCTGTTCTTTTCTTCCCTCGACCTCAGCCTCGACCTCAACCTGGTCTTATCAGCTTCCCCGGCCGGCCAAGGACACGGCCTTCATCCCCAGCGCGGTCTTGATCTCCGACACGATGATCTCCGGCGGCATCGTCATCCCGCCGCAGACGTGCGGGCCGGCATGGACGCGATGGGGATTCGGAATGGTGGCGCGAATCTCCTTCGCCAGCCAGCCGGTGACGTTGAACTCCGGCACAAAGATATGCTTGGCATGTTTGGTGGCTTCGCGAATCTCGTCCTCGGGCCAGGGGCGAATGGTCTTGACCTTCACCAGCCCGCAGCGCACGCCCTCGTCTTCCAACAGGCGGATCGCTTCACGCCCCTGGGAGACGGCGGTGCCGGAGGCCACGATGACGATGTCGGAATCGATGTTTTCGGTGTCGATCAGCCCGTTCAGCCATTTGATCGTGTGCTTGCGCGACCGCTCGATAGCCGCCCAGATTTCCTGCTGCCAGCTCGCGTGCGTGGCGTAGCTGATGTAGTTGCTCTTCATCACGAAGGGGTCCCGCATCATCCGCACCGGCGGGCACTCCATGTCCATGCAGGGCACCGGCGACCGGTAGGGATCGTAGGGCGGCAGGCACATGTC
>CAYZTJ010000145.1:0-8128 GCA_964481215.1 uncultured Nitrospira sp. | reverse complement strand
AAGGCCGGCTTCAACGTGCGCAGCTTGGCGAGATCCACCCGATTGGGTTCTTCGTCTTCGCCGACCTGGAGCGCCTGGCCTTTTTTCTGCGGAAGCTCGACCGGCACGAGTTCCGACTTAAAGGCGCCCGTGGCGATGGCCTGCCGCGCCCGTCGATAACTTTCCAGCGTGTAGTCGTCCAGCTCCGTTCGCGTGAGCCCGTACTTGGCGGCGCAGCGTTCGCCGCCTTCGGCCATATGGAACTGGTTATAGACGTCCCAGAGTCCATCCAAGATCAGGCTGTCGGCTAGCTGCGCGTGGCCCACCCGCCCGCCCTGCTGCGCGCGCTCCACGAGATAGGGCGCCCGCGACATGCTTTCCATGCCGCCGGCCACGACGATGCGCGCCTCGCCCAGCCGAATGGCTTGCGACGCCATGATGGCGGTCATGAGGCTGGACCCGCAGACCTTGTTGACCGTGGTGGCGGGGACGGTCACCGGGAGACCGGCGCCGATGGCCGCCTGCCTCGCGGGCGCTTGCCCCAAGCCCGCCGCCAGGACACAGCCCATGTAGACTTGCTCCACGCGGCGCCCGGGGAGACCGATGCGCGCCAGGGCTTCTCTGATCGCCAGGCTGCCGAGTTGAGTAGCCGGGATGCTGCTCAACCTTCCATTGAAGGCGCCGATCGGCGTGCGAACCGCGCTGACGATGACGACGCTCGACGGCCGCGTCGTCGGCTCGCGGTTTGGGCTGGGAGGCATGGACCGAAGGCTGGCCATGAGATCCGATCAGAGCTCGGGAATATCCCGCCAGGACAGGAGCGGCTCGCCGGTCTGGCACATCGGACAGGCGGCTGGCTCCCACTGCGGCATGTCGACATCCGTGGTGTAGTAGAAGGGGTAGCGTGCCGTCAGCGAGCCCATCAGCGGGAATTGCCCGCTGTCGCGCCGGGCGAAGACCATCATGCCCGCCAGCAGGCCGCCGGCGTCCGTGACCACCTTGCCGAGCTTGCTGACGCAGTTGCCGCGCGTGGTGACGTCGTTGAGCACCACGAACCGCTCGCCTGAGCGGATGAGCCCGGCGATGATCTGCGTGCCGATGCGGCCCGAATTGTGTTCGTAGGGGGTGACGACCAGGCGCATCGGCATGGCGTCGCGGAGCAGATCGACCACGCGTTCCGCCAGCAAGTGCGCAGCGGAGGCGGTAACGACCAGGCCCTGGATCGGCTCGCCGTGATAGGTCTGCCGGAGCCAGTCGGCCATGTCGCGGGCGATGAGCGTCATGAGCTGCGGCACCTGGGCGATGGATTCGAAGCGCAGGTAGGTCGCCGTATGGTGGCCGGACACGACTTCCACGTGCGTCTCGAAGGTGACGGCCTGGGCCAGACGCAGGAGCCGATGCACGTCCCAATCCGAGAGTTTGGACTCCGGCGCGTCCCGAATGACGCTCTTGAGCTTGGCGTCGATCTCCGCGCCGGCGTACCACGCGCGATGTCGCTCGACCAATTGGGCGAGGAGCCGCTCCCGATCGGCGTCGAGCGCCGTGGGCTGCTCCTTGCCTCCGTGAGACGGCTGGGCATTCGGCAGAAACGCGATATCGGACATGGACAACTCCTTTGATGTCGGTGATCGACGGACTATCGCTCGGCCGCCGGCGCCACGCGCGTGCGCAGGATGCCGATCGGCTCGATCTCCAATTCCACCAGGTCGCCGGGGTGCAGATACTTGTCCAACTCGAGCCCGCAGCCCCCGCCGACGGTGCCGGACCCGAAGAGGTCGCCGGGATAGATCATCTCATCCCGCGACACGTGCGCGATCATCTGCGGAAAGCTCCAATGAATGCTCCCGAATCGGCCGGTCGACCAGGTCGTCCCATTCACGCGGGCGATCATCGTGAGCGATCCGAGATCAGGGATTTCATCCGGCGTGAGTAAGCAGGGGCCGATGGCGGTGGCGAAGTCCTTGCCTTTCGCCGGGCCGAGCCGGCAGGCCATCTCCTGGAATTGAATGTCCCGCGCGCTGAAGTCGTTCATGATGGTGTAGCCGGCGATGTAGGCGGCGGCGTCCGCCTCGGCGATATTGACGCCCTTGCGGCCTATCACACAGGCCAGCTCCAGCTCGTAGTCGAGTTTCGTGGTCTCCAAGGGCCAAGCGAGCGGGTCCTCGGGCCCGATGATGGTCCGGGGGTTACCCTTGTAGTAGACGGGCATCTTGTACCATTCGGCCGGAATGGGCTGGCCTCGCCGCTTGGAGGTGGCCGCGATGTGCTCCTCGAAGGCGATGAAATCCCTGAGCGACGGGGGATTGGGCAAGGGCGCCAGGAGCCGCACGTGATCGCGGCGGTACCAGATGGTTTCGCCGTCCGGCCCTTCGGCGCGCTCGCCCAGCTTCATGGCGTAGTCGAGGGCGGTGCGGGCCGCCGTCATGGCGCTGGGTCCCCCTTCGAGCAGTTCGAGCATGGTAGACGGCACCGTGGCCTGGGCCAGCCGGTAAGGTACGGTTTCTCGATGGTCGGCCAGCAGGCGGGCTTGCGCCATGTTGAGGTCGGCGATCCGGTCGTCGCGCAGAGCGCCGGCGCGCGCGAACTTGCCGATGGGCGTCGTAATCTGAAACGTGACTAGTCGCATGGCGTCCGTCCCCTTACCGAATCCAGCTGAGGGCATAGTCCTTGTGCTCGACGGTGTCGAGCGCGGGACTGACTTGGAAGGGCCGCTGGGATTCGATCATGATCGCGACCTCGTTCGTGTCCGTCTTGCCCTTGCTGGCCGCCACCGCCTGCGGCTGCGGGCCGTGGTGGATGCCGGCCGGGTGCAGCGTGAGCGCGCCCGGCTGGATGCCGGCCCGGCTGAAAAAGGAGCCTGCGTGATAAAACAGCACTTCGTCATAGTCCATGTTGCGATGATAGAACGGGACCTTGAGCGCGGCCGGATCGCTTTCGAGCGGCCGCGGGGCGAAGGTGGAAATGATGACCCGCGCGTGGTCGCCCGCCTGAAACGTGGCGTGCACGCTGGGCGGCAGATGGTAGCGCGGGCTCGCCACGGGGCGAAAGTCGCGGACGTTCAGTTTCGCCACCCAGAGGTCGCCCTTCCAGCCCACGACGTCCATCGGATAAAAGGGGTACACGACCGTCGTCCACTCGTTGTAGCGCTTGATCCGCACCTCCCACTCACGCTTTTCGGCCCGCATGCGGGCTTGCGGCATCGGGTCGGGGGAGACCAGGACGCCGGGATCGAAGAGCGCATGGCGGCCGAGCAGCCCGCGGTCGGGGAGGCGCAGGGCCTCCGCGGTCTCCACGATCAGCATGATGGATTCGCCCTGTTCCGGGATGAGGCGGTAGGTAGTTCCCTTGGGGATCACCACATAGTCGCCGGGCTCGTAGGCCAGCAGGCCATAGTCCGTTTCGAACCGGCCGCGTCCCTTGTGGACGAAGTAGAGTTCGTCGCCGTCGCCGTTGCGGAGAAAGTGCGGCATGGGCTTGGTGCGACGCGAGAGGAGCAGCGTGGCGTCTTCGCTGCGCATGATGGGGAAGGGCGGGGCCTCGGCCTTGCGGCGGTCCGCCGCCGAGAGGTCCGTGCAAGCGAAGGCGCGCGGGCGTAGCGGTCCGTCGATGCGGACCCAGCCGGTGGGGGGATGGGTCCGATAGAGGTGCGACGCCGGTCCGCCGAAGCCTTGCCGGCCGTGCTCTTCTTCGTAGAGACCGTCCGGAATGCCGACGTGGGCTTGCTTCGGGGCTTTTCCCTTTTTGTGCAAGAACATGGCTCCCTCCTGGGGCCGTTCACCGCATGCGGCTTACGACGCCTTCTTCAATTCTTCGCTTTTCGGCATCTGGGCGTCGAAGTCGATAATCGTCTGGTGCACGCCGTTCTCTTGATCCCGCTCGATGTCCTTATAGAGCGACTCCACCGAGCCCTTGGCGAAGCTCCTGGACTTTTCGTCGCCGACCTGGCGCTGAATCAATTCCAGGAAGACGCCGCTTCCCGGGAACAGCGGATAGGTGAAGCGTTGGCGGAGCGGGCCGAACCCATCCCGGCCTTCCTTGGTGGGGCCCGTGAATTTCACGCCGTGCGCTTCCCACTCGCCGCAGACGGTGTCGAGATCGTCCACTTCCAGCGCGATGTGCTGCACGCCCGAGCCGAACTGTTCCACGAACTCGTTGATCTGCGACTTGATGGTCTTGTCGCGTCCCTGCATGATGGCGACCCGAATCGGCCCCCGCTGGACGACGATGGTGTCCATGCTGGAGCGTTCGGTGCCGACGTCCCGGGCGGACCAGAGCACGTCGAAACCCAAAATCTTGGTAAAGAGAAATTCGGCTGCCGCGAGATTCTGAACGCAGAGGGTGACATGGTCGATGCCGATGGGGCCGCTCATGGTGGTGCCTCCTGGTGTAACGGAGTCGGTTGCCTCTGCTCTGCCCCTCTCTATCTTGTCGGTTTGTTTGCGACTTGGTCAGAGCATAACATATTATCGGAATTGAGTGATAAGAGTTTAATATCATTCTCTGGTATTAGGCACCCATCTTTGGATTCATGCCGTCTCTAAAAATATTTAGAAAGTATTAAAAATCATATAGTTATGTATAATATTAGAAACTTGCCTATTCTATAGAGTTTCAATATTATGGCCGATAGATATTCAGTGGGTCTCCTGGCTGGCGTCACATTCACGGGATTTCCAGGAGGTGTTCCATGGCGTTCTATGAAGACATGCGGGAGGTCGTCCTACGGCATGGAGCCATCAACAATTCCTTCCTCGACCGTTTCCAACAGGGCCGGATCACCGAGCAGGAGTTCCGCGACTTCGCGGTGGAGTTTTACAATTTCGCGCGGTTCTTTCCGAAGATCCTGATGGCGCAGCTCATCAACACGGAAGACGAGGGCGTGGCGGACGAACTGACGAAGGTGCTCTATTCCGAGCTCGGCGACGGCCGTCCGAAGAACCGACATGAGTTGCTCTACCGGGATTTTCTACGATCCGTCGGCGTGGACGTGCATGAGGCGATGGGCCGCCCCATGTTGCCCTCCACGCGGGCTTACATTGAAGGAATGGAGCGGCTCTACAGCGACGGCAACCACGACGTCGCCTTGGGCGCCTCGTTCGGCCTGGAGAATATGGCCATTACGATGTGGGATCATCTGATCCCGGGGCTTCACCTGATGCGGGCGCAGCGCTATCCGCACATGGACCCGACCTACTTCACCTTCCATCGAGACTTGGAATCGACCCATGAGGATGCCATGAAGCAGGCGGTGGAGAGCCTGTCGGCGGGCGCGGGCGCCTCGGAGCCGTCCATGCAGACGCGCCTCGATTTTCGTCGCGGGATGGAAGCGGTGCTGGATTATCTCGAAGGATTCTGGCGTGGCTTGGATCGATCGTCCGACCGGCCGACGATTTCCTCGGCGGCGTAGCGCAGGCAGCCGCGCAGGCGCGTGACGGGCGGGAAAAGCGGGACGAGTCGAAGGCGCGATGAACGAGAAGGGCCGGAGAAACGAGACAGGCGGGACGAGTCAGAGCTACCCGTCTCGCTAGTCTCGCGTTTCTCGCCTGTCTCGCCCTGCGTCACGAGATACGAGCGACGAGATACGAACGGCGGCTTTCAGGGATGAGCGAGCGGTTGCGTGTCTGAAATTGCGGACTACATCGAGGCGGTCAAGTCGCGGTATCACCTGGCCAGCGACTACGCCCTGGCGCGGAAGCTCGGCATCACGCAGCCGGAAGCCAACCTGATTCGGCGCGGGCTCAAGGTGCCCAAGCCGGAGCTCTGCATCACCATCGCGAAGCTGCTCGACAAGAATCCGGTCGAACTCCTCCTCCTGGCGCAAAAAGACAAGGCCCCTCCCCAAGCCAAGGAATACTGGACCCGCGCCCTG
This sequence comes from uncultured Nitrospira sp., assembly GCA_964481215.1. Taxonomy (GTDB): domain Bacteria; phylum Nitrospirota; class Nitrospiria; order Nitrospirales; family Nitrospiraceae; genus RSF151. The sequence continues at coordinate 2,280 of CAYZTJ010000145.1, read as the reverse complement.
ACCGCGGTGGACGTGATGCTCAACGTCCCCGAGCGCCCGCGCTACCTGTCGCAAAAGATCGGCGCCATCGGCAAGGAGTTGCGGCAGATCGAGTCGCAGACGCTCGTCTACGAAGGCGCCGCGGCCAACGCGGAGGCGGTGCGCATGATGGAGACGGTCCAGCAGTCGGTCGACGCCGTCATGGAACGGTGGAACATCTGGAAGCGGGGGGAAGCGCTCTATCCGAACTATTTGCTTGCGAACCAGGCCGCGGTCCGTCGCCGCGTGACCATCCGGCGGCTGCTCATCCTGACGCGCGAGCAGATGCGGCAACCGGCCTGGCGGACCGATGCCGTGCAGGTGATGGAGGACCAGCATCGCGCGGGGATCGGCATCTGCTACGCCTTCAAGGAAGGGATCGCGCGTTCGGCGGCATTCCAACGATTCGTCGAGGACTATCGGAAGTGCGGCGCGGCGGAGGACATCAACGCGGCCATGTTCGACCGGGAGGTGCTGATGTATTCGCGATCCTACGGCCAGGTGCCGCTGGGCGTGGTGGGGAAGCCCACCCCGATTACGATGATCAGCCAGATGCAGATCGTGTGGAGCCCCGAGGCGCTCCGGCTGCTGGATCCGGCGCCGCTGTTTGACATGACGCGCTATGTGTTCGACTATCGGGACGAGGCCGCCTTTCGAGAGCAGGTCGAGCGGTTTCTGGCGGAGGAGGGAGCGCAGCCATGAAGTTTCCGTCCGAGCCCTTCAAGATCAAGGTGGTGGAGCCGATCAAGCGGACGACCCGGGAGGAACGGGATCGGCTGCTGCGAGAGGCCGGGTATAACCTCTTCCATGTGCCCGCGGACAGCGTCTACGTCGATCTGCTCACGGACAGCGGCACCTCCGCGATGAGCGATCACCAATGGGCCGGGATGATGCTGGGCGACGAATCCTACGCCGGGAGCAAGAACTTCTTTCACTTCGAGCAGGTGGTGCGGTCCATCTTCGGCTATCGGTGCGTGATCCCGACGCACCAGGGGCGCATGGCGGAGAATCTCCTGTTCTCCACGGTCGTCAAACCGGGCATGGTGGTCCCGAACAACATCCACTTCGACACCACCCGCGCCAATGTCGAGCACCAGCGGGCCGAGGCGCGGGATTGCGTGGTGAAGGAGGCCTACGATCCTCAGTGCGAGCTGCCGTTCAAGGGCAACATGGATTTGGGGAAGTTGGAAGCGGCCATCTCGCAGGTCGGCCGCGAGCGGATCCCCCTGGTCTTGATGACGATCACCAACAACAGCGGCGGCGGACAGCCTGTCTCGATGGACAACATCAAACAGACGCGCGCGCTGCTGAATCGCTATCGGATTCCGCTCTTCTTCGACGCCTGCCGGTTCGCGGAGAATTGCTTTTTCATCAAGGAGCGGGAGCCCGGCTATGCCGACAAGTCGGTCCGGGAAATCGCGCAGGAACTGTTCAGCTATGGCGACGGCTGCACCATGTCCGCCAAGAAGGACGGCCTGGTCAACATCGGCGGGTTCCTGAGCCTCAACAACGAGCAGTGGGCGCAGGACCTGACCAACATGCTGATCCTCGTCGAAGGCTTTCCGACCTACGGCGGATTGGCCGGGCGGGATCTGGAGGCCATGGCGCGGGGGTTGGAAGAGGTGCTGGACGAGGACTATCTGAGTTTTCGGGTCGGGCAGGTGCGGTATCTGGGGGAACTGCTGGACGGGGCGGGCGTGCCGATCGTGAAGCCGGTCGGGGGCCATGCGGTGTATTTGAACGCGAAGGCGCTGCTTCCGCACATTTCGCCGGCGGAGTTTCCGGCTCAGGCCTTGGCCGTCGCCCTCTATCGCGACTACGGCATCCGCGGGGTGGAGATCGGCGCCGTGATGTTCGGCAAGACGGACCCGTCGAGCGGCCGGACGGTCTATCCCGAACTGGAGCTGGTGCGCCTCGCCATCCCGCGCCGGGTCTACACCAACATGCAGATCACCTACGTGGCGGAGTCGATCATCGAGCTCTTCCGCCGGCGGGACTCGCTCCGAGGCCTCCGCATGACCTATGAAGCGCCGGTGCTCCGGCACTTCACGGCCCGGTTCGAAGAAGTCTCCGCCGGCGTTGCGGGGTGAAATTCAATCAGGTATCTTAAGTGGTTGGTAACTTTGGAGGGGACGGAAGCATGATCACGGCGGATACTTTGGCGGGGTATGTGCGGAAGGCGATGCCGGACGCGCAGGTCTCGGTGACCGACAAGACCGGGACGATGGATCACTTGGCCGTCCGGATCGTCTCGTCGGCCTT
>CAYZTJ010000144.1:4256-8433 GCA_964481215.1 uncultured Nitrospira sp. | reverse complement strand
TCTGGGTCTGCGACAACATGGCGAAGAACAACGCCATCAAGATGATCATGATCGACCAGCTGCCCAAGGCGGCGTTGACCGACAACGTCACCTACGGGGAGAAGAGCACGACGGCGGTGCTGGCCAGCCCGGTCGTGGGCTAAGAGATCGGAATTCAGAGAGAGGAGACCTGCTCGTGCCGACGACTCAAGAGACGAAAGAGAAGATCATTATCCCCGGTCCGGCCGGATTCCATCCCCCTTCTGCGGCGCAGCTGGGCGTGTCGCTTCCGGACCCCGGCCAGGGTCTCTACTACGGGTTGCTGGAACCGAACGAAGAGAAGGTGATGGAAGAAGTGGCGCGGGTGATGCTCACCAGCCCGAACGCCACGATCTTCCCAGGTCCGCTGGTCCTCTGGGCTTGGAACGATCATGCCGCCGACAAGGCCAAGGCTGTGCTGGAAATTGCGGCGCAGATCCCCAACGTCATGATCATCCCCATGCCGGACTACCGGCCCAAGTATCCCAAGATCGACCACGAAGAAGTCATCAATCCCAATCACCCGAATTTGACCATCTGGGGCAACAAGATCGAAGCCTGTATTTTCATCGGCGTTCACTGTCACTACGCCAATCTGACGCTCAAGATGATCCGAGCCGGAACGAACTGCTGCACGACGGCCCTGTGCGCCGAGCAGGGTCATGAAGATGCCATGCTCACCGTGCGGGATTGCGACGCCGCCAAGCTGCGCCGCTTCTCGCAGGTGGTCAAGCGGGTGCGGGAGCAGATGGGGCTCAAGCTGCCGACCGACGGGGCCAATGTGCGTTTCACCGGCACGCAGTCGAAGGTGCACGGCGGCAAGACCCATGCGAATCCGCTTGAAATCATGCCCGGAGCCGGCAGCGTAGCCGGAGCCGCCGCGTTCGGTCACAAGGCTGAACATATGCAGAGCGAAGCCTGATTGACATGGGGCCATTGACTCATTGCCGATTGATTCATTCAATGACCCGATGACTCGATGAACCAATCGTCAATTCTTCAGGAGTGAGGTGCGATCATGAGCGAGACCGAAGTCAAAACCAATCCCCAGGGTGATCCCATCACCAGCGTGGCCGTGCAGAAGCCGACCGGGGATGTGAAGAAAGATCCGCATGCCGAGGCGAAGAAGCAAAAGATGGTTTCCGCCGAGTACATGTTTTTGGAGGCCCCTCGCCAGCGGGAGTTCATCACCGGCAGCGAGGCGGCGAAAGAAGCGGTTCGCCGGTCCAACGTCGATCTCGCCATCGCCTATCCGATCACCCCGCAGAGCGAAACCATGCAGCTGGTCGGGGTGCTCTACGGCGAAGGCTACGTGAAAGAATATTACCGGGGCGAAGAGGAAGTCGGCGTAATGGCGGCCATCGCGGGAGGGTCCCGCGCCGGCGTGCGCTGCTTCACCGCCACCGCGGGACCGGGCACGCTCCGAGGCCTGGAAGGCATCGCCTCCTGGCCCGGGCATCGGCTGCCGGCCGTCGCGTTCTTCACCTGCCGGGTGGTGAACGCCCCTCTCGCCATTCAGCCCGACAATATCGAGATTTCGTATCTGCTGAATTGCGGGATGATCATTTTCCATGCCGAGAACCAGCAGGACGTGTTCGATTTCATCATGAAGGGGTTCATCATCAGCGAGAAGAACGACGTGACCTTGCCCGTCGGCGTCTGCTGCGACGGATTCTTCGTGACCCACGCGCGCGGCTACACCAGCATGCAGGACCGCGGCCTCAAGCTGCCTCCGCGTGAGGCCTGGCGCGGCGCGGTGCCGGTGTTGGATGCGGAGAACCCGCCGGCGCGCTTGTCGCGCGACGCCCCGGTGCAGAAGTCGAACTTTATGGCCTACAACATCCACGCGGTCTGGCAGCAGGAAGTTTGGGCGGCGGTCGAGCGGTCCCGCAAGTACATTAACAAGTACATGGGCGGGATGCTCACGGCCGAGAATACCGAGGATGCCGATGCTATTCTCGTCGCCTCGGGCAGCGCCGTGGCGCAATCGCGGGAAGCCATCCGGCTGTGCGCGGAGAAGGGGATCAAGGTCGGGTTGATCAAGATCCGCTCGCTCCGCCCCTTCCCCACGGAGGAACTCCGCAAGCTCTGCGCCAAGACCAAGCTGATCGTCGTGCCGGAGTTCAACTACGTGGGGTGGCTGGCCAAAGACGTCGCTACGGCCATCTACGGCTACTCCAAGGCCAAGATCATCGGCGGCCCCCGTGTCTATGGCGGACAGTCGATGCCGGTGGAGCTGATCGTGGACGAGGTTGAATCTGGCTTGACCGGGAAGAAGTCCACTAACGTGGCGCTTTCCCAGGTCATGGGCGCGGTGGAAGACCCGGCCATGGTGGCCCAGTTCATGCGCAGCATCTAGCGCGCAAGCCGATCCTGTATTCCGCACGGGCCTGCCGAGTGTCTCCGGCAGGCCCGTGCTGTTTCTCCCGCTCCGTTCGGTCCCCTCCCGAGACGTTAAGTTTCATCATGGCCCGTCCGATCAGGTAGTGAAGGCCTCTGGCACCTAACCTTATCCGGACGGGCCACTCTATGCGAAATAAGATCCCCTGCACTGCGCAAAGTCTCATGCAGCTGGAACCGGCCATGATTCAATCCGTGGTCGAAGGCCGTGCCTATAAGCTCGGTCAGCAGTATGTCGGCGAGAATCGAGTGCGGATCGTCGCCGCCGACGATACGGAGGTCACCGGTTCGGTCCTCGGTAACACCGGGATGCACGAGACGCGCATCCGTCTTAAGGGGGGGACGCTCCAGACGAAGTGCACCTGTGCCGCCGACGAGCAGCCCTTTTGCCGGCATTGCTGCGCGATTCTGTTGCAATACCATGCCGACTTGGCGAAGCGGGGCGGGGGCGCGAGCAGCGTCCGCACGGAAGCTCCGGTCCATCGGGTCGTCGAGCCCGAAATCGTCGAGCCGGTCGCCGCGGCCGCACCGCCGCCGAGGACAGACGGCGCCTCCGCCGGCATGATGGGAGGCAACATGAGCATGGGCGTCGGGGGACAGCTCCGTGAGATCATGATGTTCTTGGACTGGCTGCAGTTGGCCATCCAGGCGCATGACAATCAGCAAGCGTTTCCTGAGTCGACCTCCCTGGGAGGCGGCGAGGCGGCGAAATGGGCGCAGGCCATCCAGCGCATGGAAAGCCAGTCGCGTTGGGCCGAACAGCAGATCGCCTCGCTCCAGTCCGACATGCGGTCGAAGGAGGGGCAGGTGGTGCGGATGACGCAGGATCTGGAGAAGTCCACGCAAGAGGCGAAGACCGCGCAGGTGGCGGCCGACAATCTGCGCAGAGACCTCAGCCAGGCCCAGCAAGCGATTGCCCGGATGGCCGAGACGGAGAAGGCCCATCTACAAGCCGAGCGTCAATTCAAGAGCGTGATGGAGAAGCTTCAGGTCAAGAGCACGGAGTTGGACCAGATGGCCGGGACGCTGCGCGATGTCTCTTCGACGATCAAGTCGCTCAGTCAGTCGCAAGGCGGCTGACGAGCCGGTTTATCGTGACGCGGTGGACGTGGTCGGTCGACGGGAATCGGTGGACGAGGTCGTTGCCTACCCCTGCAGTTCGTCCGAGATCATCTCTTCGCTCTCGGGCATCCCGTACGCAATAAACTTGGCATAGGACAGGTAGATCGAGCTGCTGTCTCGCATGGCACGGGCGCCGTGCGACATGCGTTCGACCTTGGTAGGATCGGCCTTCTCCGACGCCTGGAGGCTCGCCACATACTCGTTCAGGACTTTGTTATACTCCGCCATCGCGCGTTCGACTTCACGATAGGCCTGAAAAATCGGGTCTGTCATGCGGTGCTCCGTGGGTCGGCAAGGGGTTGTCGCTGATCCCGAGCATACACCAGCCTGAATCGAGCGCGCAACCGCACGACGCGGGTGGAGATTCACGTGGGTTGCCTCTCCCCCACTCTTCTGCAAGTCTTAATCGGCTGGGCCGGCGAGCCTTCGAGTGCGAGTCTGGCTCGACTGAGCGACGCCGTGCGCATTCTGTCAGAACGATTCAATCGTTCCCACGAGACGCCGCTCTCGACCTACCTGGACGATGCGGCCCTGTCAGCCGCCTATCTCAGCTATTACCTCCCGGTCAATGCCGCCAAGGTGGCGGTCTTGTTGGATGAGATGCCGGTGGTTGAGGGCGAGGAGGCCTCGCCTCTCC
>CAYZTJ010000144.1:0-4156 GCA_964481215.1 uncultured Nitrospira sp. | reverse complement strand
GCGGTCTTGTTGGATGAGATGCCGGTGGTTGAGGGCGAGGAGGCCTCGCCTCTCCACCCTTTCCGGGTGCTTGATCTCGGGGGTGGACCAGGGACCGCAGTGGTCGCGGTGCTGGACTGGTACGCGCGCCGAACATTCCAAAGTAGGCGGCCGCTCGAGATCGTCACGACAGATCGGTCGGCCAGGGCCTTGGCGACAGGGGCTCGTCTGGCTGAACAGATAGTCAGTCGACTCTCGCTTGAACATGTCATGCTCAAGCCTGTGCAAGCTGATCTGGAGCGACTGCCGGACCTACCCGGGCCCTCGTCAGCGGTGCCCTCCGGTCCCTATGACCTCATTATTCTTGCGAACTGTCTGAACGAGCTGTATCGATCCCACCGCGACTCCCATGCCGCCAGAGTCGCCTTTGTGAGGCACTTCCTTGGAACCCTTTCCGACAGAGGAACCTTCATGGTGCTTGAGCCGGCGCTGCGGCCGATTGCGCGTCAGCTGCTTCGGGTTCGTGATGACCTGCTTCGGGGAGGCGCCTGCACCGTGTATAGCCCCTGCTTGCATGATCGAGATTGTCCTGCGCTTGTGAAGGACGACGACTGGTGCCACGAGGAGCGATCCTGGACGCCGCCAGACTGGATTGTGGCAGTGGACGAGCAGCTCGGCTTCATCAAGGATGCGCTCAAGTTTTCCTATCTCTTGCTGAGGAAAGACGGGCGGACGATTGTGCCACGGGAGCCGAACGTCTTTCGGGTCGTGAGCGAGCTGCGTCCTATGAAGGGAGACACGCGGGCCTGGCTGTGCAATGAAACGGGACGGCCGGAAGTCGGCCGGCTGGATCGGGACCGCTCGGAGACAAATGCTGTGCTTGATGAGTGGCACCGCGGCGCGATCATACGGATCAGTGAAATCGTCCGAAAGGAGCGAAAGGGACGGGAGGGGACGGTGGGGCGGATTCCGGCGTCTGCAAAGGTTGAGATCATTCGATCAAGCTAAATGGGGCTGGCGAGGGGCGAGCACCTCCGGCTTCGCCATGATGCGTTGGTGGTGGAATGCAGGCCCAGGTCATACGGTTTGCCGCTCGCCTCGAACTGCCCCAGATTGGCGAGCGGCAGCCCTGCGGCTCCCCACAGGCCATTCCCGCGATGGCGTGAGCCTCCGTGCTCATCCCCTCCAGCCCAGAAAGAGAGCGTGGGCGGGGACAGCCCACTCCCAGGCCTGTCCCCGCTCGGAATAACTGCGTCTTTCTTGTCACTCTTGTTCCACTCTGTGGAAGTGACGCTGATCATCAATATGCATGGTCAATCTGCAGAACTCTTTAGACGTTGAGGTGCGTCGTGATATTTGTTCTGGCTGATGACCGAATGTTACATGTGCTCGACTCCGAAGAAGAGTCACAGGGCATATTCGAAGGTATAGATGTGGAGGAGAGGAACTACAGGTTCTTCGACCAGACAGGGAGTCCATTGGTTGCTAGGTTCATAAAGCCCAACAAGCGAGGAAAGATATTTGGCCTGCTGCCTTGGGTTGAATCGGGCAGATATCGGTTGGTTCCGGGTAGTCCTGGCGACCTTCCACGCTTGGCAGAGTTATGGGAATCAATCGCTGGACTTGAGACGAACGAGCACTTCTCCAGTCTGGAGGAAGTGCGGAGCTTTCTAGTGAGTGAGTGAATTGCGTAAAGGGAGGGATCAATTCCTCACCAAGGCGACGGGTCCATAAGCGACGCGTCGCCTGAGTTCTGCTCTACTTGAGCTGTGCGGGTTGAGGGCTGGCCGCTCCTGCGTCGCGAATCGCGACGAGTAAGGCGACAGGTTCATAGCGACCTGTCGCCTGAGTTCTTTTTTCTGGCTGTGGGTTCGGTTTGGGAGGTGTGGCGTGGCCTGAGCGACCGTCCGGCGGGAGCGGTTGGGTCCCCGCCCGGCGTCTGAAGAAGGAAAGCTGGAACTGACTGAGACACCATGATCGTCAGATCATGGCGAAGGAATTCCAGAAGGCTTCCGCTTCAGAGCGCCGAGGATGGGGTACCGCGGGAGGCGCGGGAGCGAGAGGACACGCCACACCGACTAAGGTGCTTGCCTAATCCGACTCCGGCTCCGAGCTGCCGTGCTGGTGCGACACCTTGTCTTCGTCGAACAGCTCGGCCATCTCTTCGTCCATCGCCTGCTGATCATTCGGTGTCGCGATCAGCGGCAGTTCCTTCCGGGGTTTGGGCGGCTTTTCAGGGGAGTCGGGGCTTGCCGGAGGCGTCTTGGGGTCTTTCTCGGGGCTCATGGATAGTCCTCCAGAAGGCAAGCGGTTATTCAAACGATTCCAGCGTAGACTTTTCGGGAAAGGCGTGGCCGCAGGCTTTGCACCGCACGAAGTAATAGGCTTCCCGGACCGACAGCACGATGCGGAAGTCGAGATCCACCCCCCGCGCCTGGCACGTGGGGCAGGGGATGCTCCGCATGGCGTAGGGCACGTCCGGCTGCGTGCGGAGATAAAACTCCATGTCGGTATGGATCGGAAAGTTGTACCGGCACTTCTTGCAAACCCCCTTGCATTCGCCGTCCGGCTGTAACGTGCGCGGATCCACCCAAAACTCGTTGGTCTTGCAGATGGCACACCGGACCGATGAGAGCCGGGAGGCGACGTCTTCGAGGGAGGGGCGGGCCATGGGAGGGTGCATCTCCTTTCGTGAACAGGAGCGATGTGAGTATACTGTCTCGGCATCGACCGGCGCAACGAATGACCCCCTCCGAGATCAGCAAAATTGTCGCAGGATCGCGCGCTCCGGTTTATAATGCCTTCCATGGTCTACGTGACGCCGTCCCTCATCGTCGGCAGCCAGGAAGACGCCAAGATGCCCCCGCCCGACTTGGGCGGGCTGCTGATCGCCGCCGAGGAAGTGATGGGCAACGTCCCATCGGGGGTGCCGTTCATGCGGGTGCCGCTCAAGGAGTTCCAGCAGGCCGATGTCGCGGGACTCTATCAAGCGGTGCAGTGGCTCGAGCGTCATGTCGGCGAGAAGCCGGTGATGGTCTGCTGCCGCGCCGGCATGGGGCGCTCCGTATCAGTGCTCATCGCCTACCTCTGCTGCGTCGAAGGGAAGCCCTTTCACGAGGCGTTGACCTTGGTCAAAGAGCGACGCCAAGGCGCCTTCCCGCTTCCTGGACTCGAACTCTCCATCGAACGAGTCAAAGAGTGGCGGCGCGATGCTCAGCGGCTCCGCGCGCTCGACTCGACGACGCCGGCAGCCCCTCCGCACAAGCTCGCCTCGTAACCGCCCTGCTGGTTTCATCCCCGAAGATCACCTGCTCCTCTCAGCCAGAGGACTCCGCGCATGCCCGAGTTGCCTGAAGCCGAAGTCGTCGCACGCCAATTGCGGGATCGGCTGTTCGGGGGACGGCTGGTCCGGGTCCACGTCCGGCGGGCGGATATCGTGCGGCAGGGGCTTTCGACGGCGAGGTGGTACGAGGGTGGGACGGTCGTCGAGGTTCACCGCGTCGGAAAGAGCGTCGTGCTCACCATCGAGCAGGGAGCCGAGCGCCGGCACCTCTTGGCGGAACTGGGCATGACCGGCTTGCTGCTCTTCCGGCTGCCCGCAGCCAAGTATGAGAAGCATAGGCACCTCAGCCTGGACTTTGAGGGCTGTGGGGAAGCGGCGCTCCACTACTGGAACCCGCGCCGGTTCGGGCGGATCTATCTGCTGGACCAAGCCGAGCTTGCGCGGTTTGTGGCGCGGCGCTTCGGGGCCGATCCACTCGCGGTGAGCTGGGAGGACTTTCGCCGGATCATCGAGTCTCGGCGCGGTCGATTGAAAAGCCTGCTGATGCACCAGCACATCGTCGCTGGCATCGGCAATATCTATGCGAATGAAATCCTGTTCCGCTGCAAGCTACATCCTCATCGAACGGCGTCCCGTCTCCGTGAGCCGGCCATCAGGCGCCTCTTTGAGGTGACGCGCAGAGTGCTGGAAGAAGCCATTCTCGCCGGGGGATCGAGCGTGCGGGACTATCTCGCCCCGGACGGCCGGCAGGGCCGATTCGCCGGACAGCATCTGGTCTATAACAAGGCGGGCGCGTCTTGCCCGAATCCCGGGTGTCGGGAGGTGATTCGGCGGCTGAAAGGCGAGCGGAGCTCCTTCCTCTGTCCAGCCTGCCAGCCTAGACCTCGACTGGCT
>CAYZTJ010000143.1:0-8440 GCA_964481215.1 uncultured Nitrospira sp. | reverse complement strand
CCTGAAATCGTCCCTTTCGGATACGAACAAGATCCGGTGCAGGTATCGCCGTCCCCTTTGTGACAAGTGGAGGTTTTGCCGTCTGTGGACGTGACCGAGCAGCTTCCGCTGCCGCCTTCACAGCCACAATTCATCCTGACCTCCCCGGGCTTCGACATGAGGACGGGAATGTCCGCGATAGCTTTCTCTCCCTCACTGGGCGTGGATTCCGACTCGACACCCCTACTGCGTAGGACGGGCGCATTCTGGAGCATCGAGGGAGCGACCGTCATGGCTTTCGTCCCGCTAGTCTTGTCGCCCCCACAATACTTCGTCGTCCCGCTGATCGTCGCGCCATTTTCGTCTGTGCCCGTACACGGTCTATTGTTATACAGTCCGCACGGGACCCCCGCCGTATTGCTAATACCGTCGAGAATAGTTCCGAAGCCAGTCGCAGGGGTATAGCAGGCGCAGACACATTTATTGTAAATCGTGGGTCGCGGTTTCAACGCCAAGGCGACCCCCGAGGAAGCCGACCACACGGAGAATCCGACGGCCAAGGCGAGGAATAGAATGCTGCTCTTACTGGTTGCAGTGTAACTCCTGGTTGGCATGGTGTCCTCCTCTGTTTGATCATCTGATTCCACAGTCATTGGTGCCCTTCTGTCCGATGTAAATGAATCAGCCCCATGGGTATGTCCACCAATGCAGCATTACGGTTTTGGCTCCTCCGGCCCGTCGAACGGACTCGGCTGCTCGACGATTTCGTCGCCTGACGGTTCGCCCTCCACACCGCGGCTGAGCACCGGCAAATTGCCGCCGAGGATCCCCCCGGACGTCAGCGGCGAGGCGATCTGGCACGTAAACTCGCGCGAGGCGCCGGCCGGTAACGGTCCGAAGAAACTGGCGGTCTTTCCCGAACTCGCTGGAGGAATCGTCTTGACCTCGGTGCCGCCGGATGTCGTCGTCCGCATGACAAGGCCCGAGAGCGTGGGCACTTGCGTCGGACTGACGTTGCCCTGGTTCGAATGGAGTGTGCACATGATCGTCTGCGTCTGCCCGGCGTCGCACAGCGACCCCTCCTCGACCCCGACCACGTTCAGTGGCCCCCACTTCGTCTCATTGGGCAGACAGCCGACCCCCATGACCCCGTTCGCCCCGCGGCCGCTCCAACGCACGCGCGAGTTGCCGACCAATTGCGCGTCGTTCTTGCCCATCGTCTGCAAAATCCAGTTGCGGAAGACGAACACGTCCGTGAACACCGCTTCACCGGAGGGCGTCATGCAATCGTTGACGGTGGCCTCCGAGGTGACACCGCGCACGATCGCCCGGCCGCTTTCGACCGTGACGAACCCTGACCCGCTGTCGCCCTTGCACAGGGAAGCCATCGCCGCGGCCGCCGTGACGATCAGGGTCGTCGGGCTGGCGATCGCCGAGATCGGCCCACGCAAGACAGACACGTGCCCCGCCGGCGGCGGCCCGGTGTGGCTGATGGAGGCCACGGTCCCGACCATGCCTGGCGTCCGTGGGACGCGCGGGAGGCCAACGGTCTGGATGTAGGGGCTGATCGCGAAGGGCGAGGCCAATTTGATCAGCGCGATATCGTTAGCCACGGGAGTCGGTTTATTGAAGTCCGGATGGATGAACACGCCTCGATTGTTGGACGGCCCGACATTCTGTGCCGGTCCACGGGATTCGGTCTTCACGGCGCCGGTGTAGGGGTCGGTTCGAGTATAGGTGACCTTGCTGAACCCGATCAGGGGGGTGACGCAATGGGCGGCGGTCAGCACCCACTGCGGATCGAGGAGCACGCCACCGCAACTGAAGCTGCCCAGCCGCACCACCCAGGGATACTTGTAGTCGGGTTCAGGCGTGCCGGCCACGACGGACGAGGTGCCCCCGGGGCCACTCGTGGCGGGGGCCGTCCCGGGGATCGGTGTTTTCGGCGAGGGCGTGAACGTGCCCGGTTGTTTGCGATGGTCACGGATCACCGCGCGTTCCTGGACTGCGTTTGGATCTCCCGCAGGCTCGGACGGGGGCGTCGGCTCGGCGGCCAGCCCCATCGGAAGGCCGCCCACGAGACCGGCGCACAATACCCACAGTCCCATCCATTGCGCTCGACGTTGACGACACGTGACCTGCATCATGACGGGCCTCCTCTGTATGGCTTCGGTCAACTCGATTCCACCTGCGCTCATCGTCCAACTCGACCGTACAAATTTAAGGGGACATTCTACTTTTAGCTGCACACTGGAACTGCAGCGCCCCTGGCTGACAACAATGCCATCGATTTTAGGGTGGCTCCTTATCTTATGCCTCCCGGGCAATGGCCACCTAAACGTCTGTCGCGATCCGGACGACAACTTGGTCATCGAAACCGCTCTTGCGGGTGGCGCAGGATAGGTGCTCACCCCCGACGACGATTTGAAACGGGATCCCAGAGTGACCCGATTTAGGCGCCGCCGTGGCATCCGCGTGATGAGCGGCTCTCGCTCTCCGACTGTCATCACATCTTCCTCTGCATAGCCTCAGCCGCCTTTGTTGCTTCCGTTGGTCTACTCGTTCCTCCCCGCCCGCGCGAGCAGGTCTTTCAGCCCCTTCAGATCCAGCGCGCCGGGGGCGAACTCTGTTCCGACGATGAAGGCCGGCGTGCCGGTGATGCCGAGGTCTTTTGCCAGCGATCGATTCCGCTCGATGATCGTCTGCCACTCGGGACTGGCCATGTCGGCGTCGAGCCGCGCAGCCTCCAGGCCGACGTCGACCGCGATGCGCAGGAGCTCGTCCCTCGTTAGCTCGTTCTTGCTGGCGAGCAGAGCCTCGTGAAAGGCCTGGTGCTTGCCCTGCGCGCGCGAGGCCAACGCCGCTTTCGCGGCCAACTCCGAGGCCTCGCCGAGAATCGGGAAGTCTTTGTAGACGACCCGCACCTGCGGATCATCCTTCTGCAATTGCGTGACGGCCCCCGCCGCGCGCTTGCAATAGCCGCAGCGATAGTCGAAAAATTCGACGAGCGTGAGCTTGCCCTTGGGGTTGCCGCTTACGGGCGAGGCTGGATCGTTCAACAAGTCGCCCTGCCGTTGCGCGAGCGCCACTTTCTGACGAGCCTTCTCTTCCGCCTCTCGCTTGGCCTCCAAGGCTTGCAGCGACTGCTCGATGACTTCCGGATGCGTCTTGATGTAGCGCTCGATGGCGCCGTCCATCGTGGCCTGCCAGGCCGGGTCTTTCTGGTCAGCCGGCACGGTGCTGCAGCCCGCAAGCGCCACGAGCGCGAGGACAACTCCAATGCCTCGCACCGCCATGGCGGGAGTCCAAAGACGCACAGTCTCTCGCATCATCGTTGTTCCCTCGCCGGGACTAGCATCCGTTTGGAACATTGATTTTCTTGACCGCCGTATTGTTCCCTTCGTTGGTCTCCGGCTGCTGATTGGACCAATCGGTCTTGACGAAGATCGTATGGGCGCCCGCGGTGGTCTGGAGATTCCGATGCTTCACATTGCCCTGCCCGCCGAAGAGTGGCTGGACGACCACGTACGGTGTATCGATAAAGGGCGTCCCGACGGCCGGGTCCGGGGAATCCAGCAAGACCTGCGTCCACACGTCCTTCCAGGTCTTGTTGGTGGACGAATTCTGGACGCGGAGCTTCACCTGCACATTATGCACGCCGTTGTTCACCGCGCAGAACACCTGCTGGATCTGGACGGTCAGGTCCGGTTTGGCCGCCGGGACCATCGGCGCCGGCGGGTGCTGCGAGGGTCCGGGCGGCGGCGGACCAGGCGCCGCGAACAGCGGGCCGGCCAGGAGCGTCATGACCGCGAGCATCATCAAGAGCTGTCTGCCATCGTGCCACGTCATGGAGCTGCTCCTTTCATTCATGGGGCCTCACTGGACCGACCGTCGACCGCCCCATGCGGGGATGACCGTTCCCCCTCGTCCGACGATCATGGCGCCTCCCTCTCCTGGTTCCGGCCCTCCGGTGGAACGGCCTCGTCCGCTGAAGGAATCGGGCATTGTACGCCCTGCCCCTGACCGGAGGCACGGACCAATCGCCCGAGCAGGCTCTTCAAGGTCCCGCTCGACGGACGCGCTCCGTCGCAATCTTGGCCGGCACGGCTGGGAAGTGACGCAGGGTCGCTGGAGACTGGCGACGGACTCGCGGTGAAAAACCCCGTAGACGATTGCCCGTCCGCGACGGACTCAATGGGTCGGATGGGATGCTCTTCGGAACCGGCTCCCGCCGGCCCCACGCCTGCCCCTGCGACGATCCACAGCACGGCCAGTAGCCCGATTCGTATACCCATCCCCCTAGCTCCCCCACACCGGCGCCATCTGCGCCCGTTATCAGCTAGGTCGATGGAATGAACAGAAAGGTTCAAGCAGGGGAAATTGGGCCGGGGACAGCCCTGCCGGAGACGAAAAGAAGGGTCGACTCGCACGCCCGGCCTCCACGCGACTACACCCGTGAATTGCGCCGATTAGCCGACTACTGGCGAGAAGAAATGGAAGAATAGGCCAGGCACCAGCCCGCGGTCAACCCCACCCGTGGTGCCCCTGTTGTGCTGCCCAGTCCCGACTCAAAACCGCCCCACGGCCTTTTTCGCCAGTGTCTTCAGCTTGTCCTCATCGCCGGCGGTTTCTTTGATCGATAGCTTGGCGGTCGTGCCGCCTTTCTTGATGTACAGATCCACATAGTCGAGGCCGAAGGCCCCTCGATCCATGAGCGCGTCGTCGCCCAGACCCTTCACCGCGACCGGCTTCTTGGCCTTGCTGCGCGCCCGCTCGATCGCATCCGTGGGAAAGACCCAGACCTCCATCGCGTCTTTCCCATTGGCGAACTCATAGTTGCACCAGGCGCCCCTGCCTTCCTTTTCCGCTTTCGGCTGGCCTTTGAGTTTGCCAACGACTTGCTCCACCTCCCCCGCCGTCAAGAGCACGCAGGGCTCGGGCGGTGCGGCAAGGACGGCGCCCTCGAATCCGATCACCAGCGTCATGGTGTACACACTACCAGCGATGGCACGGTTCATCAGCGAGCCCATGCGTGCTCCCTTCATGACTCATGGCAGTTTATCTTCACCCTCACGGGAGAGCCGAGTAGACGAACATAGTTATCTGCGACGAATTTACTTTGGTGGGCGAAATGCACAGTGACAGGGGTTATAGATTTTTGACCAATCTGGCGCCCACCCCCCGAAAACTTATAACCAAGAAGATCGAAGTCTACACCAATGCGCATTTCAACAAGGAGATGCGTATTTCTTACTGTCCAATTGACTGTCGTGGTGCCATCCGGTTGGACATAAAGGTCCCACGTGCATTTGCAGTATCCAACTTGTAGGTCAGGGCGAGAATGCCAGGCGTGATGGCTCCAATAATAGGTGACGCCGAAGCCGACCTGGCGCACGACGTTACCATAGGCGTACCGGATGGCGCCTCTGCGCTCAGATATGCTAAAGGCTCCAGCATCAATGTGGATAGGGAGGGGAATCAGCTTCCGCTCCCCGGGACCAAGAGATACGCTGAACGAGTCCATGTGTAAGCGTGGGTCAAAGGCGACCGGGCTGATGGTCACGGTCCAGGGCCGTTGCTCTGGATTGGTCAGGATGAGAGTCGCCTGAAGTGGCTCACGAGATCCGGGCACATAGCCGGAAACAAATTTTTTGATGGACGCATTGTCCATCTGGCCAATCACACCGAAGTTGACGCCTTCGAAGCGTGCGCGAAGAATCGCCGTGCGTTTCCATATTGCCGGTGGTGCGGATGACGAAAGAATATTCACTTCTGCGCTCATGGGTTCGCTCAACTCCAGCGTGGCCTCATTGTTTCCCACGGGCGTCATGCCGAGGCCGACAGGGTCGAACGCGATCGTAAAGTCGATCTGCTGCCCCTTTTTCGTGAGGATCGTCACGAAACCGGCTTTGCTGATCTGTCCCTTGGGATTGGCCGGATCGGGAATGAATTCTTGGTATTGGCCTCCTGGGATGAGTTGCGCAATGACGAGCGCGCCATTGACGACTTCACCCGTGTACGATCGGGCATGCAAGATGCGGAAATGTCGATTCGTCGCGCCCGTATCCAACTTGGCCTGAATATAGCCATCCGCGGGGGCGAGCAGCGAGAGCACCGTTGTGGCTTGCTGCCCTGCCCAGACGCTGCCCAGATCGCGGATGGCGATGGGAATTCGAACGGGCATCGGCGCGATGGCGTTGGCAGACAGTGGAGGAGCCGCTGTAGCCGAGGGGGCTCTCTTGGCTTGATCGGTCAACGACAGTCCTCGTGGGGTCACAGTTGGTTGCGTCACGCTGGCCGGACTCATGGCATTGAGCCTCGTGACTTCCACGCTCCAATCGGTTTTCATCGTCTCGTTGAGCTCCGTATCCGAAAATACCAATCCGGCAAGCGATTCACGCGGTTGCTTGCCGGTCTGTACGGCGGCCAATGCTTCTGCCACCATGTCCGGGTGGCGCATTGCGAGGAAGCCCCACGTGACCTGCCGTCCGAGTTGGACGGTATCAATAATTTCCGCTGCCGCGGGGGCAGCAGGCGGCGCCGGCGTGACCACTGGCGCCACTTTGATCGGTTGGAGCCGTTTCAGAGACTCGAGGGATTGAACCCGCTGCTTGTACGCGCTTTGCACTTGGATTCGACTTAAGGAGGTCGCCCCGGTGGCTCTGGCTGCGATGCCACTCACCGTGCCGACCGCATCCAATCCTTTGTGCTCCGGTAACATCAGGACAACGTGGATTTGATCCTCTTGCCCGTCTTCGACTACAAGCATCGCGACAGGCGCCTCGACCGATTCTTCGTGCTGGGCAGGGAGGGCGGTGACCGCGAGTGCGTCCTTACCCTCCGCCGGCGTCAGGAGCAGATGCGATTCCTGCGCCTCGACGCGGTAGCTGCCGGGACCAACGACCAGATCCTGGCCATCGGAACCGATGAAGTGGATCGCGCTGGACAGCTCGATCGTCGGTGGAGCCGCCGTTGTCGAAGCCCCTGCCAGAGTCGGGAGCGCGAAGGCCGCCATGAGAACGAGAACATTCAGATAGGGTCTTCGCATAGATCCTCCTTATATGATCGACTCGTTCCCATTCAGCACGGTGCTTGCCATATAGAGGTCCCCTCACTGGCCGAACATCTTCGGCCCCTTTTGAATCGCTTTGCTGGGGGACGTCACCACAAACTCCACCGGCAGGCTCCAGGCGGTCGGCCTCGGGGCCGAGACCTGGGCGCTGACACGGTAGGTCCCGGGCCCAGCGATCATGGCCGTGCCTCGGCCGCTCCCAGGCGCACCCCACCCGAGATAGCCCGTAGGCGAGGACGCCTCTGCCGCGCTCACAGGTAGATTGGTCACGAGCGTCCAGACGCCCTGCGCGTTCCGACTTTCGAGCCGCACGAGATAGCCGGTCACCGCCAGACCTTGCGGGGGGGGGTGATCTTGATCGGCACAGTGGTTTGGCTGAGAAAGAGCGCGCCGGGGGCCGGCGATTGAATGGTCGGGACGACCACGGCGGGACCTTGCCGCGCTCCCTGCTGCACGCGCTTGTTCGTTCTGGCCAGCGCCGCCGCCTGGGCCGCGGCTTTCGCTTGGGCTTCCGCTTGCAGAGCGGCGTCATGCTGGGCACGGAGATCTGCAAAACGATAGGGAACGTAGTCTCGATAGAGCGCGGTCAGTGGCTTCGACGTCCTCTTCACTTCGCCCATCAAGACATTGAGTACAGGCTCGACGACCGACGGCTCCCCCTGCGCCTGTATCTTCACATCACGGCAGTCAGGCGTGGCCAGTCCCCCTCTTTTGAAATCGACCCACGGATCCCCCAAGCAGGTCACGTGAATCACTAACCGGCCTTCATAGGGAGGGAAGCCTTTCAGTTCCACCACTTCCTGCGCCCGGCCATCCTGCGGGTTGTAGGCGCCCTGCCCGGTCATCACCAATGTCGTGGGGTACTTCAAACACTGTCCGGCCGTCTGATACTTTGCCCCTGTCGACGAAAACTGGCCGGTGATTTTTGCCAATTGACACTGCTTCAGGATCACCTCAAGCGGATCCCCTTCGAGCGGACCGGCCGCCCGAAGCCCCTCTCCAGGCCAGATGAGCAGGGAGACGAGGAACCCGATCCAACGTATCGCCGCCCCTGTACCGTTCACTCTCATGCGGCTCATGAGACTCCTCCCTCTGTTGGGGGCACGGCTTCTGCTCCGGCTCCGCCGGCTGCTCCACGGTCTGATCGCCGGCAGTTCCGTCCTGCTCATCGAGCCCGCGTCGGACGATTGGACTCGCGGGGGAGGCCCCCGATTGGCCGCCTCCTACCGTGCGGCTCGGGCTCTTGGCGTTTTCATTCTTCGCCAACTGACGGCGCACCGGCGCCGAAACCTCCGTCGGGCCGATAGCACCACGTGTTCAGCTATCCCATCAGGATCTCGCCTAGTGGAGCCCCACGGCTTTACAGCCGTGGTCCCTCTGATTTGATTG
>CAYZTJ010000142.1:0-8465 GCA_964481215.1 uncultured Nitrospira sp. | reverse complement strand
TCCTGATAGGCCGGGTGCAGGAGATCCACATGATCGCTGCCGACGAAACCCTGCCGAGCGGGATCATAGGCGGGCAAGCCCCACCCGAGCCCCGCATCCAACCAAGGCAGCCGGCGTAGCCCGACCGAGGCATAGACCGTGAGTCCTTGCTGATGCGCCGCGCCAACCAGCGGCGCCACAATGTCTCGGCTGACTGGCGCCAGACTCGACTGAAAATAGAGACCGCCCCGCTTCCGTGCGCCCTCTCCATTGCCGGCGGTCTCCGAGGCGCTCCAGGCCTCGATCACCACGGTCGTCACCCCGGCCCGCATGAGCTCCCGGCACCAGAGCGTCAGATCCAACCCATCGGGCAATTGTTGAGGATTGACGAGCAGCGCCGTGATGGGCGCGCCGGAGGGATAATCTTTCGGCCTCGACTCGACGCCGAGGCGAGGAGCCTGTTGCGCCCTCAAGGTCTGCGCCTGCGCCGAGATCGAGGCGACCGTCGACGACTCAGCTTGGCGAATGGATGTCGGACCCCGATCGGAGCCCGCGCATCCAGCCAGCCACCACACGAGGCCTCCGACGAGCAGCGCCGTCCGGATGCCTCGATTCATCATGGAACCCATTGCGCGAGGCCTAGTCCAACAGGGTGGTCGCCCGGTCGGAAGATAAACGGCCGAGGGTGTGCCCTTCAGCGACCGGCCAAGTCCATGTGTGGGAAGAAGAACCCGACCTCGAACGCGGCGGTGTCCGGGGAGTCGGACCCATGCACCGCATTGTACTCGATGTTGGTCCCATGCGCGGCGCGGATCGTCCCCTTGGCCGCCTTGGCGGGATCCGTCGCCCCCATCAAGTCACGGTGCCGCTTGATGGCGTCGTCGCCCTCCAGCACCAACACGACGACCGGGCCGGACGACATGAACGTGGCCAGGCTGTCGAAGAAGGGCCGGGCCTTGTGCACCGCGTAGAACCGCTCGGCGGTCGACTTGCCCATTTGCATCATGCGCAGGGCGATCGGCCGCAACCCCGCCTTCTCGTAGTGGCTGATGACATCTCCGATCACATGCTTCTTCACCGCATCCGGCTTGATAATCGCTAACGTCCGCTCGACCATAGGACTCCTTTTCTCATCTGACAGGATGACAACACTGACCGACAGACCTCATCGCTTCGGCGGTCGACGCCGCCGCGAGCCGCTCCGCGCACCCGCGCGACGGCCGACGCCCTTGCGTCCCGACTTCCCCTCGAACGATTTCGCTAACATCGCGGGCTTGAACACGCCGCGCTCGGTAATGATGCCGGTAATGTATCGGGCCGGCGTCACGTCGAAGGCGGGATTCAGCACCTCAACGCCCTCCGGCGCAATCCGCTTGCCCTGATAGAGCGTCGTGACTTCTTCGCCTCGGCGCTGCTCGATCGGAATGTCCGCGCCGGACCGCGTCGCCAGGTCGATCGTGGAATAGGGCGCCGCGACATAAAACGGAATCCCATGGGCGCGCGCCAGCACCGCCACGGAATAGGTGCCGATCTTGTTGGCCACATCGCCGTTGGCGGCGATCCGATCCGCACCGACCACGCAGAGATCGATGAGCCCCTGCCGCATCAGCGCCCCCGCCATGTTGTCGGTGATCAGGGTGACCGGAATCCGATCCTGCATCAATTCCCAGGCCGTGAGTCGCGCGCCTTGCAAGACCGGGCGGGTCTCGTCGGCAATGACGTTAATTTTCTTGCCGGACTCCCAGGCGGCGCGAATCACCCCCAGCGCCGTGCCGTAGCCGGCCGTGGCCAGCGCGCCCGCGTTGCAGTGGGTCAGCACCGTTTGGCCGGTCTTGATCAAGGCCGCCCCGTGCCGGCCCATCGCCCGATTCATCGCGACATCTTCATCGAGCATGCGCTGGGATTCCTCCACGAGCAGACGCTTGATCTCGGCAACGGGCTGCGACTTGGCCTGTTCCATCACGCGCAGCATCCGGGTGATCGCCCAGAACAGGTTGACCGCCGTGGGGCGGGTGGCCGCCAGATGGTCGCCGATGGCACGGACGCCCTTCGCGAAGGTCTCGAAGTCGGAGGCCGTCACCGCTTGCGCGCCCAGCGCCAGTCCCATCGCGGCCGTGACCCCGATGGCCGGAGCGCCGCGCACTTTCAATTCTCGAATCGCCTCGGCCACCGTCTCATAGTCGCGGCAATCGAGCAGGCGCACCTCGCCCGGCAAGCAGCTCTGATCCAACAACCGCACCATCCCGTCTTTCCACTCCACCGTCGGAATCATCGGCGTCTCGCGGTTCCTTTCCTCACCCGATTACTTGCCATAGTACTCATTGGCCGCCGGCTTCAACCGTGATTCGGGTCCCACGTTCGTGAGCACCAATCCGAGGATCTTAGCACGAGCATGGTCCAGGAGAAATTTGCTCCGTTTCAGGGCCGGGTACCCGCCGCGGCCACCTTGGTAGACCACAATGGTGCCGTCCGCCTTGGCGCTGACTCGCACGGCATCGAGCACCGGCAAGATCGCCGGCGCATCCACAAGGACGAGGTCATAGTCCTCCCGCATCTCTTTCAACAGCAGGGCCAGTTTGGCGGCGGGAAAGGCGTGCGGGGCAACCGGCAAGCTGCCGGCCGGCAGGACCGATAGGTTATCGAGCCGCGGCGTCCGCATCACCGGATCCACCCCTAAGGGGCCCAACATGAGATCGGCCACCGATTGCACGGCGGAGCGCCAGGGAACTGACCCTCCGAGCACATCCGCCAAACCGGGATCCCGCGAGAGGCCCAGCCGATCGTGGACGCGGGGATGCCGGACATCCGCGTCAACGAGCAACACGCGGCGGCCCTCGTGCGCCAGCGCGACCGCGAGATTCACGGCCGTCAAGGTTTTCCCCTCCGTGGAGCCGGCGCTCGTCACGGTCAGCACTTTCATGGGAGCATCCCCGACGGCAAACTCCAGATTGGCCTGGACCGAGCGAATCCCCTCCGCCTGCGCGGAATCCGGCGCCCCGACCGGGAATAGGTGCGCCACCACGTCAAGCCCTTCCGGCGTCAGGCCCTTCGCGTACTGTTCCGCCACTTGCCCCTGGAGGGCCCGGGCTCGATACCGCGGCAGCACTCCCAGGACCGGGACCTTCAGCGCCGTCTGCAAGCCGTCGATCGCGCGGAGGGACGTCGCCGAGGCCTCGCGCCAGAAGGCTCCCATCGCGCCGAGGAGCAGCCCGATGAGCCCGCCCCCGATGAACCATCGTTGCAGGCAAAGGGGAACGACCGGCGCCACCGGCGCTGCGGCCGGTTCAATGTCAACCTGTTCGTTCTGGAACCTGGCGCCGATGAGGACCTGCCGCTCCACTTGAGATTTCAATTCCTCGAACGTGTCGCCTTCGATCTTGATGGCCCGTTCGAGCCGCGCGAGCTCGGCCGACACTTTCGGCAGACGCGCATACCGTTCGCGAGCCTTGGCGAGTTGCTTGGCCAGCACGGCTTCCTGCGCTTGGATGCCGCGGACCTTCGCGGTTTGCTCGGACCGGATCGCCTCGGCTTTGCCACGGGCCAGCTCCTCCTGCTCCCGTTCCAGCCACAAGATCGCATCGAAGGCGGCCTTGGCTTCCTCGGCGTAGAGCACCGGCCCTTCCCGCTCTCGAAATTCCCGCAGATCCTGCTCCGCTTCGCGCAGGCGATGTTCCGCCGCGACCAACTGGGCTTCGAACATCCGCTTGGCGCTGACCCACTGGCGCTCCCCCCAGCGCTTGCGTTCGATCACGGACTGTTCCGCCACGGCCGTTGCCGTTTGCGCCGCCAGTTCCGGACGGTCGGCGGACACCGTCACGGCAATGCCGCCCGGCACCACCTCGGCGCGTATCCGCTGCTGCACCTTGTGGACGACGCTCATGTACGGCGCCGCCTTTCGCAACTCCGGATCCCCGAGGGCAGGCAACATGTTCAGGCGCCGGGCCGCTTCCTCGGCCACGGCAAGACTCGACACCAGACCCAGGTAGGTGGCGCTCTCCGATGCCGGGGGATCCGTGGTCAATGAGACCGGGCCGGTCGGAAACCGCACGACGGCAGTAGCCCGAAATTCAGGAGGCGGCGCCAGCAGCCAGCCGATCGCACCCGACAGGCCCGCGCCGAGCAACGCGGCGGCCACCACGAGCATCCATTGTCGTCGGAGAAAATGCGACCCGTCGAGCAGGGCGTCGGCGAATGACATCACGGATGGGACATCGGGGTGCGTTGCGCGCTAGCGTGCGGCATAGGCCCGCACCTGGACGGGCGCCAACACCTGGCTGATCCAGAGGGATGGCGCGTGCCGCAGATCGGCCTGTTCCTGCCCCGCCGCGTCGCCATGCGACCCGTTCTTCCGGAAGGCAATGACGGGGCGGAGGGGATAGCCGGGATTGACGGTGGTCACCACGCCGATCTGGCCGGAACTCAGCTTAACCCAGGTCCCCGGGGGATAGAGCGTCACGCATTGAACCAACCCCTTGAGGACCCGGGTGGAAAACTGCTCACGCTCGGTCGCGAGCATGTACCGAACCGCCTCATGCGGGGTCATCGCGCGCCGCCACGAGCGCGATCGGAGCAACGCATCGAAACGGTCGGCCGCCCCGATGACTTGCGCCGGCTCATGAATCTGGTCGCCCTTGAGCCCCAGCGGATAGCCGGACCCATCCACCCGCTCATGCTCCTGCGACACCAGCTCGCCGACCCAGGCATAGTCCGGCTCGCACCGCCCCAGAGCCTCGATGCCCATGCGGCCGTGCTGCTGCATCGTCGCGATCTGGCGAGACGACCAGCGTCCCCGATGCATCACGAGGGACTTGGGCAAGCGGAACATGCCGATGTCATGGACCAGGGCTGCGAGCGCGACTTGGGCAAGATGATCGGCGCGATACCCGATGGCGAGGCCGATTTCCGTGGCGAAGATGGCGGCATGCACCATGTTGCCGATCAGCGACGACTCCTGCGGCATCGTGAGCGCGCGCGCCAGCAAGGTCCGCTCCTGCAGCACCACGGATACCAGTTCATGCGCCGCGCGATTCGCTTCGACGAGCGAGAGCGGTCGATCGCTCAGCACGGCCTCCGCCAAGGATGCGACCGCCTGCTCCGACCGTTGATAGACACGCGCGACCGGATTGTCTTGCGGAACCGGAAGGGCGAAGGATTCCTGTTCGAGCTTCTCGTCGACCGTCTTGCGGAGTTCACGCAATTGCTCGGCAATCACGTCGACCGACACCGAATCCGGCTCGCTCCCGGCGAGTGGAGCCCCCTCCGAATTCGGGGAGTCACCCGCTTTGGCCCGAGGCGCTGGTTCTCCCTTGGCCCTGAGGAGATCTGATAGACGAATCATGGTGGGGTGATTGAGACTCCGAGACCTGACCCGCTACGTTTTGACGAGGCATTGTGCTGATTTTTTTCAATCTTGTCAAGTAATTGTAGGCGGGAACCAGTATTGCAACAATATGTTGGGGGCTTTGATTTTCGTCGTCCGGCTATCCACAGGCTGAGCGTCGTCTAGCTCTCAATCCATCGATGCCACAGTCGAACGAGGTTCCTCCCTTCTTCCTCCACCACGCGATGGTCCAATCGAATCGGCACGAGGGTCCGACTCCCAACCGTGTCATGCATGGTGAGCGGTCCATCCAGCCTAGCCGTGACCCACAGCGCGCCGGAGCCTGACGTCGTCCAGAGACGACTCCCCTCCTTTCGATAGGCATCCATCACGGCCGGAACCGGATGCCCATAGGCATTGTGCCGACCGACGGAGACGATGCCTTCCTGGGGATGCACGCGGGCGATCCATTCGTCGTGCAGAGAACTTCTCGCGCCATGGTGGGGAATCTTCAGGATCTCCGACGCCAAGGCCTGGCCCTGCTCCTCGACCATGCGCTGCATGGCCGCCGCCTCGACATCGGCGGCAAACAACACGCTGTGCGTACCGCAAGACAGGCGCAGGACCAGGGATTGATTGTTCAACTCCGATCCGTCCGCTGATCGACTCGCCGGCTGCGTCGGCGCGCCTGCCACGCGCATCGTGGACGGGGGTGGATTCAATGCCGCGAGCCGGCAGGTCGGCGACTCGATCAGCGCCTGCCCCGCTCGGGCCTGAGACTCGGGCGCCTGACTGCGGTCGATCGCCTCGCGAAACCGGCGATAGAAGGGTTCATCCCGAGCGACTCCGTTGCTCCAATATCGCCCGATCGAGAATTTTTGCACGATGGTCGTCAGGCCGCCGATGTGATCCAACTGAGGGTGCGTGCCGATCAGGTGATCGACGCGACGAATGCCCCGATCCCAGAGATAGGGCGCCACGACGGCCCGGCCGAGGTCCAACGAATCGTAGGCCGCGCCGCCGTCGATCACGATAGTATCCCCCTCCGGCATTTCGATGACGGCGGCATCTCCCTGCCCGACATCGAGAAAGGCCACGCGCACTGCCGCCGGATCATGGTCCCAGCGCGGCGACCACGCCCACCACCCGAGCTGGCAGACGATCAACAGAGCCAGCGCGATCCTCACGAAGAGACGATCCGCGCGACAGGCCCACAGGAACGAGCCCAGCAGGAGGTAATAGCCGACCATCAATGGAATGGAGGGCGACGCCACGTGCCACTCGGCGCCGGGCACGCGCGCGATGATCGACACCATCGCGCCGAAGGCGTCGCAGGCCCATTGATTGAGCGCGGCCGCCGGCAGGAAATCCGCTCCGACGAGGAGGCCCCAGAGAGCGGAGAGCAGTCCGAGCGGCACCAACACAAAGCCGGCCACGGGCACAACCACGAGATTGGCCGCCAGTCCCAGCCAGGCGATTTGATTGAAGTAGTACGCGACCAGCGGCAGGGTGGCGAGGGTCACCGCCCCGCTCACCCAGAGATACCCCGATCCCCACCTGGCGAGTCGGTGACGCCACGACCAGCCGCCGACCGGCGGAATCCCCTCGTCACGCTCGGCCAGCATGAGCCCGCAGCCGATGGCCAAGACCGAGAGAAAGGAGAGTTGAAAAGAAATATCGAAGAGACTGCCCGGGTCGTGAATCAACAGCGCCAGCGCCGCCGTACACATCGTCACGAGAATGAGATTGGCCCGCCCCAACCAGACGGCCCAGAGGAACAGCAGAATCATGAGCCAGGACCGCACCGTGGCGACCTCGTAGCCGGCCAGCAGCGTGTAAAAGGTCACCGGCAGTGCGGTGACCAGGGCCGCCAGTCTGGTGGGCGTCAGCCGGCGCGTGAGCGCGAGCAGCCAGGCCGCGGGCAATCTGACACAGAGGGCCTTCGTGCCCCAGAAGCAGAGGAAGGCGATCAAGCCCAAGTGCGAGCCGGAGATCGACAGGATATGTACCGTCCCTGTGGCCATGTAGGCGTCGCGCGCATCCTGGCTCACGAAGCCGGCTTGGCCTAAGATCATCCCCAGATAGATGCCCGCTGCGGGACCGTCGAGCGAGCGCATCGCCGCCAGGCGCAACCGCTCCCGCCACTCTTCGATGACGCGCCACGGCGTCCACCAGGACAGCCACGAAGGCGACGACAGGCGCGTCATGCGGCCGGGACCGGTCACCGAGAGCACGGCCTCCACACCCCGGTTCTCCAGGTAATCGCCGTAGTCGAACCCGCCCGGATTTCGAAACCCCGAGGGCAACCGGAGCTTCCCCTCCACCGCCACGCGGTCACCGGGCAAGAATGTCCCGTCGGGCTCCCGCCAAGTCATACGAATTCGATCGAACGGTAGGAGCAGCCCATCGCCTGCTTTCGCAAAGCAATCGGCCAAGACCATCGAGGCCCGCCCTGGGAATTGGCGGAGCGGCTCCCGCACGGTCCCCTCCACTCGAGTCATCGCGCCGTCGGCGGTGGGAGGATGGCCGGCCTCGTAGGGCCGCGGCCCCATCACCAACCACCACAAGAGTCCGCACAAGCCGGCCGCCAGGAGGGTATGGCCCGCCCAGCGCGTCAGCCACCCGCGCGCTTCCGCGACAGTCAGCCCGCCGGCGGCGAGCACCCAGAGTGCGAGCGTGCAGTACGGGAGATAGCGCGCATACGAGCCGGACAACAGGCCGAGCACAAACCCGCTCGTCAACAGAGGGAGCATAGGGGGATGACGAGGACGACTCATCCCGGACAGGATACCAAAGGCTCGTTGGGAGGAGATACCAGGAGGCACCGGCCTGCGGGCGCAGGCCGCGAACAGACTAGCCCGCATTATTCATGAACGCTTCTGCTGGGGCACCCATTGCATTCCCGGAGCAATGGGTCCCGGGATTCGCCGCTGCGACAAGCCGGGGCGCGGCTGACCCGGCGCCCAGGCAGGCGGGCTCGCCGCTCGGTCGGTCAACATCCTGTTCAAGGATGCCTCCCTTCCTCGCGCCTCCGCGCGGGGGGGACCCATTGCTCTGTTCCTTGCAATGGGTCCAACGCTGGGCGACTCCCGGGGCACCTGTTGCCGGGGGACCCATCGCTCTGCCTTTGCGATGGGTCGGATGCAACGGGTCGAACGCGACGAAC
>CAYZTJ010000141.1:0-8497 GCA_964481215.1 uncultured Nitrospira sp. | reverse complement strand
GCTCTACGGCGGCGCCGAGCGTGCAGTCACCCACGCCGCGCATGCATCCCGCGGTCAGAAGATTGGTGTTGACGCCGTGAACTGCATAATGCCCATGCAGTGCCCGCCCCCACATGTCGACGCAGAAGAACCCCACGTCATCCTTAAAGCCATAGCCCCCGTTGTCGATAATGTGATCGAATTGCGCGAGCGTTAGGGTGCCGTCCTTCCTGCAACCCATGCGACCACGCGTGATTTCGATGTGGCGCCGCTTGACCGTCGCCATGCACTCCTCGTTGTCGAGCTCGATCTTGACAGGCCGGCGTGCTTTGCGCGCAAGCAGGACCGTGACCAACATGAAATTGACGCTCCACCACTGCCCGAAGGAACTTCCGCATGGCAGCGCCATGACGCGTATCTTGCTGAGGGGAATGGCTAAGGCCTCATGCACGCCGTCGCGCAGTTCAGAAGGCGTTTGGGATGACGTCCAGATCGTGACCTTGTCGCCAATCCATTCGGCTACACAGGCGTTGCGACCCAAGGGAGCGTACTGCTGGCTTTCATATCTGATGTCACACGCGACGATAACTTCGGAGGCGGCCTCACCCGCCTTGGTGTCTCCCCAGGCGACCACATAAGGATCCCGAACATTGCCCTCGACTCGAATTTGGGGAGCATCGGCTTTCATCGCCGCTTCGACGTCGAATACGTGAGGCAGAATTTCGTATTCGACTTCAATCAGTGTCAACGCCCTGGCGGCGATTTCCTCGCTCTTAGCGGCGACCGCACAGACCTCGTCGCCGACGAACCTCACGATACCGTCCAGGACTTTGCCGCGCCGATTGAACCACGCCGATTCCCAGTCGTTTTGGGACACATCGTGATGGGTAAGCACGCACACCACGCCGGGCAAAGCCTCGGCCTTGCTGGCGTCGATTCGCCTTATCCGAGCATGCGGATGTGGGCTTCGGAGAATTTTGCCGTGAACCATGTTCTGAACGGCAATATCGACACCGTACTTCAACGTGCCGGTGACCTTTTCCTCCGCGTCTTTGACCGGGACGCCCTTGCCGACAACCTTGAAGTTGCGCTCGATCCGGCCCATGGGATCCTCCTCGTTTGGGTAGCATCGCCAGCGCTATTCAGCTGGCCGCACGCTACCCTGCTTGCTCAGTTTCTCGGCCGCGCTCATCACGGCCTTGACAATGTAGGGATATGCGCCACAGCGGCAGATGCCGCCGCTCATGGCAATCGCCGTCTCCTCCTCGGTCGGGTTCGGGTTCTCGTCGAGAAAGGCTTTGGCGCTCATAATGAAGCCTGGCGTGCAAAAGGCGCATTGGAAGCCTTGCTGCTCGATGAATGCCTGTTGGATCGGATGGAGTTGTCCGCCGCTCGCGAGGCCTTCGATGGTCAGGATCTGCGCGTTCTCGGCTTGCGGCGCGAGCATCAAGCAAGACGTCACGGGCTGACCGTCGACCAGCACCGTGCACGAGCCGCACTCGCCTTCCGCGCAGGACACCCGCACGCCGATCAACCCAAGATCGTTGCGGAGAACGTCGGCCAGGGTCCTGTCGGACCGCCCCTCAATCTCCTGAACCCTGCCGTTGACAGTCAGCTTGAACACGACCGTTATCCTCCGAGTCTGACGCGACAGTCGCGAAGCGATCGCTTGACCAGAACCCTAATCATCCTTCGCCTATAGTCCGCGGAGGCTCGCACGTCCGAGATGGGACAGGCGTCCTCGCTCGCGCGCTGGCCGGCCGCCTCGAGCAAGGCGTCATCGATTTCGCTCAGAAAGCGCCCGGCGAGCATTGCTTCGGCCTCTGTCGATCTGATGATGACGGGGGCGACCGCCCCGAGAGCGACGCGCGCTCGCGAAACGCGCCCCTTTTCATCGAGCAAGATCGAGCCGCTGGCATTGACCAAAGCAATGTCCACAACCGTGCGGGCAACCCGGCGGTAAGATGCCGCAAGGCGCGGCCCCGGGAGCGGAATCCGGATCTCCGTCATCATCTCGGCCGCGCCGATCGCCGTTTTCTTCACGCCGGTGAAGAACGATTCAAGGATGATCGATCGGGTTCCCGTTGGCCCGAGCAAGTGAACCTCGGCATCGAGAGCAACAAAGCACGGAGACAAGTCGGCCGCGGGAGACGCGTTGCAGAGGTTGCCCCCCACCGTGGCAATGGAGCGCGTCTGGGGCGTGCACATAAGCTTCGCAACGTCGCTGAGGACCGCCAAGAGAGCGTGCCGGCCTGCCGACCTTTCGAGGTCCGCCAAGGTGGCGAGAGCTCCGATCCGTATCTCGCGACTGCTCACCTCGATGTCGCGAAACTCTTTCAGCGCGGTCAGGTCGATACACGTTTCGGGGGCAACTTGCTTGCGTTGCCACATGAGCGTCAAATCCGTTCCGCCGGCCCAGAACCACGCACCGGGGCCACGCGACTGTTTGAACGCTACAGCCTCAGACCCCGAGCGCGGGCGGACGACGTCGAAATGCGATCTCACGGCAATAGACGTCATCCGGCGGCTCGTTCTCTCTGATGATGGACGATCGGCTCACACATTGTCGCGTTCAGGGGGCGAGCCGCCCGATCCACTTGTTCGACGAGTACTTCTCGGCGTACCCCTCCTTCGCCAATTGCTCGATAAAGCTCGAGTCGATTCCCTCTTTCGCCGGGGTGATCGTCTCGATCAGACCGGCCTCCTTGTACGTGTCGGCGAAGAGCGTCCATGTGTCCCAAAGATATCCCGCCTCGCAGTCAGGCTTGTCGCCGACCAGTTTACCCCAACCGCTCTTGCCCGGGGGTGGCGGCGGAACGCCTTCAGGCAGGCTGGCGCAGAGCGGGACGCCCCCGGGAATTCCCAGCGCTCCCATGTTCTGATTGAGATTCAGCATGATTGTCTCGGCTTGGGTCGCCTTCACGTCCGCCAGCTGCCAGTCGAGCCCTTTGGCGATGATTTGATCGCCTTCCTCGGGGTTCTCCTTCCACCAGTTGACGGCCTCGAACCAGGCGCGAAGAAGCTCTTTGGCCACGGCGGGCTTCTCGGCAAGCCACTTCGAGTTGCACGCGATCGAGTCGGAGACGAGCCCGCGCTCCCAAGTCCGGTCGGTGCGCGTTGTTTTCAGGATATGGGAGTCCTTGCGCGCGAGAGATTGGGTGGAGAAGGGCACGAAGTTCACATCGACGTCGAGTGCGCCGCTATTGAATGCCGCCGTTGACTCTTGAGGCAGCATGATCTTGTGGATAGCGTCATTCGGACCCAACCCGGCGCGCTTCAGCGTCAAAAGCATCCACATGTGGTTGAGGAATCCGAGATCTGCGCCATAGGTGCGGCCCTTGAGATCGGCATCCGACTGAATATCGGCGACAGCGATCATCTGATCGAGCCCGTATGACATTAGAGGCACCACGACGTGCTTGACCGGCACGCCCGCCGATGCCGTCACGACAGTCGAGTCCATGGTCGTCATCATGCATTGAATGTCACCGCTGGCTAAGCCCGCATTGCGCGCGGTGGAGTCTTCAATGATCTTGACATCGACATCGATATCCTTGGCGAGACCCTTCTCCTTGACGATGTACCAGGGGCCGTAAACCGAAACGGAGATAATCGAAATTGTTGCCTTCTCGGCGGCGAAGGCGGGCGATTGACACGCCACCACCGCAACCAAGCCGGCCACGGCGCCTGCAGCAATTGTCTTCACAGCGTGGTTCATTTGGACACTCCTTCGTATCCGGTCCGGGTTAGGTTCTCGTAATCTCCTCGCGCATCCACGCGAACAGCTTCTTCTCCATCTCGATGTAGCCTGGTTGGGTCAGCACCTCTTCCTTCATGCGAAAGCGCTTGCCGCCTTTGAAGGTCATGAGCTCATCGTGCTTAATCCGGCCCGGGCAGCGCGTGAAAAATATGATCCGATCGGCGAGATAGATGGCTTCCTGAATGTCGTGCGTCACGAGGACAACCGTCTTCGCTTCGGCATCGATGATCTCGATCATCATCTCTTGCATTTCCCAGCGAACCTGGGCGTCCAACGCGCCGAACGGCTCGTCCAAGAGAAGGACCGCCGGATCTTGCGCGAGCGTCCGAGCAATCGCCACGCGCTGCTTCATGCCGCCCGATAGAGAACTGGGATAGCTCTCGGCGAATTTCGTCAGGTGCACCTTTTCGAGTAGGGCGCATGCGCGCTCGCGGCGCTCCTTGGCTTTGACGCCCAGAAGCCTCATGCCGTACTCGACATTCTGCCGCGCCGTCAGCCAGGGAAACGACGTGTACGCCTGAAAAATCATGCCACGCTCGGGACCGGGCCCGTGCACCTGGTGGCCGTGGACGGAGATGCGGCCCGAGCTCGTCTCCTCGAGCCCGGCGATCATGCGAAGCATCGTCGTCTTGCCGCAGCCCGATGGGCCAATGAAGGCCACCACTTGTCCTTTGGGAATTGTAAGGCACACGTCGCTCACCGCGGTGAATTCGCCCGCAAGGTATTGTCGCGTGACGTGCTCCGCCTCGATCACCGGAGCAGTGGAGGCGGTGCGGATCGGGGATGCCTCAACGGGTTTCAACATGACATGCGCTATCCGCGTCGCTTTCGGTTCCAAGGGAACAGCACATGGCCCGCGCCGCGAAACAGCAGGTCGGTCAGCACGCCAAGGATGCCAATGGTCAGGATTCCGGCCATGATGACGTCCACCTTCAGGAATCGGCCTGCTCGCATCATGACCGCGCCTATCCCGTCCTGGGCTGCGACGATCTCGGCGATGACGAGATAGGTCCAACCCACGGCGATCATGTTGCGCATCGAGTCGAGTATCGACGGTGCAGCCGCTTTGAGGACGACGCCCGTTACGATTTGCCGCCGTGACGCGCCCATGGTTTGCGCCGACTCGATCAACTCCTTTTGGACGGCGTCGATGTTGTCGAGGATCAGGGCAACCAGGAAGAAGATGACGCCAAGAAAAAGCAGAGCCAGCTTTTGCGTATTCGTAGGCCCAAACCAAACGAGCAGGAGCGGAATGAACGAGGCGGCGGGCAAATATCGGGCGCCCGACACGATCGGATTGACCAAAGCGCGTATCGGCGCGAAGCAGCCCATCAGCAGCCCAAGGGGAAGGGCGACCGCCGCGCATGCGAAAAAGCTGACGAAGACTCGCGTGGCGCTAATGATGACGTCGGAGAGATAATTCCGCTCGGTGAAGAGCACGACGAGGGCGTTGATGACCTCGAAAGGCGAAGGCAGGAAGCGCTGGCCATCGGCGGGCGTAAGGCGATGGCCAAGCTCCCAGATCGCAAAGAAGGCCGCCACGCCGACCAGGCCAAGCAGGCCTTGCGTCACCGGCCGTATCGGCCGGAGAAGCTGTAGGTAAGGCCTGCGTGAGACATCGTCGCTCGGCGCGGCTGCGGTCGGTTGGTCCGCAACGGACGAGGCTGGGCCCCCGTCCGCATCCCCGGCAGCAACTTCGGTCTCACCAACGCCGGCTTGATCTGACATGGCATGCGCCAATCACAACGATATCGCCCGCAACACCTGGTCATCAGGACATGCGGGACCCGGCTTGTGAATATCGATAATCTCGTGCATACATTGAAGAGCGTGAATGTATTAGCACCATGAACTACCGCCTTAGCGACACAGATATTCGACTGCTGCACGTCTACCGAACGGTCGTGGAATGTCGGGGCTTCTCCAATGCCCAGGCCATCCTCAACGTGGGTCAGCCGACAATAAGCAATCAGATCGGCCAGCTGGAGAGGAGGCTTGGTTTTCGGTTGTGTGAACGCGGCAGGTCCGGCTTCCGGGTTACCGAGGAGGGGCGACGGGTCTATGAGGAAACTCTGAAGCTGCTCAGCGCACACGAGGAGTTTCGCAATGCAACCTCCGAGTTGCGCGGTCAATTGGCAGGCTTTTTACGGATTGGCCTGATCGACAACGTGGTTACAGACCCCGCCTGCCCGATCGTGCCGGCGCTGAAGGCATTCAATGCACGCGATCACGAGGTGGCAATTAAATTGGAAATACTCGCTCCGGCCGACATGGAGCGGCAGCTGTTGGACAGTTCACTGGACCTCGCCATCGGCACCTTCAGCCATCGACTGCCCGGCCTCAACTATCGGCATCTGTACACCGAGACGAGCCTGCTGCTATGCGGCCGAACGCACCCGCTATTTAGCCAAACCTCAAGAGCAGACATCAAGGAAATGGTCGCGAACGCGCGAAAAGTGGCTCGGGGCTACTTGGACGGTGCGGATCTCATGTCACTCGGGAGCGGTGGGCGCTATCCGAGTGCGTTTGTGCACAACATGGAAGCAATGGCCATTTTGATCCTTGGCGGTGGCCATATCGGGTTTCTGCCCAACCATTATGCGAGAACCTGGATCAAAGCGAAGCACATGAAGGCCATCGCTCCATCAGACTACAGTCACAAATCGGAGTTCTCGATCGTGACCCGCGCCAACCGTCGCATCAGCCGCATCCTGGAGACCTTTCTCGACGTACTGAACTCATCAGGTTGAAGATTCGTGCAGGGGAAATCTCTCAGAGTTGGACATGCAGCGACTCCAGCGCGGGCGAATGCTTCGCTTCGTGATGGCCCGAACCGGCGGGCACCCGCGTGACGCTCGATATCGGCAAGCTTTCGGGCGTCGAGACCGAGGCGATCCGCTTCTGCTTCGACGTGGTGGCGCAAGGGACGGCGCTCGAAGGCGCAGTGCTCGACATAAGGGAGATCGAGGGGCGCGCGCGCTGCGGCGCTTGTGGCGCTGAATTCGAAACCAGGACGCTTTCCACGGCTTGCGCATGCGGGTCGCGTCAACTTCAGCTTCTCTCCGGCGAGGAGCTCAAAATCCGAACGATGGAATTGAAGGAGGAGGCGGCGTGATGTGCACGACCTGCGGCTGCGGAAAAGAAGCCAAGACGACCGTTCTCAACTTGCAAACCGGAGTGAAAGCCGCGCTCGGCGAGGTGCATGAGCATGTTCTCCCGGATGGGACCCGCGTGCGGCATTCCCATGGGCACGAGCACGACCACGACGACGACGGGCATGTCCATGGTCACGAGCACGACCACACGCACGCCGATGGATCGCGTCATGTCCATCATCATCACCACCACCACGATCATGCGCATGAGCACGGGCACGATCACGATGAGCACGATCATGGCCATGAGCATGAACATCTCCACGCCGATGGAACGCGGCACGCCCATCATCATCACCATGAGCATGACAACCGCCACGAACATGCGGCAGGCCAATCGCCCACCGTCATCGCTCTCGAAACGCGCATTCTTGCCAAGAACGACGAGCGGGCGGCGCGCAATCGCGCCTGGCTTGCCGGGCTGAGTATCCGCGCAATCAACCTCATGAGCGCGCCGGGGGCAGGCAAGACCACGCTTCTGGAACGCACGATCCGCGATCTTGGCAGCAGGGAACGGCTTTTCGTCATCGAGGGCGATCAGGCGACGGCGAACGACGGAGAGCGCATTCGCGCGGCCGGCGCTCCGGTCGTCCAGGTGAACACCGATACGGGTTGTCATCTCGACGCGGATATGATCGCGCGCGGGTTGAACGAATTGAGCCCGCCCAAGGGCTCGCTTGTCATCATCGAGAATGTCGGCAATCTCGTTTGCCCGGCTCTATTCGATCTCGGCGAGACAGCCAAGGTCGCGATCCTCTCGGTCACCGAAGGTGACGATAAGCCCGCGAAATATCCGCACATGTTCCGGGCGGCTGATCTCGTTCTCATCAACAAGGTCGATCTCTTGCCGCATGTCGATTTCCGCGTGGGAACGGCTGTGAAGCACGCGCTCGAGGTCAATCCGCGTGCTGAGGTGATGACGATCTCGGCCCGAACGGGGGAGGGTGTCGCCGACTGGTACGCGTGGCTCGCGTCGCGACGCGGTGCGGCCAGTATGGCGGCGATGGGATCGTAGAGGCCCCGTCGGGGAATCTCAACGGTGACGCGCCGCTTGCGCACGCCGGCATGTCAGGCCTTGCCGCTCCCCTGCCGGGCGACATCGGCAAGACCGTTGACATCGCGCACGACGATCCTGCGCCGCCCGACGCTGACGAGGCCCCGACTCTCCCAGGTGCTGAACACGCGGCTCACCGAATGCAGCGTCGTGCCTGAGGCCTCGGCGATATCCTGCTGGGTCAAGGGAAAGTCGAATACCACGCCGTCTTGCGCCTCGCGGCCCGATTGGGCGACGAGCCGGAGCAGGGTATGGGCGACGCGGACTGCGACCGCCTCCTTCGAAAGCTCTCTCAAGCGCGTGTGCGCCTCGTCGAGCCGCTGCCCCATCGTCTGCATCACATTGCCGGCGAAGGCGGGATGCGCCGACACCAGCTCGTCCCAGACGGCGTTCGGCCAGACGAGCGTCACACTATCGACGAGAGCCAGCGCGGTCGCCGGATAGTCGGGACGGCGAAGCGCCTGGGCGATGCCATAGAGATCGCCGGGATTGACGAAGCGGACGACGATCTGGCCTCCGTCTGGCGTCACCTTGAAAACTTTCAGCCGC
>CAYZTJ010000140.1:0-8602 GCA_964481215.1 uncultured Nitrospira sp. | reverse complement strand
ACATTCCGGAGGAGACGCAGAAAGACATCGATCCGATGATCCACAAGCAGGAGCATTGAGTAAAGAACCATAAGAAGGCGCAGCCCACACCGGCATTGCCAAGCATATATAGAGACAGATGATGCCCCTGCTGATCAGGCAAGTACGATAAGGAGCCCATCGGGCGCATGCAGACCCTATTGTGGATTCTTCTCGGAGGGTACGCGGTCGGGGTCCTCCTGCCGCTCTGCCTGCGAAAAGCCCCAGCGCAAAGTCTCGCCGCCACCCTCTGCGCAACGGCAGCAACCAGCGCAGGCATCGTCCTGGGGCTCCTGGGGCTCATGGCTTCGGAGCCTGTTACGAGCTCGATCGTCTCCGCCATTCCCCTGCTCACCTTCGCGATCAGACTCGATCCACTCGCCTCATTGTTCGTGCTGACCATCTCTCTCGCCGGCCTCGCCGTCTCGATCTATGCCGTCGGGTATGTGCGACATTTTCATGGCCGTGTGTCTGTGGCGGCGCTCGGCGCGCTCTACAACGCCTTCCTGGGTTCGATGACGCTGGTCGTTCTTGCAGACAACGGCTTCTTCTTTTTAATCGTGTGGGAGTTGATGTCGCTGACGTCGTATTTCCTCGTCGCCACGGAACATGAGCAGGCGGACGTGCGGTATGCCGGAATGTTCTATCTGATCATGACGCATGTCGGCACCGCCTTCATCGTGGTGACATGGCTGCTGCTCTTCCAGCACGGCGCCTCCTTGTCCTTCGAGAGTTTTCGCCATCCTGATCAACCGGTGCCGGACGCGACACGCACGTTCGCCTTTCTGGCCGCACTGATCGGTTTCGGCACGAAGGCCGGCATCGTCCCGTTGCACGTCTGGCTGCCCTATGCCCATCCGGCCGCGCCGTCGCACGTGTCGGCCCTCATGTCCGGCGTGATGATCAAGACCGCCATCTACGGATTGCTGCGCGTCTCATTCGATTTCCTCGGCGGGCAGTTTCCCTGGTGGTGGGGATTCCTCGTGCTCGTCATCGGCGCAGTCTCCGCGTTGCTGGGGGTGATGTATGCCCTGATGGAACATGACCTGAAGAGCCTCCTGGCCTACCACAGCGTGGAGAACATCGGCATCATTCTGCTTGGAATCGGCGCAGGCATGATCTTTCACACGTATGGGCTCAACGAGCTAGCGGCATTGGGATTGATCGCCGGGCTGTACCACACGATCAATCATGCCATGTTCAAGGCCTTACTGTTTCTGGGAGCCGGGTCGCTGCTCTACGCGACCCATACCCGCAACATGGAGGAGTATGGCGGATTACTGCGACGCATGCCATGGACCGGCCTGTGCTTTCTCATCGGGGCCGTGTCCATTGCCGCGCTCCCGCCGACCAATGGCTTCGTGAGCGAATGGCTGGTGTTCCAAAGTCTTTTCCTGAGCGTGCAGCTCCCGTCGGTCTTCCTCAAGCTGATGCTGCCGATTGCGGCCGCCATGCTAGCCTTGACTAGCGCCCTGGCTTTGGCCTGCTTCGCCAAAGCCTTCGGCCTCTCGTTTCTGGCGCTCCCGCGGAGCGCCCACGCCCGGCATGCGCGGGAAGTGAATCCCCCGATGCGGATTGGCATGGGACTGCTCGCCGCCATCTGCCTGGTGCTGGGCTTGGCTCCCATGGTGGTCGTACCGTTGCTCGATCATGTCACCGAGCCACTGACCGGCGCGGTGATCAGCCACAAGGTGCTGGCCCTTGACGGCTGGGCCTTGGCGCCCGTGAATGTGGAGTTCTCCAGCGTCTCGCCTCCCATGCTGGCGGCCATGCTGCTCACGTGCAGCGGCATCGGTTTGTTGTTGGCCATGGTTTTCGGCGGACGCCTCGCGGCGCGGCATTCCAAGACCTGGGGATGCGGGATCAATCTGTCGCCGCGCATGGAGTATACAGCAACCGGATTCGTACAGCCGATCAAGCGGGTGTTCAGCACCATCTATCAACCGACGGTGAAGCTCGAGACGGAGTTTCTGGAGGAGTCTCACTATTTCGCCAAGCACCGACGGTTTGAGTTTCATATCGAACCGGTGTTTCAGAAATATCTGTATGACCCGGTGGTGGACATGTTCGCGGCGCTGGCCAATCGGCTGCGCATTCTCCAGGCCGGCAGCCTGCATCTATACCTCTCCTATATTTTTGTGACGCTTGTAGCCCTATTGTTGTTTGCAGCCTAGGAAGCGGAGGAAGGATTCGGATGGTAGGCGCCCTCACAGTGGTCGCGGCTCAGGTGGTCCTCATGCTGGCGGTCGCCCCTTTTATTGTGGGGCTCATCCGCAAAGTGAAGGCGCGGCTCCAGTGCCGGCATGGCGCGAGCGTCTTTCAGCCCTATGCGGATTTGGCCAAGCTCTTTCGAAAGCAGCCGGTGGTCTCGACGACCACCTCATGGATCTTCACGGCGGCGCCCTGTATTCTCTTTGCCTCCACGCTCTCGGCAGGTCTCCTGGTCCCTGCCTTTCTCTCCCAGACGCCCCTGAACTTTGCCGGGAATATCATTGCGCTCGTGTATCTCCTGGCCCTCGGGACGTTTGTGCTCATCTTGGCGGGGCTGGACGCGGGATCCGCATTCGGCGGGATGGGCAGCAGCCGCGAGGCCATCGTGCTCTCTCTGACAGAGCCAGCGATGATCCTCTCCATCTTTGCCATCGCACTGACGGCGGGGTCCACTAATCTCAGCACCATCGTCCATAAGACGGCACGGCTGGAAGGGATCGTGACGGACCCATCCCCGCATCTCATGGCCCTGGCAGCCCTCTGTATCGTGGCGATCGCCGAGACCGGCCGGGTGCCGGTCGACAATCCGGCGACGCACTTGGAGCTGACCATGATCCATGAGGCCATGGCGCTGGAATACTCGGGCCGCTATCTGGCGCTCGTCGAATGGTCCGCCGGCCTGAAGCTGGTCGTGTTCCTGACCCTGATCGCCAACGTCTTCGCGCCCTGGGGGATTGCGACCACGCCGACACCCGCGGCGATCGGAATCGGGCTGCTGATCTATGTGGTGAAGATCTCGGGTCTGGCGATCGTGATGGGGGTGATCGAGTGTATGTTCGCCAAACTACGGCTGTTCCGCGTCACCGACTTCCTGGGTGTGGCCTTCATCCTGGCGCTGCTCGGGCTCCTGTTCTTTTATATCCTTCGGAGCTGAACGCATGTCCATACCCCCGCACATCGGAGCCCAGCTTGTCGACTTGTGCTCGGCCCTGCTCCTGCTAACCTGTTTTGCGATCATGGCGCAGCGGCGGCTCTCGGCCTGCGTGGATCTGTTTGCCTTGCAGTCGGCCTTTCTCGCGTTCACCGCCGCACTGGTGGCCTTCCTGACTGGCATCCATCATATCTATCTGGCCGCGGTGCTGACCGGTGTCATCAAGGTCATCATCATTCCACGGGTCCTCAAGAAGGTCATCGAGCGGCTGAACGTCACCCGTGAGCTGGTGATGAACATCAACGTGCCGGCCGGCCTGTTGATCTGCGGCGCACTTGTGATGCTGGCCTTCTTTATCACGCAGCCCATCATCCCCCTCGGTTTTCTCCTGACCCGCGATTCACTGGCCATCGCGCTGGCCATCGTGCTGATCGGCTTCTTCATCATGATCGCCCGCCAGAAAGCCGTGACGCAATTGATCGCCTTCTTGGTGATGGAGAACGGGCTCTTTTTAGGAGCGACGGCTGCCACATACGGGATGCCGCTGATCGTCGAGTTGGGCGTCTTCTTCGACGTGCTGGTCGCCGCCTTGATTGCCGGCATTTATACGAATCGTCTGCAAGACACGTTCGACAGCGTGGACACCAGTCGTCTCACCGAGCTGAAGGAATGAGCGAGTTCCCCGTCGCCATCGCTGTCGGCATGCTCTTGCTTGCGCCGCTCGCAGCCGGCGGGCTGAGTCTGCTTCTCGCCCGATCGCGCTGGCTCCACGTGGTCAATCTGGCGAGCATGGGGATCCTGGTCCTAGCGGAGGGAGGGATCGCCCGCACCGTGCTCGCGCAGGGGTCGCTGACGGCGTTCGACGAGATCGTCTACATCGACGCCCTGTCGTCGGTGATTCTCTTCATTATCGGCGCGGTCGGCCTCTCCTGTTCGTTGTACATGCGTTCCTACATGGATGAGCAGGTAGCCCGAGGCGTGATCGCCACGGGCCGGCTCCCGCTGTTCTTCTTCCTGTTTCATATGTTCATGCTGGCCATGATCGTCGCCACAGTGGCGAACAGTTTGGGCGTGCAATGGGTGGCGATCGAGGCGACGACCCTGGCGACGACGTTTCTGATCGCCTTCTGGCGGAGGCGGGAATCGATGGAAGCCGGCTGGAAATACCTCATTCTGTGTTCCGTCGGTATTTCGCTGGCGCTCTTCGGCGTGGTGCTGATGTACTCTTCCTCCCTGCACGTGCTGGGCGCGACCAGCACGGCTCTGAATGTGACCCAGCTTCGACGCGTCGCCCACCAGATGGATCCTCATATGCTGAAACTGGCGTTTGTGTTCCTGTTCGTCGGGTATGGCACCAAGGTCGGCCTTGTGCCCATGCATGCCTGGCTGCCGGACGCCTATACCGAAGCGCCGACCCCCGTCGCGGCCATGCTCGCGGGCGTACTGGAGACCGTGGCGGTCTATGCGATCTTGCGAAGCCGCGGCATCGTCGATCAGGCGGTCTCTCCAGAGTTTACCGGCGGCTTGCTGGCGCTGTTCGGACTCGCCTCGCTCGCCATTGCCGCCTTTTTTATTCTGGTACAGCACAACTATAAGCGGCTGTTGGCCTATTCCAGCATCGAGCATATGGGGTTGGCAATGGTGGGATTCGGCGTCGGCGGGCCGATCGGCACGTTCGGAGGATTGCTCCATCTGGTGAGCCATGCACTCGCCAAATCGCTCGCGTTTTTTGCAGCCGGCAACATCCATCGGCGATTCAAAACGGTGGAAATCGCCGAAGTTCGCGGCCTCGCAACCGTCCTGCCTTGGTCCGCCCTGGGCCTGATAATTGCGGGATTGGCGTTGGCCGCGCTGCCGCCCTTCGCGCTGTTCGCAAGCGAGATGCAGATCGTCATGGCGCTGGGCTTGTCCGGGCTTCCTGGTGTCTCGGGTCAAGCGGGGTCCGGCATTCCTGTGACGCTCTTATTGCTCTGTAGCCTGGTGGCTTTCGCCGGATTGTTCTCCCGCCTTGCCGGAATGGTGTGGGGAACGCCGCCCGAGGGTATCCCAACGGAGGAGCCGTGGTCGGTCGGACAGATTCCGATTGTCATGTTGGGCCTCGCGCTCGTCAGCTTGTGTCTGGTGTTGCCGCCTCCTCTCCGACAACTGATCGATAGCGCCGTGGCCCTCATCGGGAAGCGGTAGCGGCAGGAGGACGTGATGGCGGACGGATTCTCGGTGGCGGGTCGGATCGAGTCGGAGTTCCCCGCGTTGATCGCGGACCACTCGGCCGGCCACCAGGTCGTGCGGTACCGAACGGACCCGGCGCATCTGCCGGCGATCACACATGTTCTCCATCACAAGATGCACGGCCGTCTGGCCCTGATGTATGCGGTCGATTGCCGTCCCCTCGCGGAAGGCTACGAGTTGCACTATCTGTTTGCCTTCCCCACCGGACACCCCTGGGTGCTGCTGATAATGGAGCTTGTCGGATCGAACCGCCTCTTTCCCTCGATCACCCCCTCGATCCATGCGGCCCAGTGGTACGAGCGTGAAATTCGCGACATGTTTGGCCTCATTCCACAAGGACATCCGGACTTGCGACGCCTGATTAGGCATGAGCATTGGCCAAAAGGCACCCATCCGTTAAGGAAAAACTACTCGTGGAATTCTGTCCTCGGCAGGCAACAAAGTGCATATCACTTCCGACGCCTCGAAGGCGAGGGCGTCTTCGAGGTACCCGTCGGCCCCATCCATGCGGGCATCATCGAACCTGGGCATTTCCGATTCTCCGTCGCGGGAGAGCCGATCATGCAGCTGGAACTTCGGCACTTCTGGAAGCATCGAGGCGTCGAGAAGCTCTTCGAGCAGCAGCGCCTGACCGACGCCGTGCCCTTGGCCGAGCGGGTTTCCGGAGATGCGACCGTGGGCCACAGCCTGGCCTACTGTCAGGCCGTGGAAACCCTGATGTCGCTCGAGGTCCCGCGGCGTGCGAAGTATCTTCGCAGCTTGTTTCTAGAGCTTGAACGCTTGCACAATCATATCGGGGACGTGGGCGCCATCTGTAACGACACGGCTTACGCGCTGGCCCATGCGCACTGCGGACGCCTGAAGGAACGCCTCATGCAGCTCAACGACCGATTGAGCGGCTCACGGTTTCTCAGGGGCGTCATTCGAGTCGGTGGCGTCTACGATGATCTGACGTCGGAACAACTTCTGGAAGTGGTGGCCGAACTCGATGCCATCGAGCCCGATTTTTCAGAACTGGAGCGCATCGTCTCCGCAAATGCCTCCCTCATTGATCGGCTCGAAACCACCGGCATCCTTAGAAAACAGACCGCGTGGGACCATGCCGTGGTCGGGCTGGTGGCGCGCGCGGCAGGCCTGAGTCAGGACATCCGGCGCGATCGCCCCTTCGCCGCCTACGACGAACTCGAGGTCAACGTCGCGACCTATCGGTACGGGGACGTGCGGGCGCGGATGCGGGTGCGGATGGACGAGATTCACGAGTCCATGCGGCTGATCCGTGACATCCGCGCACACATCCCCTTGGGGCCGATTGCAGTCGAGCCGCGCCGCTTCCCGGCCGCCGGAGCGTGGGCGTTCTCGGCGGTCGAAGGCTGGCGCGGCGAGATCTTATATGCGGTCATCGCCGGCAGAGACGGGCAGATTCACCGCTGCAAAGTGCGTGATCCCTCGTTTGTCAACTGGCCGGCGATTCAGTGGGCGGTCCTGGGCAACATCATCCCGGACTTTCCCTTGATCAATAAGAGTTTCAATCTCTCGTACGCGGGAAACGACCTGTGACAGGTGAGAGGCTATGGGCGATAGGCGATAGGTGCGGAGCCAAGATCTAAACCGAAACCCATAGCCCATCGCCTAGTGCCTCGCACTGCGAACCGGAGGTTCGAATGTTTCGGATCATCAAGAAAAGCCTCAAAACCGGCGTCGTGACCGGGCAACACCCCGATGCCGCGCCGGCACCAGCGTCTCCCGATTCGGCATCACGAGCCAAAACGAAACTGTTCAGGAGATCGTTGGCGATCCGAGAGGTGGACACGGGATCCTGCAACGCCTGCGAGATGGAGATGAACGCGCTGGCCAACCCAGTGTACGACGCCGAGCGATTCGGGATCCATATCGTGGCCTCACCGCGACATGCCGATGCGCTCGTGGTCACGGGTCCAGTGACGATCAACATGGAACGCGCCCTTAAAGATGTGCACAAGCAGACCCCTGATCCAAAAATCGTGATTGCGCTGGGGGACTGCGCCATCGACTGCGGGGCGTTCAAAGGCAGTTACGCGGTGACCGGCCCGGTCGAGCGTCATATTCCCGTTGATGTCCGCATTCCAGGGTGCCCCCCACGCCCCGCTGAAATATTGAGCGCCATCGAAAAGCTGCGCAGGGAAGAAGGAGAATAGCCCCCCTCGATTTACT
The DNA here is from genome assembly GCA_964481215.1 of uncultured Nitrospira sp. Lineage (GTDB taxonomy): Bacteria > Nitrospirota > Nitrospiria > Nitrospirales > Nitrospiraceae > RSF151. The sequence goes on along the minus strand of CAYZTJ010000140.1, from coordinate 1,023 downwards.
CACAAAAAAACCGCCCTTGTGTGAGCGGCTAGCCTGCCCTCGAACCGGAGCCGATCCGGGTGATCCAGCAGGTCCCTCTCGGCTTGGTCACCCCGCGCCTCCCGTTCATCGGACTTCACATGGAAGCCGTGCCTCCTACTGGCACCGAGATGGAAGCGCGGACCTTCGGACCTCGACTCCATAAACCGGCACAGACCCACCGCCCTCTCCACTCTCGCAGCACAGGGGCGGGAACGATTCCTTATCCTGGTCTCACCTCCTTCTGAACACACCATAACCATCCCGGCCGTCGATTCAATCACCCTTATCATGCCTATCCGGTCCTGAGGTAATAGGCAACATCACGGGGAACCCCCGCTGTCCCCTTCCGCCCCAGGGTTGCTCAGGGGTTAGCTCGTTTCCCATCGTCCCAGACCTCTAAGCCCCGGAAAACGTGGACCTGCCTCGGCATTCAATACGGGCCTACCCCTGGCATCGCCAATGCAAAGCACTCGATAGAAGAGAGGCTCCTGACACCCAAACCTATCGAATGAGGAGGATACCCCCATGACTGGACTGACGCGCTGGGAACCATTCAAGACCACCTGGGATCCTATGAAGCAGATCGAGGACATCGAAAAACGCCTGTCGTCCTTGCTCGGCAGGCCGCTCGGAACTCGCGACGGAGGTAAGGAGTCGATGACCGTGGCAGAGTGGTCGCCGCTGGTGGACATCACCGAGGACGAGAAGGAGTACCTCATCAAGGCGGAGCTGCCGGAGGTGAAGAAGGAAGATGTGAAGATCACGGTGCAGGATGAGGTCCTGTCGATCTCGGGTGAGCGGAAATACGAGAAAGAGGAGAAGGGGAAGAAGTACCACCGGGTGGAGCGGGCCTATGGCAGTTTTGTGCGCAGCTTCACGCTGCCGGAGGACGCCGACGGCACGAAGGTCGCCGCAGAGTACAAAGACGGCGTGCTGAAGGTGCATCTCCCGAAGTCGGAAAAGGCGAAGCCCAAGAGCGTCGAGATCAAGGTCTCGTGAGTC
>CAYZTJ010000139.1:0-8608 GCA_964481215.1 uncultured Nitrospira sp. | reverse complement strand
GGCAAGACCGTCGGCTCCGGCATCGTCACCGAAATCCTGGCGTAGAGGCGGAGCGTTCGTCGTCAAGCGTCACTCGTCAATCGGAATGGAAGACGTGGGGGCCTGCGAGTGACGGTGGACGGATGACGAATTACGGAGCGGAAGATGCGTGACATCATCGATATGGCGTGCACCGAATGCAAGCAGCGGAACTATACGTCTCGGAAGAATAAGAAGAACGATCCCGATCGAATCGAACTCAACAAGTTTTGCAAGTTCTGCCGGAAGCACACTCCGCATAAGGAAGTGAAATAGGTCATAGGCTAGAGGCAATGGGCTAGAGGCGAAGGGTGGAGATCACGAGCTTTCGGCCTATCGCCGCTTGCCTCGGGCCCCTTGCCAGTTGCAGAGGGGCATAGTGTTAATGGCAGCACGTCGGTCTCCAAAACCGAAAGTCTGGGTTCAAATCCTAGTGCCCCTGCCATCGGCGAGGCGGAGGTGCGCCGGCCTCGGGGAGCGAAGCGAGCGGTAACGATGTTCAAGAAACTCTGGCAGTCGATCGTTGAGTTTCTCAGCGATGTGCGCAGCGAGCTCAAAAAGGTCTCCTTTCCGAGTCGGAACGAGACCGTGGGGTCGACCCTCGTGGTCATCATTTTCTGCGTCGTCATGTCCCTCTATCTCTCCGTCGTGGACATGTTCCTGGTCTGGCTGGTCAGCAAAATCATTTAGCGGTCCGGGTTGCTCGCACAAGAGGAAGAGCATGGAAAAAAGCTGGTACGTGATTCACACGTATGCGGGATTCGAAGGACGGGTCAAGACGAGCATCCTGGAGCGCGCCAATCAGATGGGGATGACGGAGAGACTGGGGCAAGTGCTCGTGCCGACGGAAGACGTGATCGAGATCAAGGGCGGGAAGCGCCGCACGTCGAAGAAGAAGTTTCTGCCCGGCTATGTCCTGGTCGAATTGGAGACCCCGCTGACGGATGAGACGGTGCAGATGATCAAGGATACGCCGAAAGTGACCGGGTTCGTCGGCGGCGGGGCGCGGCCCGTGGCGCTCTCTCAGGAGGAGGCGGATCTGCTCCTGAAGCAGGTCGATTCGGGCACGGGCGGTCCGCGCGAGCAGATTCGGTTTGTCAAGGGCGACAACGTGCGGATCATCGATGGGCCGTTCCTGGGGTTCAACGGGCTCGTCGACGACGTAGATACCGTCCACAATCGGGTCAAGCTGCTGGTCAGCATCTTCGGCCGGTCGACGCCGGTGGAGTTAGGGTTCTTGCAGGTCGAGCGAATTTGAATACCGGCCAGGGTGCTAGGTCATCGGTAATGGGAAGAAGTCCGACTCCCCCCTATCGCCTGTGGCCCATAGCTCCTTGCCTTTAATGCGGAGTACAGCATGGCGAAAGAAGTCAGCGCGCAAATCAAGTTGCAGATTCCGGCGGGCAAGGCCAATCCGGCGCCCCCGGTCGGGCCGTCGCTGGGGCAGCACGGCGTGAACATCATGGAGTTCTGCAAGCAGTTCAACGCCCGCACGCAGAAAGAGGGGGACAGCATCATCCCCGTGGTGATCACGGTCTATAAGGACCGCTCGTTCACCTTTATTACCAAGACGCCCCCGGCCTCGGACCTTTTGAAGAAGGCGGCCGGGATCATCAAGGGGTCCGGCGCGCCGAACAAGGACAAGGTGGGCAAGCTGACCTCGGCTCAAGTTCGCGACATTGCCAAGAAGAAGATGGCGGACCTGAACGCGGCGGATCTCGATGGCGCGGTCAAGATCATTGAAGGCACCGCCCGCAGCATGGGCATTCAGATTCACTAATTCGACGACGATCATCCGTTCGAGGAGTCGCTATGGGAACCGTGGGGAAAAAGATGAAGGCGGCGCTGGCGAAAGTCGAGCCGCGTCAGTATTCGCTCAAAGACGCGGTCGAGCTGGTCAAGCAGACCGCGCACAAGAAGTTCGACGAATCCGTCGATCTGGCCATTCGCCTGGGCGTAGATCCCAAGCGCTCGGACCAAATGGTGCGCGGCACCACCTTGCTGCCAGCCGGCACCGGCAAGAAGGTCCGGGTGCTGGTCTTCGCGAAGGGCGAGAAGGAACAAGAGGCGCGGGCGGCGGGGGCCGATTACGTGGGCGCCGACGAGCTGATGGAGAAGATCAAGAACGGCTGGATGGAATTCGACCAGGCCATCTCGACGCCTGATCTCATGGGCGCCGTCGGCAAGCTCGGCAAAGTGCTGGGTCCGCGCGGGTTGATGCCCAATCCCAAGACCGGCACCGTCACCTTCGAATTGGGCAAGGCGATCGCCGAGATCCGGAAGGGGCGGGTCGAGTACAAGCTGGAGAAGGCGGGGATCATCCATGTCCCGGTCGGCAAGGTCTCCTTCGACGTGAAGGGTCTCTACGAGAACGCCTTTGCGGTGCTCGAGTCGGTGGTCAAGGCCAAGCCGGCCTCCTGCAAGGGACGCTATCTCCAGAGCGTGACGATCTCCAGCACGATGGGGCCGGGCATCAAGCTTGATCCCGTCGCGGTGACGAAATTGGTGGGCGCGACGAGCGCAGCGTGAGGACGATATGAAAAAGGAAGACAAAGCGACGGCGGTGGCGGAGCTGCACGAGAAGTTCAGCCGCGCCAAGCTGACAGTGATGACGGAGTGCGTCGGCCTGCCCGTGAATCAGATCACGGAGCTCCGCAAGCAGCTGCGCGGCGCCAAGGCCGAGTTGCGCGTGGTGAAGAACACCTTGGCCATGCGCGCCTCGGAGGGCACGGCGGTGGCGGTGGCGAAGGACGCCTTCAAGGGGCCCTTGGCGGTGGTGATCGGCTATGACGATCCGGTTCTGCCGACGAAGGTCCTCCGCGATTTCCTGAAGGCGGAGAAGCGCGACGAAAAAATGCGGATCACGACCGGCGTGCTGGAGGGCAAGCGGCTGGAGCCAAGGCAGCTCGTGGCCGTGGCCAATCTGCCCTCCAAGGACGTGCTCCTCGGCATGCTCCTCTCGGCCTTGCAGGGGCCGATTCGCGGCGTGGTCTTTACGCTCTCGGGAATATTGAGAAAGCTGGTGGGTCTGATGGTGGCGATTCAAGAGAAGAAGAAAGGAGAAGGGGATATGCCGACCGCAGAAGGGAAACTGTCGCAGGATGAATTCATCAAGGCCATCGAAGGCATGAGCGTGCTGGAGTTGGCGGAGTTGGTCAAGGGGTTGGAAACGCGCTTCGGCGTGACGGCGGCCGCACCGATGGCGGTGGCGGCGGCGCCGGCTGCGGGCGGTGGCGCGGCGGCGCCGGCGGAGGAAAAGACCGCGTTCGACGTGATTCTGGCGGGCGCGCCGGCCGACAAGAAAATTCAGATCATCAAGGTGGTCCGCGAGCTGACCAGCCTGGGCTTGAAGGAAGCCAAGGACTTGGTCGAGGGCGCGCCGAAGCCGGTGAAGACGGGCGTCGCCAAGGAAGAAGCGGACACCATGAAGAAGAAGCTCGAAGAGAGCGGCGCCAAGGTCGAAGTCAAGTAGCGCGGAATACGGCGGTCGGATCGGACGGACTCAGGACGTCTCTCGGAGGGTCTTCGGCCTCGGACGTCGGGTCCGTCGTGTGTGCGTCATTCTTAAGAGGTAAGGAGACATCGGCATGGCGGGACTCACCGGCAGCAGCTTGATCGATCGCGTGGACTATTCGAAGATCAAGGCGAACATCGACATCCCTGATCTCATCGAAATCCAGAAGCGGTCCTATGAGCAATTTCTCCAGATGGAGGCTCATCAGGATCGGCGCGAAGACAAGGGGTTGCAGGCCGCGTTGGCGAGCGTCTTCCCCATCGCGGACTACAACAACACGGCCATCCTCGAATTCTCGAGTTACTCCCTTGGGCAGAGCAAATACGACGAGCGGGAGTGCTTGGAGCAGGGGATGACCTACGCGGTGCCGCTCAAGATCCGCGTCCGCCTCGTGGTCTTCGACAAGGAAGACAAGGGGCCGAAGCGGAAGGTGATGGATGTGCGCGAGCAGGAAGTCTATGTCGGCGAATTGCCGGTGATGACCGAGCGCGGCACCTTCATCATCAACGGGACCGAGCGCGTCGTGGTGAGCCAGCTGCATCGCTCGCCGGGGGCCTCCTTTACGCACGATAAGGGCCGCACGCATGCCAGCGGAAAGATTCTCTACTCCGCCCGGATCATTCCCTACCGCGGCTCCTGGCTGGACTTCGAATTCGACGCGCGGGACATTCTCTACGTGCGGATCGATCGGCGCCGGAAGATGCCGGCGACCATTCTGCTCAAGGCCTTCGCCTTTTCCGCGGACGACCTGCTCAAGATGTACTACCAGGTCGAGGAAATCCACGTCCTCAAGGGCAAGCTCTTCCGCAAACTGGACCCCGAGATCCATCACGGGCTTCGGTGCCCGGTGGAGGTCGCGGAGAAGAACAGCAAAGAGCTGATCGTTCGCGAAGGCGGCAAGCTGACGAAGACCTCGATCGCCCGCATGAAGGCGGCGGGCATCAAGGAGATTCCGGTCGATCCGGCCGAGCTGGTCGGCCGCGCCGTGCTGACTGAGTTGGCGGAGCCCGGGTCCAAGGACAAGATCGTGGAAAAGAATCAGAAGCTCACGCCGGCGTCTTTGGAAAAGATCGCGGAGAGCCAGGTCGAGAGCTTCAAGGTCATCTACCTGGACACGGCGACGGCGACGCCGGTGATCCTGGACACGCTGGAGATGGAGAAGACCGGGTCGAAGGAAGAGGCGATGGTCGAGATCTACAAGCGCCTCCGTCCGGGTGAAACGCCGTCCGTGGAAACGGCGAAGGCCCTCTTCGACAACCTCTTCTTCAGCGCCAAGCGCTACGACCTGTCGCCGGTCGGACGCCTCAAGTTGAACCGCAAGTTGGGCTTGGACTTCCCGATGGAGCAGCGCACCTTGACGCCGCAGGACATCGTCGAAGTCATCCGCTACCTGGTCAATCTCCGGATGGGCAAGGGTGAGATCGACGATATCGACCACTTGGGCAACCGGCGTGTCCGGTCTGTGGGTGAGTTGCTTGAAAATCAAGTTCGATTGGGCCTCGTCCGGATGGAGCGGAGCATCAAGGAGCGGATGAACCTTCTCGACATGGAGACGGTGCTCCCGCACGACCTGATCAACGCCAAGCCGGTGGTGGCCGCCATCAAGGAATTTTTCAGCGGCAGCCAGCTGTCGCAGTTCATGGATCAGACGAATCCCTTGGCCGAGATCACGCACAAGCGGCGATTGAGCGCGCTGGGGCCGGGCGGCTTGACCCGCGAGCGGGCCGGATTCGAAGTGCGGGACGTGCACCCGTCGCACTACAGCCGTATTTGTCCCATCGAGACGCCGGAAGGGCCGAACATCGGATTGATCACCTCGCTGGCGACCTATGCCCGGATCAACGAGTTCGGATTCATCGAGGCCCCCTATCGGAAGGTGCGCAAGGGGCGCGTGACCGACGAGATCGAGTATCTCTCGGCGATCGACGGCGAAAAGTACATCATCGCCCAGGCCAACTCCAAGGTGGACGGGGGCGGGCGGATCGCCACGGACACCGTGTCCGCGCGGTTTGGGGGCGACTTCGTCACCTCGACTCCTGAAAAGATCGAATATATGGACGTGTCGCCCAAGCAGGTCGTGAGCGTGGCGACGGCCTTGGTGCCCTTCCTGGAGCATGACGACGCCAACCGCGCCCTCATGGGCTCCAACATGCAGCGGCAAGCCGTGCCCTTGATCAAGACCGAGGCGCCGTTCGTCGGGACCGGGATGGAAGCGGTGGTCGCCCGAGATTCCGGCTATGTCGTCATGGCGAAGCGGGCCGGTGTGGTCGAGAGCGTGGACGCGACGCGCATCGTGGTGCGGGCGGAGAAGAAGGAAGGCGGCAAGCGCGGCGACGCCGGCTTGGACGTCTACGAGCTCGTGAAGTTCCAGCGCTCCAATCAGAATACCTGCGTGACCCAGAAACCGGTCGTGCGGGTGGGACAGCCGGTACGGCGCGGGCAGGTCCTGGCCGACGGACCCGCGATGGACCGCGGCGAGTTGGCCTTGGGCCGCAATGTCCTCGTGGCCTTCATGCCCTGGGGCGGATACAACTTCGAAGACGCGATTCTCCTGAGCGAACGCTTGGTGAAGGAGGACGTGTTCACGTCCATCCACATCGAAGAGTTCGAGGTGGAGGCGCGGGACACCAAGTTGGGCAAGGAAGACATCACGCGCGACATCCCGAACCTCGGCGAAGAAGCGCTCAAGAATCTGGACGAGAGCGGCATCATTCGGGTCGGCGCGGAAGTGAAGCCGGGCGATATCCTGGTCGGCAAGGTCACGCCGAAGGGCGAGACGCAGCTGACTCCGGAGGAAAAACTGCTCCGCGCCATCTTCGGCGAAAAGGCCGGAGACGTGAAGGATACCTCGCTGACCGTGCCGCCGGGCGTCGAGGGCATCGTCGTCGACGTCAAGATTTTCTCCCGCAAGGGGCTGGACAAAGACGAGCGATCCAAAAGCATCGAGACGGACGATATTCTCAAGATCCAGCGCGACCACCAGGATGAGCTGCGGATCATCGAGGAAGAAAAGGCCAAAAAGTTCCGGAAATTGCTGCTCGGCAAGGTGGTGGGCCGGGATCTCATGGACCCGGATTCCGGCGAAGTCATCCTGAAGAAAAAGGGGAAGCTGACCGCCGACATTCTCAAGAAACTGGCGGACGACAATATCCGCCACATCATCCTCAGCGATCCGGACGAACAGAAGCAGCTGGAGGATTTGGAGCGCTCCGCCAAGGAGCAGGCCGAAATCCTTCAGACGACGTATGACGACAAGGTGGGCCGGCTGAAGCGCGGCGACGAGTTGCCGCCCGGCGTCATCAAGCTCGTCAAGGTCTACATCGCGATGAAGCGCAAGATCTCGGTGGGCGACAAGATGGCCGGCCGCCACGGCAACAAGGGCGTCGTGTCGCGGGTGCTGCCCGAGGAGGACATGCCCTTCCTGCCGGACGGGACGCCGGTGGAAATCGTGCTGAATCCGCTGGGTGTGCCGTCCCGCATGAACGTCGGACAGATTCTCGAGACGCACTTGGGGTGGGCCGCCAGGGCCTTGGGGCTCCACGTCGCCAGTCCCGTGTTCGACGGGGCCTCCGAGCGCGAGGTCAAGGAGTTGCTGAAGAAGGCGAAGCTGCCCTCCAGCGGGCAGACCACGCTGTTCGACGGGCGCACCGGCGAATCCATCCGGCATCCGGTGACCGTCGGGTACATGTATATGCTGAAGCTCCACCACTTGGTGGACGACAAGATTCACGCCCGTTCGATCGGTCCTTATTCGTTGGTCACGCAACAACCTCTGGGCGGCAAGGCCCAATTCGGCGGCCAACGCCTGGGCGAGATGGAAGTCTGGGCTCTGCAGGCCTATGGGGCGGCGTCGACGCTGCAGGAGTTCCTGACCGTGAAGTCCGATGACGTGCCGGGGCGGTCGCGGATCTATGAAGCGATCGTGAAGGGAGAGAATTTCCTCGAACCGGGGCTGCCCGAGTCGTTCAACGTGTTGATCAAGGAATTGCAGAGCCTCGGCTTGGATGTGGAGTTGATCAAGGGGAAGGACTGACCAGGGAACGATGAACGGGGAACGCTGGGCGATGAATGATCGAACAGTCGGACTCCGGGCCTGCTCTTTGACTCGGCATTCCGCGCTCAGCGCTCATCGTTAGCTTTCGAGAGGAGGGAGACACCTTGGAAGGCATCTACACACTGTTCGAAAAGCCTCGGGATTCCGTGTCGTTCGATGCGATTCGGATCCGAGTGGCGTCTCCGGAGAAGATTCGGTCGTGGTCGTATGGCGAAGTGAAGAAGCCGGAAACCATCAACTACCGTTCCTTCAAGCCGGAGAAGGACGGCCTCTTCTGCGCCAAAATTTTCGGACCCACGAAGGACTGGGAGTGCAATTGCGGCAAGTACAAGCGCATGAAGCACCGCGGCATCGTGTGCGACAAGTGCGGGGTGGAGGTGATCCAGTCCAAGGTCCGCCGCGAGCGGATGGGCCACATCGAGCTGGCGGCACCGGTCGCGCACATCTGGTTCTTGAAGGGCGTCCCGAGCCGGATCGGCACGTTGCTCGACATGAGCCTCAAGCACCTGGAGAAAATCCTCTACTTCGAAAGCTACGTCGTCGTCGACGGGGGCGATACCAACCTGCGTGAGAAGGAATTGGTATCGGAGGACAAGCTGCGCGCCCTCCAGCAGGAGCACGGCTCCAGCGCCTTCAAGGTCGGCATCGGCGCGGAGGCGATTCGGGAGCTGCTCCGCCGGATCGATATCAATCAACTGTGGGACGAGTTGCAGGTCAAGTCCAAGTCGGCCTCGTCGGCGGCGCTGAAGAAGAAATACGCCAAGCGGCTCAAGGTGCTCGAGGCCTTCAGACGGTCCGGCAACAAGCCGGAGTGGATGATCATGGACGTCATCCCCGTGCTGCCGCCGGAGCTGCGTCCCTTGGTGCCCTTGGACGGGGGGCGCTTCGCGACATCCGATTTGAACGATCTCTACCGCCGCGTGATCAATCGGAATAACCGGCTCAAGCGGCTGATGGAATTGAAGGCGCCGGGGGTCATCATCCGCAACGAGATGCGCATGCTCCAGGAGGCCGTGGATGCG
>CAYZTJ010000138.1:0-8703 GCA_964481215.1 uncultured Nitrospira sp. | reverse complement strand
ACTGAACGATTGGCCGAGCTCGGCACCTTGGCCTCCGGGATGGCCCATGAGATCGGCACGCCCATGAACGTGATTATGGGACGGGCGGAACATCTCATGCAGCGGACGTCCGACGAGAAGACCAAGAAGGGGTTGCAGATCATCGTCACGCAGGTCGAACGCATCACCAAGATCATGAATCAACTGCTGTCCATGGCCCGTCGCCGGCCCGGCGAGCGTCGGCCGGCGGACCTGCGCCGCATCATCGACGATTGCCTCGAAGTCTTGCAAGAACGGTTCAAGCGGCACCACGTCCAGGTGGTGAAAGACTACGAGCCGCGCGCCGGGCCGGCGACGGTGGACTCCGACCAGATGAGCCAGGTGTTGCTGAACCTGTTTTTAAACGCCGACCATGCCATGGCGGAAGGCGGGACGCTTCGGATCGGATTGCGATCGCACAAGGGCCAGGTGGCGCTGACGGTCGGGGATACGGGACACGGCATCCCCGAGGATATTCTTCCGAAGATCTTCACGCCCTTTTTTACGACCAAAGAAGCCGGCAAAGGCACGGGGTTGGGGCTCAGCGTGGTGCATGGCATCATCGAGGAGCACCAGGGCACGATCTCGGTGCACAGCGAGGTCGGGAAGGGCACGACCTTCACGATCACGCTGCCGGGGGCGAAGGCCGAGGGGAAGTAATCAGTCGTCCGTGATCAGTTGTCAGTTTTCTCTGAAGCGCTGTTCCCTGAGGCCGTTGACGCCGTTCCGATCAGCTTTTTACTGAAAACCGAGAACTGTTCACTGTCAACTAGGGCTTTTCCCCTGCCCCCTTCTGCACCAGTACTCTTCCCCCGCTGTTCCATTTTTCTCCAGCCGAAAGTCGGGGGCGCCTCGACCGGAGCTGAATTTCTGGGCAATGAGAGGGGGAGGCGGCACGCCTTCGGAAGGCGCAATAGTTGCAGGACTTTCGGCAACGTAGGCAGGGCGGGCCATCGGAGGGTATTGCGATGGAGGCGGAGAAACAAGCCGTGTTGTTGATTGCGGAAGATGACCGGGAGATGCGGAGCCTCCTCTGCGATGAGCTCTGGGACTTAGGGCTTCGGATCATTGAGGCCGAGGACGGCCATGAGGCCCTGCTCCAGGCCGGCGCCTGCGCCCCGGACCTGATCCTCTCGGACCTGCGCATGCCGGCCGGAGGGCTCGACTACGTGGCCCGGCTCAAAGCGGTTGCGCCGAGGGTGCCGATCGTGCTGATGACGGCGTTCGGCGATCCGGAGACGAGGGCCCAGGCCTTGAACTCCGGCGTCTCGGCCTTCATCGAGAAACCGGTCCGCATGGCCGAACTGAAACAGACGATCAAGAGCTTGCTGAATCATAAGACTGAGAAGGCAAGGGGCTAGAGGCAAGCGGCAATAGGAATAGGCACTCGTTCATGATGCAGGTTCGTGCCTTCCCCCTCGAACCTCGCGCCCCGTACCTCGTGCCTGTTCCAGAGGAACCGAGATGGCCGGATCTCATCACAAAGCCAGCGCGACTTCCCCCATGGGCGACCCTGTCCTCGCCGCGAGGGTGGAAGCGATCAGGCAGTTGGCCCAAGGGCTGACGGATCGGGTGGCCGTCCTGGACCGGGATCTGAACGTCATCTATGCCAACGAGGCGGCCTGGGCCGACGGCGCGCTCCGGGTCGCGCGCGCCAAGCCGGCCAAGTGCTACGAAGCCTTTGTCAACCAAGCCGATCCCTGCGGCGCCTGCCCTGCGCTCAAGGTGTTTGAGAATCCGGGAGTCTCCTCCGTCGCCTGTTCCGGCAGCGGGGACGGCACGGCCTGCGGAATGCATCAGGCCTTCTCCCTCGAAACCAGCCGAGGCGAACCGGGATCGGTCCTCGTGCTCTTTAATGGCCGGGCCTCAGCCGGGACCGAAGGGGTCGGAGGCGTCGCGAGGGCGGCCCGTCCCGACCGCGATGAGGGGCGTCTGGGCGAGCTGATCGGGCGGAGCCCGGCCATGCGGGAACTGTTCGAGATGATCCGACTCGTGGCCGACAGCCAGGCCACGGTCCTGATCCAGGGGGAGAGCGGCACCGGGAAGGAACTGGTCGCGCGCACGATTCATCAGCTCAGCCGGCGGCACGACCGTCCCTTTGTGGTGGTGGATTGCGGCTCGCTGCCCGAAACGTTGCTGGAGAGCGAACTGTTCGGGCATGTCAAGGGCGCCTTTACCGGCGCGGTGATGACGCGGAAAGGTCTCTTTGAGGAAGCCGACGGCGGCACGATCTTTTTGGACGAAATCGCGGACACCTCGCCGGCCTTCCAAGCCAAGTTATTGCGAGTCTTGCAAGAGGGGGAGATCCGTCCGGTCGGCAGCAGCCGGGGCAGCCGGGTCGATGTCCGGGTCGTCTCGGCCACCAACAAGGACCTCGCGGACCTTGTCGCGGCCAAGACCTTTCGGCAGGATCTGTACTATCGATTGGCGGTGCTGCCGCTCTTTCTCCCGCCCTTGCGGGATCGGCGAGAAGACATTCCCTTGCTGGTCGATCATTTCGTCGCGGAATCCTGCTCCCGGCACCGCCAACCGCCTCGGGGCGTTGCTCCGGAGGTGCGCCGGGCCTTGGCTGCGGCGCCCTGGCCGGGAAACGTGCGCGAACTGCAGCACTATGTCGAGCGGGCGGTGGTGACGACCACGGGCGCGGACTTGACCTGCCCCGACCTGGCTGGTTCGGCGGCGAGGACGTCGCCCACGGATCTGAAAAGCGTCGTGCGCGAGGCGGCCGGCCAAGCCGAACGTCAACGCATTGTGGATGCTCTGAAGCAGACCAAGGGCAATCGGGCCAAGGCGGCCAAGCTGCTCAAGATCAGCCGGGCCAATCTCTATAACAAGCTGAAAGCCTACGAGATCCGCAGCAAGCCCGAATCCCCCAGCCCCTCCCGCGACTGATTCGTCCGCCGACGCGTACAGGATGTTTATGAGGGACTCCGAAGAAGTCCGCCTGATGGGAACGGGAAGTATGAACGATGAGCGATGAATGAGGATCCGGCGAGACGAGCGCGAACGGCGAGAAAGGCTCGCCTCCGCGTCGCGCCCGTCCCGCTTTCTTCCCCATTCAGCGTTCCGCGTTCATCGTTCACCCGCCTGCTAGCCTGCATTATTCATGAGCACGTCTGCTGCAATCGCAGATTCGCTGCTGCGACAAGCCTTCGGCGGGCAGGCTCGCCGCTCGTCCCCTCGACGTACTGTTCAAGTACGCCTCGGGGCCACCGGCTCCACGTGCCCGTCTCGCGACGCGACTCGCGCGATTTCGCGACGAACCGTCATGATTAATGCGGGCTAGGCGGCCTCCTTCAGGCCCATGCTGGCCAGTCCCTGGCCCACGTCCAGCGACTCCAGCCAGTCCAAGAACTGTCCGACCTGTTCGCCGCGAAAGATGCCTCCGTGTTGGGGACAGATCATCGAGGGATTGAGTCCCCGCACTCGGCTCACCCACGCCCGCAGCGCCGTCGTGGACGGCATCCACCGCAGATGAAATTTCTCCATATAGCGGATATGCGTCTCGAAGGGGCCGACGAAGAGGTCGGCCTGTTGATCGGGCAGGAGCGCCGCGCCGATATCGCCGGAGAAGAGGATGCCGGAGCGCGGGTCATAGATCGAGAAATTGCCGGAGGAATGACAGTAGTGGGCGGGGATCGCGATCACCTCCCGCCCGGATGCGCCGATCGGAATTCGCATCCCTTCGTCGGGAATCGCCTCGAGTTTCGCGTCCGTGCCGGTTGAGAAGTGTGAGATAAATCCCGTCCAGAGCCAGGAACAGTAGGTCTTCACACCCGGGCAGAGATCCAGCCACATGGCGAGTGACGAAATGATGTCCGGGTCTTGATGGCTGGCAAAGAGCACCCGAATGTCCTGAAGCCGGACGTGCTTGGTGAGTTCCATGAGGACGCGGGGAAAGATCTCCACGCCGCCCGGATCGAGCAGCATGGCCTGACCCTTGCTGACGATGAGATACTCATTGGTATCGATCACCGCTTCGCTCTTGTCCGGATCACGGCCCAGCACGATCCAGCGATGGTCCTCTTCCTCAAACAGCGTGTGACTCTTCATAGGTTTTTCCTTGTGATAATCGTTCCAATCGCGCCAGCCCGCCGGCGAGGGCGTCCCGCATGCGGAGGATCTTCTCGTCCAGGTCGGTGATCGAGAGGCGCATCGTCTCGGCGAGGTGGGTGAACTGATCCCCGCCCGAGGGCAGGTGGGCGGCCTCGCTTTTCAGGCAAAAGGCCAGGTGGCGAGCCATGGCGCGAACGGCCGTGATGCGTTCCACCTGGCCTTCCGCGACGCGCGCCAAGCGGGCGGCCTGCTTCAGCTGCTCGATGAGCCGGGTCACCGTCCCCACGCAGCATCGATGCAGGTGGCGAAGATTCTCGCGCTGGAGCGCGTCGGCGCGGGCAAGCCGCAACGGGTCGAGGATACGATCGACGGCGCTCGGGCTCAGGGCGTTGAAGGCCTCGCGCGCCGGCGCGCGATCGGATTCGAGGCTCGCCATCGCAGCCAGGAGACCGGCGAGCAGTCGATGGTATCGGCGCATCAGATAGGCGCATTGGGCCATGGCCGCCGCCAAGACCCTGCAGGACTCTTCGAGGTGGTGAACTTCCGGGGCGATTTGCTCCGGCAGTTCGGACAAGAACTCCCCGAGGACGGCGAGGGCGCGTCCCCCATGGCCCGGCACCTTGGAAGCCTGAACGACGCCGTTGAGGGCCAGCAACCGCATCTGGGACGCCATCGTGCCGAACGCGGCGGCGGTGTTCGGCACGTCCGTGCAGACGGCCACCACCCGATTGATGGATTGCTCGATGTGTCTCAACTGGACGGCTGTCGATTCGAGTGAGCGGTCGACCATCGGCGTTCCTCTGCTCCCCCTGCGTTCCTGCGCAAGTTCGTGCTGTCCGTATCGGACCGGCGACGCCGTTCATAAAGTCCGCTGCGCGAGCCTATCCTGTCCCAATTTGCCGCAAACGGGGCGCGCGCGATGTCCAATTCATTGGACAGTCCAACTCTCTGAATTTCTTCGATTCCTGGATGCGCCCTCCCTCGACGCTGTCCAACTCTGTGGAGTCCTGCCCGTTTCGGTGAGGGCGGGCCCCTCCATCCCCACGCGTGACTTCCCCAATGTTCATGCCGTGTTTCTGAATTTTTCTCTTCGTCTTGCGCCATTGGCACAGAGGTTGCGGAACAAGACGTGGGCTGGTGTGGGGGAAGGGTAGATAGGACCGGCCTCCGAAGGACCCTCACCGACCGAAAGGGCGGACCCACCCCAGCCCGTAAATCGTTGGGTCAGTCACAGGCCGGCACACAGCTTGAGTCGAGCCGATGGGCACTCATCCACAGACCATCGAGGAGGAGTTCGGGCCCTTGTCTATGCTGGCTGCTCAAGTCTTGAGCGGTTGGTCTTTTTCCGTTTTTTCAGAAAGGAGGCCGAGACATGAGGATTTCACACCGACAGGGCAGCCGCCGCGCGCTGCGCAGCGCGATGGGGCTGCCGGCGGTGCTCTTGGCGTCGAGCCTGGTGGCCACACCGGGCTTGTTCGCCGCTGACGAGCACCCATCGCACCAGGGGCACGCGATTCCCACCGCGATGCCCGGGTGGCAGCAACAGCTCAAAGGCCAGACGATCGTGGAGGAAACGATCGAAGGCCGCGCCGGGCGCTCGGAGCGCCTCGAGCTCCAGCATCATCGCTTGATGCGGAAGATCGAGGAGCAGGCGCAGGCGGACGCCAAGGTCCAGCAGACCTCGGGCGTGTTCAACGGCATGTCCATGATGCACCAGTACATGGGGCAGGATGGAAGCAGCTTCCTGCTCATGTCGGACAACAAGGCCGAGCCGGTGGCGACGAGCGGGGGCAAATGCCCGGCCAACGCGCCGACCAAGCATTATGACGTGTCGATGATCAATGCGGAAATCACCCTGAACCGCTGGCTCGATTACTACCCGGGCTACATGTACGTCCTGACCGAGAACCTCGACAAGGTCCGGGCGGAAGAGGCCAAGAACAAGGCGGCGCGGGACAAGGAAGGGTTCGATCCCGGGGCCGTGACGACCGGACTCCAGGGCGACGTGATCCAGCCGCTGGCGATCCGCGCCAACCAAGGCGATTGCGTCAAACTGACGCTGCGCAATCAGATGGAAGGCGAGCCGGGGAGCCTGTTCATTCAGGCCTCCAGCATGGTGGTGAGCTCGACCGGCAAGCCGGCGACCACGACCAATCCGGATGCCATCGTGGAGCCGGGCAAGTCGCAGGAATTTGAATGGTACATCCATCCGCACATGCAGGAGGGGGTGCGCCAGTTCCACTCCTACAGCCATGACCGCGAGCTGACGGTGTTGGGTCTCTTCGGGGCCTTTATCGTCGAGCCGAAGGGGTCGAAGTATCTCGACCCGATCGGCACGGGCCCGGCGCCCGAAGCGCGGAGCGGCTGGCAGGTGATGATCGACAACGGGTCCGGACCGGACTTCCGCGAGCACGTGATCTTCTATCACGAGGTCGGGGACGAGGCCTTCCGCCCGTTGAACAAGAAGGGCGACTTCTTGCCGCAGCGCGATCCCTTGACCGATGCCTATCGGCCGGGCGGGCGCGCGTTGAACTATCGCAGCGAGCCCTTCGGCATCGACCAGATGCACCTGCAGCACGAGTATTTCGGCTTCGAGGATGAGTCGATGGCCTACAGCGCCTACACTTTCGGCGATGCGCCGACGACGATTCCGCGCGGCTATCTCGGCGATCCGACCAAGTGGCGCATCGTGCACGGCGGATCGGAAGTGTTCCACTCCCACCATCCGCACAGCGGTTCCATTCGCTGGCTGCGCAGCCCGCGGGCCGAGCAGCAGGAGTTCTGGGCGGCGGCGGCGGACGGACCCATCAAGTATCCGGTCGTGCGCACCAAGTCCGACCGGGTGGACGTGGAAGTCATCGGACCGTCCGAAGCGCTCGATCTCGAGGCCGAGGGCGGCGCCGGACAGTCGCAGCACCTGGCGGGCGAGTTCCTGTTCCACTGCCACGTGGCGCACCATTACGTCGCGGGCATGTGGGGCTACGGACGCGTGTACAACACCCTGCAGGTCGGCCAGTACCACACCGACTCCATGCCGGACCTCCGCGAGCTGCCGGATCGTCAGGGCCGGCTGCGGACCGGCGTCGGCTCCGACAAGCTGATCGGCACGACGGTCGATTGGTTCGGCAAGACCTTCAAGATCGTGTCCCGGAACCAGAAGACCAACTGGAAGTCCAACCCGGTCGTGGTGAACGTCAAGGACTGGGTCGAGATGTTCCTGCCGGCGCAGGGCAAGCCGGGCCATACGGACGACGAGAAGGGCCAGATCATGGCCTATGACGCGACCGTGTGGGATTGGAAGTGGGACGGCGATGTGGCCAAGGGCGAGCGGGAGAGCACGGCCAAGTATCCGAAGTACGCCGCCGCCGCCAAGTGGGACGACAGCACCAGGCCGGCGATCCTCTTCGACCCGATCACGGGCAAGATGTCCTGGCCGTTGCTGAAGCCGCACTTCGGCAAGCGCAATCCGTTCTCGGCGAACCACAACGGCGCGCCCTGGCTGGAGCCGATCCACCAGGATGAGAACGGCGAGCGGACCAGCGAACCGGCGCAGCCGGGGGAGCAAGGCCGCTGGAGCCTCTGCCCTGAGAACGCCAATCGCAAGTTCTATAACATTCACTTTGTCCGGATGCCGATCACCTTGGCGAAAGCGCAGGGGAAGGAGCCGGCGATCACCGACAAGGACGGGTTGATCTACGTCCTCCACGAGGAGGAGCGGTTGACCCGCGCCAACGACGATCTCAAGTTCCCCGCGGTCATCCGCGCCAACGTGTATGATTGCGTGGATTCGATCCTGACCAGCGAGTGGGACGACGACGATTTCACGAACTTCCAGTCGTCGAAGATCAACATCCATCCCCACTTCTTCCAATTCGACACCGGCAACTCGGACGGCGTCATCTCCGGTTTCGAGTACGAGATGTCGGTGCGGCCTTTCACGATGTTCGGCAAGAAGCACAAGCACGGCTTGCCGGCGCCGATGGTGGCCAAGCTCACCGCGGCCGTGAAGGCGGGCGCCAGGACGATCAAGATCAACATGGCGCCGGGCGCCGTGAAGTTCCATGAGAACACCGAGCTGCTCGTCGGCGCGGACTGCTTGGAGGCGGGCAATGATGCCACGGCTTCCTTGAAGCGGGACAAGAGCTGTTCGGAAGTGGCGCGCATCAAGAGCATCAAGGGCGATGAGGTCACGTTCTTCACCGCGTTGAAGCACAACCACCCGGCCAACGACATCGTGACGCCGGAGTTCGTGCGCTATCGGTGGTGGGTGGACGTGGATCTCGGGACCGTGTTCTGGCACGACCACGCGTTCGGGGCGACGACCTGGCCGCACGGCGGGTTCGGCGTCACGATCGTGGAGCCTTACGGGTCGACCTATCACGATCCGAAGAACGGGAAGCTGGTGTGGAGCGGTCCGATCGCGGACATCCACAGCACCGAGCCGATCGGCTACGGTGTGAACGGCAGCTTCCGCGAACTGATGGTGTCGATCCACGACACGGTGCCCCATACCGTCAACGTCATCCAAGCCGGCAATCCTCCGGGGCAGCCGGTCGAAGTGGCGTTGGAGGCGGGGAAGACGGTGTCGTTCCAGATGCCGGAGAAGATCCTGAACGCGCCGAATCAGTA
>CAYZTJ010000137.1:0-8716 GCA_964481215.1 uncultured Nitrospira sp. | reverse complement strand
ACCGTCGGCGGCCTTTTAGCCAGTTGTCCAAAAGGATTCCGGCGACCTGGCGCCCCTTGCCGGCGCCGGTGCCGTCACCCAGCATCCAGCCGCGCCGGAAGCGCACGGCGTTCTCAGCACTTTCGGGCGCCGCCGAGACGACATCGAAGGTCTCATCGACCGCCCACGACCCGGCGAGATGACCGCCATGGGCCTCGCCGGCATAGATGACGCTCTCGAGCTGGGCATCCGAAAGGAGACCTCCGGTGACGACCCTTGACGGCAGGCGCGGCCGATAGCTGGGCTTGGGTGGCGCCACCGACGCCATCGCCGCGGACTGCACGAGCCGGGTCGGATGCGGACAAGCTCCCTCGATGCAAACTGACTGCAAGCCATAGGGCTCGTATAGGGCCTCGGTGATGCCGCCGCCCTCGGCCGGCTTCCAGTCGAGGGTCTCATAGGCCAGCTCGTCGCCGACGGGCTCGCACGCCGGCGCCGTGACCGAAGGCAGCCGAGGCGCGGGCACAGGCTTGGCGCGGGTGGCCGTAGGACGAGGCGCGCCCTGCACGGAGGCGACATGGGCGACCGGCAAGCGCTGTGGGACGTGCTGCAAAACCCAGGAGAGCAGCGTGGCCGGATCGGGCGCCATGCCGGGTGACGCCGGAAACGATCGGGGATTGTCGGCGGGCACTCGATCGATGACCGTCAGGCGGGTCTCGACCGCCGTGCCATGGCGGGCATAGACGCGTCCCTCGATCGCGGCGGAGAAGACCACACGCCCACGTTCCTGGAGGCGGACGAAAGCGTCGCGCCAGGACGGATGATCGGGTGAGACGTTCGCACCCGTGATCGCGACCAACCGCCCGCCGTCGGCAAGCCGGGAGAGCGCCGACGCAACATGGCGCAACGCGGCGTCCGCGACGGTGCCGTCGACATGCGCCGCGACCGAGAACGGCGGGTTCATCAGCACCACGGTCGGCCGCAGCGCGCCATCGAGATGGTCGTGGATGTGCGCAGCGTCATGCTGCGTGATGGGGAGACCGGGAAAGAGCTTGGCCAGCAGCCCCGCACGGACGTCCGCCAGCTCGTTCAAGGCCAGTCTCCCACCCGCGAGCTCGGCGAAGATGGCGAGCAGGCCGGTTCCAGCCGATGGCTCGAGCACGACATCCGACGGCGTGATCGCGGCCGCGGTGGCGGCAACGAAGGCCAGGTCGACGGGCGTGGAGAACTGTTGCAGTGCTTGGCTTTCCTGCGAACGGCGCGTATGCGTCGGCAGAAGAGCTGCGACCTTGCCCAGCATCTGCAGCTCGCGCACGGATGACGCGGCTTGCGTGCGGATGCGCGGACCGAACTTGCGTAGAAACAGGGCGGTCGCCGCCTCGCAGGCGTCGTATGCCGTCTTCCAGTCCCAGGCGCCGGCGGCATCGGAGCCACCGCAGGCAGCCTCCAGGGCCATTCGCAGCACGCCAGCGTCTATGCGCCGGCCACGTTCGAGATCGGGGAGAAGAAGCTGTGCCGCCTCGGCGATGCACTGGGCAGTGTCGCGAGTGGAAACGAGTGGGAGGGATGCGGCCTCACAGGCGGTCGCGGTGTTGACGACAACGGTCATTGGGAAGACCTCGTGAGAGCTGGGACAGGACGAGCCGCGCCCGCTCTCTTGAAGGCCCTCGGCTCACCTGCTTCCCGGCCTCCCTCTCGCTCTCGAGTCCTTCGTCAGTGGCCGCTCACCAAAAGATAACCCGGCGCGAAGGCCGGGCTCTTGGCAGGGTCGAATGGAAATGGCGTTGGCTTCTGTCAAAGCAATCCGAGAGACCTGAACGAGGCGTGCTTGCCATGGCCGATCACGACATGGTCGTGCAGTTCAACCTCAAGAGCATTTGCCGCTGCCTTTAATTGGCGCGTCATCTCGATGTCGTCGCGCGACGGCTTGGGATCGCCGGACGGATGATTGTGCGCAATGATAAGAGCCGAGGCGTTGAGGACCAGGGCGCGCTTCATCACCTCACGCGGGTAGACGGGCGTGTGATTGACCGTGCCGCGCTGCTGCACCTCGTCGGCGATGAGACTGTTCTTGCGATCAAGAAACAGAATTCGAAATTGCTCGATCTGCTGGTAGGCCATTGCCGTGTGCAAGTATTCGATCAGCGCCTGCCAGTTGCCGAGGACGGGCCGGCCGCGCACCTCGGCTCTGGCCATGCGGCACGCGATCTCGCGGACAAGACGCAAGAGGGAGATCTCGCGTCTGCTCAATCCGAATGCGCGAAGCTGCGACGCTTCGGCTGTGATGACATGTCCAATGCTAGGAAAGTGTTGCAAGAGGGCGGATGCACACGCCACGCCTTGCGAAAAAGCCAACAGTCCTGCGAGCAAGTCCTGCTCTGTGGTCTCTTCCGTCAGCAAGATCGCGTCGGCGATGCATTGAGCGGGACTGCGAGCGGAGACCAGCGAAACAGATGCAGCCGCACAGGCGGCGGCGGCGGTGACGACAGCTGTCATTGGGAGGACCTCGAGAGGGCTGGGACGGATGAGCCGGACAGCGCTCTCTCTCGACCGTGCCGGCTCAGCCCTTCCCGGCCGGGCTCTCCCTCTCAACGCGGCTGAAAATCACCGACTTCTGAACAGGAGGCTGATGGTCTTGCCAGTGACCTCGCTAACCTGTCGGACCTGACTGCGCAGAATTGCGACGGCAGCCATGGGCGGATCTCGGTCCATGAAGATGGGCGGGACGACAGTTGCGCCCCGCCCGGCTTTCTCATTCAGCCGCGATCGACGACCGGCTTGGTATCGCCGTCATCGGAGGCGACGTCCCCGCCTTCGTCGTCGTTGAGGAATTCCGGCAGGGTCTCAGCCTCCGGGGTCGGCCCCTCTTCCTCTGGCGGCTGCGCATCGACGGGCTGCATTCTCAGCGGCTCGGGCAGCCAGCCCGTCCCGTCGAGCAGCCGCTCAGCCTCCCTGGCCATCTCGGCTTTCTTGAGATGGTCGATGAGTTGCACTGCCTGCTCGCCCTTGGCCTCCCTCACCGCCTCGAGGATGCGCGGCTTGGTGACCCGGCCGAGGTAGTTGTCGACTGTCGGTCGCCAGCCGGCCTGAACCATGTCGAGATCGACGGCGCGGGCGAGACGGTCCGCCTGCGCGATGCGCTGCTGCACGCCATGTGCCGAGATGCCTGGACCGCCGTAGCGGTCGCCCTTCTCGTAAAGGGCGTTCACCCCGAACGACACGCAATGAGCCAGCAGGGCGGCGCGCCGGCTCTCGTCGAGGGTGTCGAGCCAGTCCCAAAGCGCATGGTCCTCCTTGGGCAGCTCCGCGTTCCAGGTCTGGTGACGCTCGGCGATCACCTTGGCCGAGCCGCTGTCCTTGAGGTCAGTCGCCTGGACGGGGAAGAACACATGCCGCACCGATGCTTCCAGACATGCGCCGGCCGCGCTGTGCTGGAAGGTGTCGAGGCAGAGCTTGTGCAGCAGTGCAGTCAGGGCGACCTGGGGATTCCTCGCGACCGCGTCTCGGAGCGCGAGCGTGCGGTGAGCCGTCAGTTCGCCGACGAGCCGCTCCGGCAGCGGCTTGATCGCGTCGTCGTCGCCGTCATCATCCGGCTGTTCCCCGCCGATGGTGATGACGGTGCGCTGCACGGTGGGTGTGGCAGGGGTCACCCCATCGGACCCGCGGACCTCATCTTCCGCAGGACATTCGTCGCGAACCGGCTTCCGTGGTTCGTCCTCCGGTCGGACATAGCCTCGATCGACAGAAAGGTGTCCGTCAGCGTCAATGCTGACGAACACGCCAGCTCGCACGATCTCGGCAGGTTGGTAGCGA
Organism: uncultured Nitrospira sp.; assembly: GCA_964481215.1. GTDB lineage: Bacteria > Nitrospirota > Nitrospiria > Nitrospirales > Nitrospiraceae > RSF151. The sequence goes on along the minus strand of CAYZTJ010000137.1, from coordinate 4,924 downwards.
GCGGGACGGTCGTCGAAGGCGGCCAGCGCCGTTTCGATCTCGGCGAGCCGAGCATCGATCCCGTCCGGTAGCTCGTCGGCGCCTTCGTATTCGCTCTCGAGCTTCGCTTGCTCGGCGGTCAGTTCGTCGAACATGGCGTGCTCGGCAATTGTGAGCTCGATCTGCACACCATCGAGGCGCCGGAGGTATTGCGCGTGTCCGTACCGGAAATCGACCGCCACCTCGATCCACTTCCAGCCTTCGCCGGCGATCTTCTCAGCCTCGACGGTCAGCTTCTCGGTCGCCAGGCGATCGAGCAGGGCCACGTCCTGGAGCCAGCCGCCGCTGTCATCCTCGAACAGGTCGCGCAGGACCATGCCGCCCGCTGCCTCATAAGCATCGAGGCCGACGAACCGGGCTCGCCGGTCCGACGCGCGCACGGCGCTCTCGGTGAGCTGGCGGCGAATCAGATAGGGCTCCTGGTTGTAGGACTGCTGCAGCGCCTCCCAGACCTGCTCCTGGCGGGCATGGTCGGCGGTGATGGTGAAGGCCATGAGCTGCTCAAGCGCCATGCCGTCCTCGGCATAGATCTCGAGCAGCTTCTCGGAGACCGAGGCCAGGCGGAGCCGCTGCTTCACTACGGCGGGTGCGACGAAGAAGCGGGCGGCGATCTCCTCCTCGCCGGTGCCCTGATCACGCAGTGTCTTGAAGGCGCGGAACTGGTCGAGCGGATGGAGCGCGACGCGCTGGACGTTCTCAGCCAGCGAATCCTCCTCTGCCGAAACCTCTGTCCCGGGATCGCGTACGATGCACGGGACCGGCGCCGTCTTCGAAAGGCGCTTCTGCTTCACCAGCCGCTCGAGAGCCCGGTAACGGCGACCGCCGGCAGGGATCTCGAAGGTGCCAGTCTCGACGCCATCGGCATCGAGGACCGGCCGGACGTTGAGGCTCTGCAGGAGCCCGCGCCGGGCGATGTCCTCGGCCAGGTCCTCGATCGAGACGCCCGCCTTCAGGCGCCGGATGTTGGACTGGCTGAGCACCAGCTTGTTGAAGGGAATGTCGCGCGAGGCGCTGAGGATGATCTTCTGAACGGCCTTTGCCATGAGGGATACTCCGCGACGGACGGCCGAGAGACTCTCTCTTGACCTCCAATCCGCCACAGAAGCCGGCGCAGCCCTCTCACTCTCTTCCCGTCATCTTCCAAGGCCCTCCAGGTCTCCAGTTCTTGTTGAACGTGGTGCCTGCCCGCAATGCCTCAAGCGGAGGCATTACGAAATCTCCGATGCGATGAAGGAGGTCCGGCAAGGGAGCTGGCGCAAGAGCGATGGCGGTTCGCCGCAGGAAGCTGCGCCATTGGGCTTGCTTCGTGGGATCGCTGGAGAAAATCGCCGTCAGGGCAGCGGGCGTTTGCAGTGGAATGGCTGTTGCGCGTCGCTCGAATGTCGCCTGAATGGCCTGGGCGAGAGTCGATCCTGCAAAGGCAAAGGTCTCCGAGATGGCCCAGAGATCGAAGAAGTCCTTCATGCGGCTGTTGAACAACCCAAGAGCCACCAGCGCTTGAAGCTTCTCCGCGACCACGGTCTCAGGCGGATAGGCGCGCAAATGCGGCAAGGGCATGCCAAGCAGCGACGGGTAGTCGATGTCCTGGATGCCCGGGGTGACGACGTCGCCGAAGCCGATGTCGATCTGAAGCGGCAATCGCGCTCCGGCAATTTCAGCGTCCAGCGTCAGACGGATGCCGCTGTACTCTTCCTCGAGGCGCGCCGCTTGCGCCCGGATCGTCTCTGGCTTGAAGACCACGCCATCATCGGCGGCAGCGAACGAGCAGATTTCGCAAAACACTGACACGATGCGTTCGGATGCCGGATCGCCGAATCCGAGAAGATCAAGATCGCCGGTCGAGCGATACGGGGTTGGCGCCCAGAGACTGAAGAGCATCGCCCCCTTGAGGACAAACTCCTCGCGATGGGAAGAAAGACCGATTCGATACAGCAGCCGCTCGATCGCGTAGCGGAGCAGCGCCAACTGGACGTTCTCCTGCCTGTCGCGGGCACGCTGCGTCAGCCGCGCCCTCACCGACGCGGCCACATTCCGGGGGTGCCCCTTCCGGTTCACAGGAGCGCCTCGAGATACGGTCGCATCACGTTCTGCACGCGATCAATGGTGGCGTACTTCCACAGCTCGTCAGCGGTGGCTTGGCGATTGCGAAGACAGTTGCGCAGGGCTTCGATAGCGACGTCCAGTCCAATCTTATTCCGGTACTTGAAGCAATCGGCGATCGTCTTCCCCGGGACAGTGATTGGAACCGGGACCTGCTCGATCTTGTGAAGCTCGACGCCGGCGGTGAGCGACTTGCCGGTGGCCCGAATGATCCGGAGCGAGACAGGTGGTCGCGTCGGAGCCCATTTCTTCCATCCGATGAGCATCCAGACTTCGTGAGGCGTTTGGGTCGTCAGCTCATGGAACTGCAGCGCTGAAAGAAGGCATATGACGCCGTGGGGGACGATCCGGGCGGCCTCGGCCAGGCTGTGCGCTGGCGAGAGTTTCACGTCGGCGAGTTGATAGAGGCCTCGGCCACGTTGAACCAGGAGTCCCTCATCCTGCATCCGCTTCAGATAGACCCGGGGGACCCCGACGGCATTGAAATCGCGCGCGCGCGCGATCCCCCTCTTCCGGACAAGGGCGAGGGCTCGAGTCTTCAGCTTGGACGGGCTAGCGGGCATGTTACATATACTAGGCGTATGTTGACTTTAGACGCATAAAGGTATCATTATTCCTTGCATGGGAACACCTCGAGTCTGCCCAGCGAGCATTCGCAGGACCGAAACGCACAGGTCTTTGTGCGACGCTGCTTCACGAAAGGCTTGGCGGTCCTGCGAAAGCTTGCGCGATCACCCGCCGCGGACCGCCGATCTTACGCCTCACAACCGAATTGCATGGGCTCGCATCGCCTCCGATCTTGGCACCGAAGCTAGTGATTTTCGTCATGGACGGCGCCATGCTGCAGAAACCGCCCAACGGAGACAGCCCGGTCGTGCCGGCCGCGGAACCGCCGCCGAACGCCGTGCCGGGCCGCGATGGCCCCGACCCGCGGCTGGTCGAGTTGGTACGACTGCTCGCGCGCCGCGCGGCGCGGCAATGGTACGAGAAGATAGTGGAGGAGCGCCGCACGGATCGCTCCTGACCCTCTCGAGGAGTGCCGTCCGATGAAGGTCGCTCTCTACGCTCGCTATTCCTCCGACAATCAGCGTGATGCTTCGATCGCCGACCAGTTCCGCATTTGCCGGGTCCATGCCGAGAAGCAGGGCTGGCAGATCGTCGAGGAATACTCCGATCAGGCAATCTCCGGCGCCTCCTTGCTGCGGCCCGGCATTCAATCGCTGATCGCAGATGCGCTTCGTGGACGCTTCAACGTCGTTCTCGCGGAAGCGATGGATCGGCTGTCGCGCGACCAGGAAGACATTGCCGGCCTCTTCAAGCGCCTTGCCTTCGCCAATGTAAGGATGGTCACACTGTCCGAAGGGGACGTGACGCATCTGCATGTCGGGCTGAAAGGCACAATGAATGCCCTCTTTCTCAAGGATCTCGCCGACAAGGTTCGCCGCGGCCTGCGTGGAAGGGTGGAGGACGGCAAGTCCGGAGGCGGCAACTCTTACGGATATGACGTGGTAAAGAAGTTAGACGAGAAGGGCGAACCGATCCGGGGCGACCGCTCAATCAACCAGGCGGAAGCGGAAGTCGTGCGCCGGATCTTTCGCGAGTATGTCTCCGGAATTTCGCCGAAGCAGATCGCGGTAGGGCTCAATCGCGACGGCATTGCCGGGCCAGCAGCCCGCCACTGGGGCTTCACCACGATCTACGGCAGCCCGAAGCGCGGCAACGGCATCCTGAACAACGAAATGTACATCGGCCGGATCGTCTGGAATCGGCAGCGCTTCATCAAAGATCCAGATAGCGGCAAGCGCGTGTCACGCCTCAACTCTCGAGAGGAATGGATAGTCCAGGAAGCCCCAGAGCTGCGCATCGTTGAGCAGGACCTTTGGGATGCTGCGAAGATTCGCCAACAGACCATCAAGCAGAACACCGAGACCGGCGAAAGAAATGGCATCTGGGAGCGTCGCCGCGCCCGCTATCTCTTGTCGGGCCTGACACGCTGTGGCGAGTGCGGCGGCGGTTACTCGATGATCTCGGCAACCCACGTTGGCTGCTCGACCGCCCGGAACAAGGGCACGTGCAGCAATCGGCTTTCGATCAAGCGGACGGATCTCGAGGAGCGAGTTCTCAGCGCACTGAAGAGCAAGCTCATGGACCCGGCCCTGTTTCAGGAATTCTGCGACGAATTCACTCGGGAAATGAATCGGCTGCGGATCGAGGGACGCGCCTCACTTCAGGCAGTCAGGATCGAGCTCGGCCACATCGACAAGCAGATCAAATCTACAGTCGACGCCATCGCCGACGGCATGTACCACCCGTCGATGAAGGCCAAGATGGACGGACTCGAAGCCCGCAAGGCGCAGCTCGAGGGCGAGCTTGCCCACGCGGAAGAGCCGCCGCCGCTTCTTCACCCCAAAATGGCGGGCTTCTATCGGGAACACGTGACCGGCCTAGCCGCCGCGCTTCGCGGCGACGAAGGCGGGTCGCGAACCGAAGCGGCCGAGCGCCTGCGATCGCTGGTCAGCAAAATCGTGCTGATGCCGGCAGACGACAAGCTGACAATCGACGTGCATGGCGACCTGGCCGGTATCCTGACAATCGCACAAGCAAATGCCCTGTCGAGGGAGGTTGGCGACGGCATAGATGCCAGGAATCAGCTTCGCATGCTCCAAAACAGCAACGGCCGCCCCCGTGAAGGGGCGGCCGTTGTCGCCGAACTTGCCAAGCAAGTTAAGCTGGTTGCGGGGGCAGGATTTGAACCTACGACCTTCAGGTTATGAGCCTGACGAGC
>CAYZTJ010000136.1:0-8736 GCA_964481215.1 uncultured Nitrospira sp. | reverse complement strand
AGCCGGACCGAGGCATAGAACTTCAAGGCATTGCCGCCGGTCGTCGTTTCGGGATTGCCGAACATCACGCCGAGCTTCATGCGGATTTGGTTGATAAAGATGACCGTGGTGTTGGACTTGGAGATGGCGGCCGTCAGTTTGCGGAGCGCCTGGGACATCAAGCGGGCCTGGAGCCCCATGTGCGCGTCGCCCATCTCGCCTTCGATCTCGGCGCGCGGCACCAGCGCGGCGACGGAGTCGACGACGATCAGATCGATGGCCCCGCTGCGCACCAGCGTTTCGGCGATCTCGAGCGCCTGCTCGCCGGTGTCCGGCTGGGAGACGAGCAGCTCATCGGCGTCCACGCCCAATTTCTTGGCGTAGCCGAGATCCAAGGCATGCTCGGCGTCGATAAAGGCGGCGACGCCCCCGGATCGTTGCGTCTCCGCGATGGCATGGAGCGTCAGCGTCGTCTTGCCCGACGCTTCCGGACCGAAAATCTCGATGACCCGTCCCCGCGGCAATCCGCCGATCCCCAGCGCCAGATCGAGTCCCAGGGACCCGGTCGAGATGGCCGGCGCTTCCACCGCCGGCTCGGCCGTTCCCAGCTTCATGATGGCGCCTTTGCCGTATTGCTTTTCGATCTGCGACAGGGCGAGATCCAACGCTTTTTTCTTCTCGTCTTTGACGGCCACACGATCAGCCATGGTGTTCCTCCTGGGACAGTGAATCCGGTGGGTTGCCCATTATAGCGAGGGACTCCCTGGTTGCCTAGGTGGTAGAAATAACGAGGCGTGCAGGACGCGGAACGATGAACGAGAAACTCGCCGGTCGCTTGTCCACTCCGGTCTGTTTCAACTCATCGTTCATCGCTCATCCTTCAGCGTTATCTGCTCCAGCCGCGTATAGACCGCGCCGGAGGGGCGCAGCTCGCTTTTCATGAGGGCCAGGGAATGGACCGGGAGCCGCCCCACCGGCCCCTGCTCTTTGGCCAAGAGCCCCTGCTGCTCCAGCGCCAGACCAACCGCCCGCTCCCCTTCTTTAATGCGGGCCAAGGTCAGATGGGGCCGGTAGGGTCGAGACTCCCTGGGAAACTCCAAGGGCGCCAAGGCCAGGTCGACCGCTTCGGCAAGTCGGATCACCTGCTCGGCCCCCTCCCGCAACCCGATCCAACAGACGCGGGGTTTCCGCGCATCCGGGAAAACGCCCAGCCCACCGACCTGGACCTCGCCGGCCTGGTGCCGGGTCGCCGCCTGTCGGAGCGCCTGAGTGATGGCCTCGACGCGCCCCTCATCGACATCGCCGAGAAACTTGATCGTCGCATGGATCGACTCGGGCCGAACCCATTGTAATTTGGCCTCACGGCCCGTCGTCTTCTCCAGCGCCGCGCGCAGTCGGCGCTGCAATTCGGCGAGGGCCGTGCGTACGGCCTCATTCAGCTCGATGGCGACGAAACAACGAATCATATTATTCAAACGGTTCGATGTTGAGCAGCCAGCGCCGCAGCAGATCGAGCGCGGCCTGTGACGCTCGCCACTTGATCAGGCTGCGCTCGCCATGAAAGCGGTGCTCGCGTGTCACGTGTACCGCAGGGATATCTGGGCGCGCCGCGGCGTTGAGGCCGATGTAGACCAGACCGACCGGTTTGGTGTCGGTCCCGCCGCCGGGTCCGGCGATGCCCGTCACGCTCAATCCCACAGCGACGCCCGATCGCAGCCGAATCCCCTCCGCCATCGCCGCCGCCACCGGCGCGCTGACGGCGCCATGTCGGTCGATCCGCTCCGAAGGCACTCCGAGGAGCTCCACCTTGGCGCGATTCGCGTAACAGACCAGGCTTCGATCCAGATAGCTCGAACTGCCGGGCACCTCGGTCAGCCGATGGCCGATCAGCCCACCCGTGCAAGACTCCGCCACGGCCAGCGTCACCCCCTGGGCCGTCAGCAGACGTCCGACAACCTGCTCCATCTTCTCCTCGCCCATCGCGTAGACGCGCGCCCCGAGTCGCTCGCAGACCGCCTGAACCAGACGGTCCGGCGGGCCGCCCCTGGCCGTCAGCGACACGCTCACGCCGCTGGGCGAGGCCAGGAGGCCCAGCTCGACCGACTGATGGGCGGCGAGGAGTCCTTTCAGCGCCGCATCCACATCCGATTCGGGGAGACCGAAGGTTTGGATGAGCCGGCGGACGATGGGCTTGGGCCGGCTGCGTCCCATCAGCGCTCGGAGACGCGGGATGAGCGCCGTGGAGACCATCTCGCGCGCTTCAGCCGGCACGCCCGGTAGCGACGCAATCCAACAACCCTTCCAGGACAGCGCAAAACCCGGGGCCGATCCCACAGGGTTCTGGAGCACCTCGGCGCCGCGGGGGATGAGCCCTTGCCGTAACTGTGCCTTGGACGGGGTCCGCCCCCAGGCCGCCAACCGTCGCGTCATAGCCTCCAACGCATCGGAATGCCGGCGCAGTGGCCGCCCCGTCACCTTCGCGACCGCCTCGCGGGTACGATCATCGACCGTCGGTCCCAGCCCGCCGGTCATCACTACGACGTCCGCGCGGCCGGCGGCCACGCCCAGCGCGGCGGCGATATCGGCCGTCGCATCCCCGACCACCGTCTTGAAGCGCACCTCAAGACCGAGTTGTCCGAGGTGCTCGGCCACGAACAGGGAATTGGAATCGAGCTTGCCTCCGACGAGGAGTTCGGTCCCGATGGCGATGGTTTCAGCGATACGGAACGCAGGCATGGGCGTCGGCCTATTCGAATTGCGCAACGTCGAGAGCGAAAGAGATTTCGCCGCCGCCGGCCGGAAAGATGGAGAGCGTCGTCTTCGCCGTCGGGTCGAACTCGTCGTAGGCGAAGGTCGCGACCACCTTGGCCTTGTAGGCGGGCGCCTGGGGCCAGACCGAGGTGCGCGCCGCCGTCCCGTCGAACCGAATCTTGGTCGGCTTGATCGTGCGCCCCCCCTGCACCATGACCAGATAGGCATCCACCGCGAAGTTGGGCCGGCTGCCGAAGATCGTCACGCTCACGAGCATCGTCGGTTCATCCAGGATCTGCCGGATATCGGCCTCCGACGGGCGCTCCGACCGGAGCGCGAAATGCGTCGACATGACGGCCAGCCCCGCCATCTTGGTCATGAGAAAGCCCCGCGGCTGGAGTTCCTCCTCAGAGCCGAACCAGGCATAGAGGCGATCCGGCGGCGTGCGGGCCGCCGCGGCAGCCCGCCCCCGTTCAAGGGCCTGCGCCACCTGCTCGGGAGCGGGATGGATCTCGATGGCCTGCGCGAGATAGACGGGGGCCAGGCTCGACAGGAGCAGGCTGCACGCAAGTCCGCGGGGGGTCATGCTCATGATCCGTCACAGATCCCGGCAGAGCGGATATCAGAACCCCGGCGGAGAGTCAACGAAGGACTGGTCGGACCGGGCCCGCTCCTTGTCTTCCGCTCCCATTCTGAGCCGGGAAGAACGTCCGGCGGAGGATTGACTTTCCAACCGGCGAAGTGCTACATGAACCCCTTTCAGAACTGGTCCTTCGATCATCCGTTTGTTCGATCAGTAAGGAGGCGTGGCAATGGCAGGCGAGCAGGCAGCACCCGTCAGACGCCAGTACTGCAACTTCGTGTTTTATAAGGTCGATCCCGCGTGGCGGCGGCTGTCGGAAGACGAGCGGACGCGCGGCAAGCAGGAATTCATCCGCGCGGTCGATGACTACCAGGGGAAGGTCATCGTCATTCCCTATTCCACCATCGGCATCCGCGGCGACTGCGACCTCATGCTCTGGCGGATCAGTTACGAGCTGGAACTCTTCCAGGAGATGAGCACGAAGATCCTCGCCAGCGGGCTCGGCAAGTATCTGACGACGCCCTACTCCTATCTCTCCATGTCCAAGCGGTCGATCTACGTCGATCACCATACGCACGAGAATCAGGAGAGCAAGCGCCTCACGATCGTCCCCGGCAAGAGCAAGTACATCTTCGTCTATCCCTTCTTGAAGACCCGCGAGTGGTTCCTGCTGACGAAAGCCGCGCGGCAGGGCATGATGGACGAACATATCGAGGTCGGCCACCGCTTCCCATCCGTGAAGCTGAACACGACCTACTCGTTCGGATTGGACGATCAAGAGTGGGTGGTGGCCTTCGAGTCGGATAAGCCCGAAGACTTCCTGGATTTGGTCATGGCCCTCCGGGAAACCGAAGGCAGCCGCTATACGCTGCGCGACACGCCGATTTTCACCTGCGTCCGGTACAGCCTGAAGGAAGCGCTCGACACGTTGGGCGGATAGCCGGCAGGTGCTCCGGTGCGGCAGCCCTGCCGCGTCATTCGTCACTCGTCATTCGTGAAACGTGCGGTTGACGCATGACGTTTGACGCTATCCTCTCCGCCTTGATTCCCGGCCTTGGACAATTCGTTCAGCGTCGCTGGAATGCAGGGCTCCTCAGTCTCACCATCACGGTCCTGCTCCTTACAGCCAGTTTTACTCTCGGCCGAGTGGCCGGTCACGCCGCCGAGGTGTTTTTCTTCATGCTGCTCGTGCTCCCCTGGTGGAGCCTGCAGAGCTACGACGCCTTTCTGGGCCGCAGCGCCGCGCAGCCCGACCTGCTCCGCACGTGGCAATCGGTGTGGACCCGCGCGCACGACCTCCGGTTTCTGGGCGCGCTGTTTCTCCTCAGCGCGATCAACGACACCTACATCATCCTCATGAACCCGGAGTATCTGCTGCCCTTCTATTGCACGAAGCCGGGCGGCTGGCTCGGCCTGTCGGTCAAAGCCCTTTCGCCGATCTTGCATACGCTGGTGGGCGTCGGCTTTCTCCGTCTTCGCCGCTGGGCCCTCTTCATCTACCTGCTCTACGCCGCCTACGGCGTGACCAACGCCCTGGTCAACCTCACCTGCTTCGGCCCCGGCCGCGTCCGGAACACGCTGATCGTGACCTTGGTGGTATTTACTCTGTATGTGCTCTGGCGGCGCGGCTGTTTCCAGCGCGACTCGACAATCCCGGCGTGACGAGGCAGGCCACGGGACGAGAGGCAGGGTCAAGCGACCCACGTACTCGGGCGGGATCGGATGGCGTCGTCGAGGATGACGTTCGCGTCGATCCCGAGCGTCCCCGCGGCGACGGGCCCGGTGATCGACCGGATGGGTTTCTTCGTTTGGGCCGCAAGATCGAGAAGACGCGGCGGCGCAAGCACATGCTCCTGCGCATCCCGAACGAGTAGTAGGGTCGGTTCCAAGGGACGCGCCTCCCGCAATCGTTCAACTATTCCCAGCTCGTTGGTATTCAACCGAACACAGGACCCGACCGGATAGACCCCGATGCATTTCACAAAGCGCGAGACGATATCTGTTTCCACATGGCCCCGCTGAGCCACCTGGTACAGATATTGGAGCGCTTCATGCGGCGGCATGGCCTTGTGGTAGACACGGTCGGTGGTGATGGCGTCGTAAATGTCCGTCACGGCGCCGATCATGCCGAACACGGTCAGCTCTTCCTTTTTGCGCCCGAACGGATAGCCCGTCCCGTTCACGCGCTCATGGTGCTCGAGCGCGGGGCGAATGGCTTCTTCGCGCATCCCCGTCGTTTCGGTCAGCAGTTCGGCGCCGCGCAGCGCATGCTGCTTGATGATTTCGTATTCCTCGGTGGTCAACTTGGCCGGCTTGTTGAGGATCTCCAGCGGCACTTTCATCTTGCCCACATCGTGGAGGAACACGCCCAGCCCCAACAGATACAGCTCGTCCCGACTCATCTCCATTGAACGCCCCAGCCCCAGCGCCAAGACCGACGTGTTCACGGAATGGAAGAAGGTGTACTCGTCGTAGCTCTTGAGCCGCGACATGCTGATGAGCGCGTCGGGGTTGTTGATCAGGCTGTCGATCATGTTGTCGACAACCTGGCTCGCCGCTTCCGTATTGATCTCCCGCCCCATGCGCACGTCGCCCATCACTTTGGAGATGATCTGTTTGGCCGCCTGATGGGTTTCGCGGGCACGCGGAAGTTCTTCATCCAGGGAGGTGCGCGGACCCGGCGGCAGCGTCGGACGAGGCGCTCGCGCAGCAGGGGACGCGCTGGCGTCCGTCCTTGGCGGATCGATCACCGCCGCGTGAGACGCCTGGGCGTTGTGAGGCGCGAGCGCGGTCGATGTTTCTGTCGCTCTGGGGATTTCTTCGCTGGGAGCCGAAGGAGCCGGCTGGTCCTCCTGCTCCATCTCCACATCGACGAAGCGCGCGCCGGAGGATTTCAGCGTCTCGATCTGTGACGGGTCCGAGACCCGCCACCGATGGCGCAGGAACGGTGTCTTGAGCCAAGAGATATCGAGGCCGACCACCTGCATGCCGACCGACAGATCGGCGATCGGAATCCGTTTACGCATCGGAAGCTGGCCCCCTCTCCGCGAACGGATGAGAGGAGTCGAGGTTCGGGACTCGCCCCCCACACATCCGTGCGGCGCCCATCCAACGATACTCCCCTTCCTTTATCGTCCGGCTGGCGCCGATGCTTTAGCCTGTCCGGCGACCGGGGAGGATATTCAAAGACCGGAACGTCCGACCTGCATTTAGCAGGCTGCGGAAAAACGGATATGGCGCCTCACAATCGTCACATGCATCGAGATCACGGATGAGAACCAGTTGCCATGCAGGATGCTCCCAAAAGGCCACCTTCTCACCCACCATCCCTGGCACGCCAAGACGCGCCTCTCCGCTGGCAGGCCGCAGCAAGCATGCAAACGCTGCACGATGACCGAGGAACGCTGAGCGGGAAGGCGGCGGGACGAACGAGAAAAGCGGGACGGGCGTGACGCGGAGGCGAACTGTTCTCGCCTTTCCCGCTCGTCTCACGGTCTCGCCGGATCCTCGTTCATCGCTCAGCGTTCATACTTCAGCGTTTCCCCGCTGGCGGACTTTTTCAGCATCCTGTTAGAGCCCTGGAATGCCCATGGAATGGGCTTTGACAGCCGAACGAGGGCTGTGTTATCACTCAGCCTTGTTGGAGTTGTCTCGCATGGCCCCCCCGAATCAACCGAAGGCTGAAGAGCCCTCGACTCCTCTCTATGCTGTCCGCTTCCCGGATGGGTCGGTCAGCCTCTATGTGGATGAGGCCTACGCCCTGGAGAAGGGCGTGGATCCCTCCCGCCTTCGCCGCATCGAGATCCCCCGCCGGCTGTACACCAGCGGCACCGTCCAGGAAATTCGCGAATACGTGGCCGCGCTCCTCGAAACCATCGAGACCTCGGGAACGGTGTAGCCGATCGTTTTGTCGACCATGACGACCCTGACGCCGTTGACCGAAACGCAGATTCTTGCCGTCATCAATGCGATGCCGCAGCAAGGCCGCATCATGTTGCGGCTACTGCTCCTCCAATACATCGACGTCGAATCGGAGGACGTGGACTACATGGCCGCCGATCGGCCGGACCCGCGCATGCAGGCGGGCGCCAAACCGACCGTGCAATCCATCTCAAAAGAAGACCTGGCCTTCATGCACGCGCGGGTGGCGCAATATCGCTCTGCGTCACGCCAGAAGCGGGAACGGGTCTGGCTGCAGATGGAATGTCTGCGCAAGCAGTTGGCCCTGAGCCAAGCCATCTGCGAGGCAGCGGTGCGGCTCCTCACCGGGCGTTTCGGCATCGGCGAGGCCGATGTCGCAGAGCTGAAGGCGCAGGCGCGCATTGCGATCCCCAAACCGGCGATCCGGGAGCTGGAGCAGAAATGGGACCGCGATGAGATCGCCGAGGAGGAGTTCCGGCAGCGGCGCCTGGCGGTCGAGTATCAGACCGAGCTGCGCAAAGCCGAGCGCGATCGGCGCCGGCTGGAGGTCGTCGGCCGGGAATACGCGCTGGTCAGCAACGCCCCCTTGCAAGACCACGAAATCGCCCACATTTGGGGCATCCCCGCCACGGCGCTGACCGGACGCAAGGTCAAGTATCTCCATCAGTACATGCAGGCGCTCCAACAAGAATTAGCCCGCTCGGCGGCCGCCGCGGGCGCGCAGCTTCCCCCGGTCGACCTGTGGCGAGAGACCTTTGCGGTGTTCGGCCAGAGACCGGCGGAACGGTCCGTCGTCGCGTACGATTGGACGGAACGGACCGAGGCCCAGCTGATGGAAAAGATCACGGCCTACGTGGCGCGGGCCATGACGGAAGAGCAGGAAGCCCGCCAGTGGGTGGTATTCCTCAAATCTCTCTACGCCTTGCAGCGGCTGCTCATCGTCTACAATGACCAGGACCTCTCCCCTGAGGCCGTCGAAGAGACCCTGCTCGCGCGAGTGAGCCCCAAGCCCAAGGTGACGGCCGAGCAGGCCGCCGCCGAAGGCGCGTCGGGGGAAATGAGCGACTGGAAGGAGCACGTCCTCAAGAGCATGTACGGCGAAGGCCGATAGGCGCGCCCCGCGCAAATACAGGGCGAGCGGGTAGGGGGTTCGAGGTAGGCCCGAAGCCCCCGAGCACCCCCTCGGAAGTCCGCCCCTTCCCCCATCTGCATTCTTGAAAAAGGCCCCCGAGACAGGCTATAAGCAAAGAAGACATCAGGAGGGCCGCCATGACTCGTCAGATCGTTCGCGGGCTGATGCGGGGATGGATGGGGACCGTGGTCGCGTGGGCGTCGCTCTTGGTGCTTCCAGCCTTGGTCTCGGCCACCGGCATGGTGCGGCTGGCCGACCTGGTGACGCACCCCGATCAGTATGACAAGCGGCTTGTCACCGTCGCCGGTGAGGTCACCAATCTGCAAACCGCCACGACCAAGCAGGGGCAAGCGGCCTACGGATTCCTGCT
>CAYZTJ010000135.1:0-8747 GCA_964481215.1 uncultured Nitrospira sp. | reverse complement strand
GCATCGCTTCCCGCCGTCGTGCCGATGTCAGCAGAAGATGGACCGCGAGGAAGAGTCCCACGATGGGGAGCCCGATCCAGGGGAGGCCCTGTCCTGGCCCAGCCACGCAGGCCAGCCAGCCCGCTTGGAAGCCCACATAGTTGAAGAGACGGAACCACATGAAGACGTCAGGCGTCAGGAGTCAGGCGTGACCGTGAAGGACACAGCCTCGTCAGCGTCCGATCGGCGCCAGGGAGGCCTCGCGCCAGAGGGGCTTGTGCATCACCATCTGGACGGTGCCGATGTACCGCTCCATGAAGCCCGCCTCGCAGTAGCGCAGATAGAGCTCCCACATGCGGATGAAGGAATCGGGGTAGCCGAGGCTCCGGACCGTGGGAAGATTCGCCATGAACCGCTCGCACCAGCGACGCAGCGTGACGGGGTAATGGGCCGTGAGGTCTTCCAGGTCGAGCAGGCGCAAATCGGTTGAGCGGGTCAGCACGTCACACAGCTGCGTGACGGACGGCAGGCAACAACCCGGGAAGATGTAGTGCTTGATGAAATCCACGGACTTCCGCACCCGATCATACCGCTGGTCGCCCACCGTGATGGCCTGAATCAGCATCCGACCTTGCGGCGACAGGCGCTCCGCACATTGCCGGAAATAGGCATCGAAGTAGTGATGGCCGACCGCCTCGATCATTTCGATCGAGACCAGCGCGTCGTATCGGCCGGTCAAGTCGCGGTAGTCCGTCAGCAGCACCGAGACGCGATCTTCGAGCCCCGCGTCCCTCACCCGCTTCGTCGCGTAGTCGAATTGCCGGCGAGCGATGGTCGTCGTGGTCACGCGGCAGCCGTAGCGTGAGGCGGCGTGGACTGCGAACCCGCCCCAGCCGGCGCCGATCTCCAGCACATGGTCGTCGGGCGTCAGCGACAGCTTCCGGCAGATGCGATCGTTCTTGGCCGCTGAGGCCTCGAAGAGCGTCGCCTGCTCATGCTCGAAGAAGGCGCAGGAGTACATCATCGTCTCATCGAGAAACGTCGAGAACAGCTCGTTTCCCAGATCGTAGTGGGCGCTGATGTTGTCGCGGCTACCCGTCCTGGTGTTTCGGCGCCAGGCATGCGCCAGTTTCGCGAAGGGGGCGAGCAGCCTAGCTGCGCCGCCCTCGAATCCGTCCATGACCTCCAGATTCGAGAGCAGCAATCGTCCCAACGCGGTGAGGTCGGGGCTGGACCAGGCGCCCTCCATGTAGGACCGTCCGAAACCGATGCTCCCTCCGAAGGCCATGTCGACGTAGCACCGGGGATCGTGAATCGTGATCGAAGCCGCGAGGGGACCCTCCGCCCTGGTCCGTCCGAAGCAAAGGCGCTCCGATCCTTCGATCAGGGTCAGCTCCCCGCGTTGCACCTGGCGCAAGCGCGCGTGCACCAGGCGCCGCGCGGTCCGGACGAGGAGCGAAGGGGCGGCTGTCTCAAGGCCCACCGCGTCAGTGGGAAGGGTGCAGTCGTTCATGATGGCCGGCCTCCAGGGATTCCGATTGCGCTGCAGGATGCGTGTGCAAGGGCACGCGTTTGAGCCACAGGCGCAGCGCGTTCCAATAGATGGCGCCGATGACCTTCGCCGTCATGACCGGATACTGGGCCAGCACCCGGGCCAGCGAGGGGCCCGTGATCTCGGTTCTCGCCAGAGTCATGGTCGCGTCGAAAAACCGCGCGCCCCGCTGCCAATTGTCCATGTGAATGGTCAGGCGCCGATCCGGATCGACAAACCGCCAATCGTATTGCACGTCCATGTCCATGAAGGGAGAGACATGGAACGCCTTGGCGAAGCGATAGCGCTTGCGTCCCGGCCCCGCCTCGTTCAGGGCCTCGCCCAGCACGTAGGGGTGCTGCTCGCCCCAGGGCGTATTGTTGACCTCGGCGACGACGGTCTCGACGCGCCGGCCCTCACGATCGAAGCAGTAGTAAAAACTCACCGGATTGAAGCCGTATCCGAAATAGCGCAGGTGCGTGAGCAAGCGGATCGGCCCCTCGGGACGGCGGCCGCACGTCTGGGCGACCAGGTCTCGCACGGCCTCGCTCAAGGGTTGGGCTGGATCGCCCAAATGGTCCCTGCGCCTGAAGCGCGCCGGAGCGGGCCGCTCGCTGGACCAGAGCCAGCGCCCTCGAAACAGCTCGGGCAGCTCGTCCAGGTCCAGATACATCATGAAGAGGCGATAGGTGTAACCGTGCGCGGCGGGGGTGAACCGCCGGTGCCGTACCGTGCCCTCGTAAATACAGCTTTCCATGGTCACAGGGCGATTCCGAACTCTCGGCACACGGCCAAGGCGCTCTTCACGCCGTCCTCATGAAACCCGAAGCCCCAATAGGCGCCGCAATAGGATGTGCGATTCACTCCGCTGATCTCCCCATGTCGCCGCTGGGCCGCCACGCCGTCGCGCGTGTACACCGGGTGATGATAGATGATACGTCGGATGACCGACGCCGGATTGATGGCGTCGGCGCGGTTGAGCGTCACGCACAACTGCTTCGGGGCGTCCAAACTCTGCAGGATATTCATGTTGTATGTCAACGTGGATTGACAGGTATTTCGCTGCAGAATGTGATAGTTCCAGGCGGCCCAGGCGAGTCGTCGTTTGGGGAGGATGGACTCGTCGGTATGGAGGACGGCCTCATTCTCCTGATAGGGGAGCGCGCCGAGAATCTCCCGCTCGGGCGGAGAGGGGTCAGCCAAGAGGGCCAGCGACTGGTCGCTGTGCGAGGCGAGCACCACGTGATCAAAGCGCTCCGGCGGCCCCTGTTGCGGCTGCACGGCCACATGGTCCGGGTGGCGCGTCACCGAGCGGATGGGGCAGGCCACCCGCACCTTGTCGCGATAGGGGCGCGTGAGCGGCTCGATGTACCGATGCGAGCCGCCGGTGATCACGCGCCACTGGGGGCGCCGATCGACGCTCAGCATGCCGTGGTTCTTGAAAAACTGGAGAAAGTACCGGGCCGGAAAGTCCGACATCCGCCGGGGATCGGCCGACCAGATCGCCGCGCCCATCGGGATGACGTATTGGTCGATGAACAGGGCCGAGTAGCGGCCCTCATGCAGAAATTGCCCGAGGGTGGTCCGGTCGTCGCCGACCGTGGCGAAGGCCAGGCCTTCGCGGTTGAATCGAAGAATGTCGCGAATCATCCGGTAGAACGAGGGGCGGAACAGGTTCCACCGCTGGGCAAACAGGGTATTGAGCGTGGCGCCGTTGTATTCGAGGCCCGTCCTTTCGCAGGTGACGCTGAAGCTCATCGACGAGGGCTGAGAGGCCACGCCGAGCCGATCCATCAGCTTGATGAAATTCGGGTAGGTCCAATCGTTGAACACGATGAAGCCGGTATCGACCTCGTAGGTGCGCCCTCCGAGCGGCACCTGAATCGTGTTGGTGTGTCCGCCCAGTGTGGTGTTCGCTTCGAACAGCGTTACGTCATGCTGTTCGCAGAGGAGATAGGCTGTGAGCATGCCGGAGATGCCGGCTCCGATCACCGCGATCTTCACGTCGAGCGGACCATCTTGGCGGCCACGCGGTTGTAGAGCGAAGGCGGCAGCATGGCCAGGAGTTTGAACGGGATGCTGAAGCGTTTGGGAAAATGAATCTCCGGGTCCTGCCGCGCGATCCCGTCGGCGATCACGCGGGCGGCCTCTTCCACTTCTACGCGGAACGGCATGGGGAAATCATTCAGGTCCGTGAGAGGGGTGCGCACGAAACCGGGACAGACCACCGACACCGGAATCCGCTCCGAGAGCAGGTCCAGTCTGAGGGATTCCAGCAGGTACTTGATCGCGGCTTTGGTGGCGCCATAGGCCTCCGCGCGCGGCAGGCAGCCATAGGCCACCGTGCTGCTCATCCCCACGAGGTGCGGATGGGGCGACTGGCGGAGCAATGGCAGCGCCGCCTCGATCCCATAGACCATGCTCATGAAATTGGTCTGGACCACGCGCTCGAACAGGCGGCTGTCGAATTGCTTGGGGTCGACGTATTCACAAGTGCCGGCGTTGAAGAAGGCGATATCCAGGCCGCCGAGCTTGTCCTGAATGGTTGTGGCCGCCGCCTGTGTCGCGGTTCGGTCGGTGACGTCGAGGGGGAGGGGGAGCAATCGGCCGGGGCCGCAATCGGCGGCGAGTTCGTTGAGGGCCGTCGCGTTCCGAGCGGAGGCGGCAACGGCGGCGCCGCGGCGGGTCAACTCTGTGGCCACCGCGCGGCCGATTCCGGAGGAGGCCCCTGTGAGCCAGATGCGACGACCCGTCAGGACCCTACTCGCCATGACCGAGGCCAGCTCCCGGGAATTGCCCCTTAAGAAACCGAATCACCCCGCCTAAGATCGGAATCCGTTCGTAAACGAAGGCTCCCAGATCAAAGTAGTCACAGTGATATACGACCTTGGGGGTAAATCGGATGTAGGAGGCGCCGGGGAGCTGGATGACCTGGCCGGCGGCGAATCGGCGGTGTTCCAAGTGCATCGTCCAGGTGAGCATGGCCCGCTGGCCTTGGATCACCTCGTCTTCGAAGACGAATCTGGATCGGACCACGCCTTCGTATTGTTGGGCGAAGTACTCGCGGAGACGGGACAGCCCGCGGATGTGATGGATGGGGTCGCGGAATTCGACGCCGTCGGCGTAGAGCTCGTCGAGGAGGTGGAGGCTTGTCCGATCCAACCGGTTGAAGACGTTTTTGAAGGTCTCAACCGGCTCGCTCATGGCGGAGGCTACGCGGCGGCTTCCACGCGGAAGCGCGTGCCTTCCCGCACGTGCTCGGGCACCGGCTTCAGCTCCCACACGAGTCCGACCCAGGACATCATGACCAGGAGATAGTAGGAGAGGTCGATCTCCCACCAATAGAAGCCTTGCCGGGTGGAGGCGCAATAGTGATGGTGATTGTTGTGCCAGCCCTCCCCCATGGTGATGATGGCCAGGAACCAGTTGTTCCGGCTCTCATCCCCGGTGTCGTAGCGCTTGCGGCCGATCATGTGGGAGAAAGAATTGATGGTGCAGGTGCCGTGCAGCAGCAGGACCGTCGAGATGAAAAAGCCCCAGATCAACATCTGCGGGCCGGTGGTGCCGAGGCCGGGCGCCACCTTCTCCAAGAGCACGCCCAGGAAGAACATGGCCACCCCGAGCAGGGTGGGCACCAAGGTGTCGAAGCGGTCCAGGAACCGCAGTTCCGGGTACTGATAAAAGTCAGGAATGAGTTTGAGCTTGGGCGCATAGAACGAGCGGGACGTAATCCACCCGATGTGCGACCACCAGAAGCCGCCTTGCACCGGCGAATGGACGTCCTCCGGCAAATCGGAATATTTATGGTGATGGCGGTGATTGGCCGCCCACCAGAGCGGCCCCCGTTGGGTCGACGAGGCGCCCAGGAGAGCAAAGAGAAACTGGACCGCGCGGGAGGTCTTGAAGGAGCGATGGGCGAAATAGCGATGGTACCAGCCGGTGATGGCGAACATGCGGAGCCAGTAGAAGGCGATGCAGACGGCGACCGCCGTCCAGCTCCATCCCACCCAAATGACCCCCAGGCCCATGGCATGGACGGCGAACAGCGGAAGGCAGCGAAGCCAATCCACCCGCGCCGCCTTGGAACAGGTCCCCTGGTCTTCGAGCCCGGCCCAGGAGTCGAACCAGCGCGCAATGGCGATCAGGATATGGTTGCGGGCCGGCGCAGCTTGTACCTCAGCAGACATACAGGTTTCCTCACAAGTAGACTGAGTGAACGTGCCCCGCTGGGGGCCAAGGGTCTCCTCACGGCGAGACCGGACTCGGATTACAGAACGCGCACGGGATGATGACAGTATGGGGCATCGTTTTAATAAGGCCGCGACACCCTTCCAGTGCTGTTTAGGCCCATCCGCCTACGCTACAATGGCCAAGCACCGAAAGTACTGCCGGGTGCTGATGGGCGACACAGGATAACATTCTACCCCAAAAGTGAGGCCGGAGGGAAAGGAAAAATGACGAACAAGGTCCACTGGGGTTGGAGTGCGGTTTTGAGCCTGGTCATGCTGCTTCTGGGAGCAACTCCAATCCATGCGGCAGACATCGAAGGGGTCACATTTCGGGACCGTGCGCAGATTGGTGCCAGCTACCTCGTGTTGAAGGGCGTGGGGCTGGCCAAATACCTCTATGCGATCAAGGTCTACGTGGCGGCTCTGTATGTGCCGGAGGGGGTCGGGACGAAGGAGGTGCTCGGAGATATCCCCAAGCGGCTCGAACTGCATTATTTTCAACACATCAAGGCAGGGGATTTTGCTAAGGCGGCCGATCAGGTGCTGCCGCAGAACGTCCCGGCCTCCACGGTCTCGACGCTGCGGCCGCAAATCGATCGCTTTCACACCTGGTATCAGGACATCAAGCCGGGAGACCGCTACGCACTCACCTATGTGCCAGGCCAGGGAACCGAGTTAGCTCACAACGGGGTTCCCATGGGGATCATGGAAGGGGCCGATTTCGCCGCCGCTTACTTTGCCATCTGGCTGGGGCCCGATCCGATCAACGATGCGTTGAAGGAGGGCCTGCTCGGCAATCGCTAGCGAACGTAAAAGGGAACGGGCGCGAAGGAGAGCAGAAAAATGATCAGGGCGGCCCGCCCGACCCAGATGCGGGTGCGGCCCAGGGCCGTCTCCGGGTCCTCCACAGGGGGATGTCCGACGCCGACCAGCCCGGCCAGCCCCACCCACAAGAACCACCCCGGCCAGCCGATGACGCCCAGCACGAGCAAGATCGGAATGATGGCCAGCGCCATCTTGCGTTGACGGCTACCCCAGAGCGCAAAGGCCACATGCCCGCCGTCGAGCTGGCCGATGGGCAAGAGATTGAGCGCCGTCACGAACAGTCCGAACCAGGCCGCGAAACCGATGGGGTGCAGCAGCACATCGTAGCCGGGCGGCAGCGGGCCGAGGATCAACCAGGAAAAGAACTGAAGAATCAGCGGCTCGCCCAACTGGATCCCGAAGGTCTGATTCACGGTGATGACCTTCGAGAGAGAGAGCCCCACGATCAGCGCCGGTATCGCCACGATGAATCCGGCGATCGGACCGGCCACCCCGATGTCGAAGAGGGCACGGCGGTTGAGAATGGGCCCCCGCATTCGGATGACGGCGCCGAAGGTGCCGATGAAGTGCGGCGGACCGGGGATAAACAGCGGCAAGGTCGCCGGCACCCGGTGCTTCCGCGAGTAGAGGTAGTGGCCGAACTCGTGCGTGAGCAAGATCCCCAGGAGCGTGGCGGCGAAGGGGATGCCTTTCCACAATGAGCCCGGATGTTCCATCAGAAAGGCGAAGGTGCCGATGCGCGGGTCTGTCCTGGTCGCGTAAGCGCCTGCCCAGAGAGTCGTAAAGACCGTTGCGAGAAAGAGCAGGGCCGGAACGATCAACTTGGGGGTCTGGGGGGCGGCGTCCAATTCTTGAGCTTCTTCGGCGCCGACAGGGTCCGCAGATGCGTCCGAGGACAGGGAGGGCGGCGGCTCGTGGTCTCGCGGGCTATCCATAGTCATTCAGCAGGCACGGCATCCTTCGATCGCAAGCCTGCTGCATTGTCCCATGCGACGGCGGTCGGGTCCAGCAAGAGATTCTTCAGGCTTTGACATCGTTGCGGCGCCGGGCGGCATGCCGTCGCGTCGGCCTATCTACTCTCTCTAAGCAGTTCCACTCCCGCCATGCCGCCAACCCTTCTCCTTCACCCTTCCAGCCGGCCGCTCTTCACCCGCCTTCGCAGGAAGCCACGGCTAGGAGGCCGTGGAGGAATGCGGAGCCGGGTGTCCGCCGAAGCCTTGGCGAAGGCGGACATGCTTCGGCGGGTTCCGCCGAAGTAACCAAATGAGAGGGGCCACGGCTGTAAGGCCGTGGGGCTCCACCGCTTCCAAGGCTTTCAGGAAGCCGCACCACTCTCGAGCCGTTAGCGGGACTAGGAGCAAAAGGGGTTGTGGTCGAGTTCCTCGCGGACGGTCGTGGCGGGGCCGTGGCCGGGCAGGAGGAGAGAAGCCGGATCCAGTCCCAAGACGCGGCGGCGTACGGAGTCGAGGTGCGTAGGGTAGAGCGGAAAGGGATTGGCGCGCCCGATCGAACCGGCAAAGAGCGTATCGCCCACGAAGCAGAGTGGTTGGCCGGCCCCGGCGACTTGGTAACAGATGCCACCGGGTGTGTGTCCGGGCGTCCGTAGACAGGTAATGGT
Source organism: uncultured Nitrospira sp. (assembly GCA_964481215.1). Taxonomy (GTDB): domain Bacteria; phylum Nitrospirota; class Nitrospiria; order Nitrospirales; family Nitrospiraceae; genus RSF151. Next base: position 565 of record CAYZTJ010000135.1, on the reverse strand, counting down.
CAATTGTCCCACCGCCAATGTCGCCTCATCATCCGGTGCGACCAGGCCGCTGGGCGGACGCCACGACAAGAGACTCTCGTCTTCACCGCCCAAATAGACCGGCACCTTCCACCGAGCCAGAATCTGATCGATCCCATCAGCGTGGTCGGAATGGCCGTGGGTCAGGCACAGGGCTTTCAGACGCAGCTGGTGACGCTCGATGAGCTCGATCACGGCGGGCGCATTGTAGCCGGTGTCGATCATCACGACCTCGCCGGCATCGTGGAGGAGGTAGCCCTTGACGGCGTAGCCGCCCACGCTCCCATTGACGGTTTTCACCGCCTTGAACGTGCCGGGCACTGACGCCGGCGTCCACCCTTGGAGCGCGATCTGCTCCAGCGGCGCCGCGCGCAGCTTCAAGGCGGAGGCCAGCGCCCGCACTTCATCCGGCGTGGGCGGTCGGGCGCCCCGTTCGAGCGCCGTGATCTCGGCCGCAAAGAGCCCGGAAATGCGGGCCAGATCGCCGACCGGCATGGACATGCCCATTCGGGCCTTCTTGATGATGTCGGAAAAGTCGTCTTCTAAC
>CAYZTJ010000134.1:0-8925 GCA_964481215.1 uncultured Nitrospira sp. | reverse complement strand
GAACCGTCATGAATCATGCGGGCTAGTGAGTCCTCGAACGCTCGTTCCGGCTACAAGAGCCGCTTGATCGTCTCCGCCGGTCTGGCCAGCAGGGCGCGCTCTCCCTTTTCCACCAGCGGCCGCTGAATCAGGTCGGGGTGCGCGAGCATGAGCGAGATGAGTTCATCATCCGTCAGAGATTTTTTCGCGAGGCCCAGGGACTTGTAGATGTCTTCTTTTGTGCGGAGAATGTCCTTGGCGGCCAAACCGGCCTTCTTGAGCAGCCCTTTCAATTGGGTCCTGGTGAAGGACTCTTGATAGTAATTGACGGTTTTGAACGGTTTGCCGCTCGCCTGCGCGAGCTTGACCGCCTCACGACACGTGGAACAGGTCGGTTTCTGGTAGATGATCAGGGTCGACATCGGCGCTCCTCCAGGCTCAAAGGGTCTCTTGACCGAACTCAGGACCGCATGCTAAATGGCGATTGAAACGGGACGCAGACAGCCGGACTCCATGGCCCCGACCTCTCCGACAGCCGGAACCAGCTCCAGCGGCAGCTTTGCCGTCGCCACGGCGGCCGCGCGGACGCTTCAATTTCTCCGCACCAAGCGGCGGGGCCAGCCGGTCTATGTCGTGGGGCACAATCTGGAACGCAAGGGGCAGGAGGCCACGTTCGAGTTGTTCAACGTCCGCTTGGCCGTCGTCAAATTTTCGGACGGCGTGACGCTCGGCTACGATCCCACCGAACTGCTGTTGCCGACCGAAATCGACGAGCAAGGCGTCGCCTACTTCGAAATTCGGGCTTGCGCCGCCTGCGAGCAGCCCTTCCCGCTGACACGGGAAGAGTTCCAGACCGATCCGGAACCGGACCGTTGCCCCGACTGCCGGACCTAGAGCGGGCTTAGGTTGAGGCTGAGGGTGAGGTAGAGGCAAGGCGGACCTTCCTCGTTGTCTCGGTGCGCATTCCTTAACCGGAACCTCAGCCTCTCCGTCAGTCCACGAGCGGCGCAAATTCGATGGCCTTCTTGATGAGGCAGTCGCCGGCGATCCCCTGGAGCGACATCGGTAACATCCCTGCGTCGATCGCCTTGACCGAGACGAGCCGATAGCCCTCGGCGACTTTGAAGCCTTCCGCTCGCAGCGCGTGACAGATCTCCAGTTTTTTCCAGATGGGATTGTCTTGGACGTTGTCCGCAGGGATCAGGGCGCTCTCCCCCGTCGTGGAGCCCGATGAAACCTGGGCCATGACCTGTTTCCGATCCTTTGAGACCTTCATGATCACGACGAAGAGGAGATCCGGGTCGGCCGAGAAGCCCGGGGAGGTGAGTGTCAACAGACTGAAGAGCAGGTACAGGACGAGACGGCGGACGGAGAGTTGGGTCATAGTCCCCCTCTTGGAGCCACAGGCTGAGGCGCATCGGCCGCGTTGCCATGACCCACGGCGCTGGAGCCGACGGTCGATCCGGCCGTCCGCGCGCGCGCGGCCTGCTGGTGTTGAAGCAGAAGACTGCCTCCCGCCAGAACCAAGAGGCCAAGGATGATCATGATGAGCGTTTTGGGCGACATGGGGATACTTTTTCAGTATGCCCAAGGGGAACCGTTAATTCAAGATAGTGGAGCCCGGTTCCTTGACCTGGTCCCGCGTCCTTTCTAGAATTTTTGAGGGCCGTACGGTGGAGCCCCACGGCCTTACGGGCGTGGCCCCGCTCATTTGATTACTTAGGCGAAACCCGCCGAAGCCTGAGCGGAGGCGGCAAGGCTTCGGCGGACACCCGCTCCGCGTTCCTCCATGGCCTCCCGGCCGTGGCTTCCTGCGGAGGCGGGTGAAGGAGGAGGTGCCCGATGCCCCACGATTTTATGCCAGGCCTGGCCGGTGTTCCGGCGGCGCGATCCGCGGTGAGCGACGTCGACGGAGAGCGGGGACTCCTGGAGTATCGCGGGGTGCGCCTCGAAGATCTCTGCGCCCGATCTTCCTTTCTTGAGACCAGCTTCCTGCTGCTCTTCGGGCGACTGCCCTCGCAGGCCGAGCTGAGCCGGTTCACCGCCGACGTCACCTCTCATCGCCGCATCAAGTTCCGCATCGTCGATTTGATGAAGTGCCTGCCCGAGCACGGCCATCCGATGGATGCCTTGCAGGCGGCCGTCGCGGCGCTCGGCATGTTCTACCCGGGCCGAAACGTCCGGGACCAGGACAACAACTATTGGTCCGCGGTGCGGTTGATCGCCAAACTCCCGACGATCGTGGCCGCGCACGCGCGACTCCGGCGCGGGGATGCGGCCGTTCCTCCGCGGGACGACCTCCCGCTGGCGGACAATTTTCTTTACATGCTCTCGGACAGGGTCCCGGCGCCCGTCTTGAGCCGGACGCTCGACGTCTGTCTCATCCTACACGCCGAACATACGATGAATGCTTCGACCTTCACGGGCCTGGTCACGGCTTCGACGCTGGCCGATCCCTATACCGTGGTGGCGTCCGCGATCGGGGCGCTCAAGGGCCCCTTGCATGGTGGCGCCAATGAAGAAGTTGTGGACATGCTGCGAGACATCGGACCGCCGTCGAAGGTGCGCGCCTATCTGGAATCGAAACTGGGCGCGAAACAGAAGATCATGGGGTTCGGCCATCGGGTCTACAAGGTGAAAGATCCCCGGGCGACGATCCTCCAAGGCCTCTGCCAGCAAGTCTTCCACGAGCTGGGGACGTCGCCCCTGTACGACACCGCGCTCGAAGTGGAGCGCGTCATGGGCGAGTTGATGCGCGGGAAACCCATCTATCCGAACGTCGATTTCTACTCGGGCATTCTCTACGACAAGATGGGCATCGAGATCGATTGTTTTACCCCGATCTTTGCCATGGCCCGAGCGGCCGGCTGGCTGGCGCATTGGCTGGAACAGCTCAAAGAAAACAAGCTCTATCGGCCGGACCAGATCTATTCGGGCGAACACAACCGGCCCTACATTCCGATCGAACAGCGGCAGAATCGGTAATCTCTTTTTCCGTGAAGTCAAGGGCGGCGCTCCCCGCGGGGCGCCCGGCTCCCAACTTGACTCGATGTCCCCCGGTGTTACCTTCCCCCACATAGCGAGTCGCACGAGAACGCGACTCGACGCTACCACGTAGAATGACAAAGGAGGTCACCATGACTGGCTTAGTGCGTTGGGATCCGTTCCGGGAATTGGAGGAGATGTCGAGTCGGATGAATCGGCTGTTTGCCCGTCGGCCCGTGGGCCAGGACGGCGGGACGGAGGCCCTGACGGTGGCCGATTGGACGCCGACCGTCGACGTGACCGAGACGGAGGGCGAGTACGTCATCAAGGCGGAATTGCCTGAAGTGAAAAAGGAAGATGTGAAGGTCACGTTGGAGGACGGCCTGCTGACGATCCAGGGCGAGCGCCGGTACGAGAAGGATGAAAAGACGAAGAAGTATCATCGGATCGAGCGGTCGTACGGTCGCTTTGTCCGCAGCTTCTCGGTGCCGGAGTCGGTCGACGACGGCAAGGTGAAGGCGGAGTATAAGGACGGCGTGCTGAGCCTGACCCTGCCGAAAGCGGAGAAGGCCAAGCCTCGAGCGATCGACGTGAAGGTCGGGTAAGTCCTCACATCACCGGCCGCCGGCCGGGTGAGGGGCGAAGCGGGCGCGGGTTCACCCCAAGGTGGGCCCGCGCCGTTTTGTGTCCGCGCAGCGGCGGCCCTTCTCCCCACCGCCTTGTCCCTTCCGAACGGAATCGTTTAAGATGCGCCCCGCGAGAGGGGGCGTCTCGTTCACCTGCCTCCGCACGCCGCCACGGCAGTCCAGCCGTGACGGCCCACATCTCGAGCATAGAGGAGCATACCGTGGCGACCACACGATCTTCGACCAAAGGCGAACAATCTGCCTCTTCCTCGGCCAAGGTTCGTCTCGAACGCGACACCATGGGCGAGTTGGCGGTGCCCGCCGAAGCTTACTATGGGGTGCAGACGGCGCGCGCCATCCAGAACTTTCCCATCAGCGGCCTGCGGTTCCCGCGGGCCTTCATCCGGGCCATGGGGCTGATCAAGTGGGCCGGCGCGATCGTCAACGAGTCCTTGGGGCTGCTCGACAAGAAGGTCGCGGATGCCATCAAGACGGCGGCCTGGGAGGTCGTGGAGGGGCGATGGGACGATGAATTTCCCGTCGACATCTTCCAGACGGGTTCGGGCACGTCCACCAACATGAATACCAACGAGGTCATCGCCAATCGAGCGACCGAGCTGCTGGGCGGGGCCCGGGGGAGCAAATTGGTGCATCCCAACGATCACGTGAACTTGGGCCAATCGAGCAACGATGTCATTCCCACGGCGATTCACGTGGCGGCCGTCGAGTTGATGCAGACGCAACTGCTGCCGTCGCTGCGCCGGCTTCAACGCGCGCTGGCCGGGAAGGCGAAGGAGTTCGACAAGATCGTCAAGATCGGACGGACGCATTTGCAGGATGCCACGCCGGTTCGGTTGGGGCAGGAGTTCGGGGGGTATGCCCGACAACTCGAGCTTGGGATCCAGCGGGTGCAGGGAGCGCAGCGGGCGCTGGCGGAAGTGGCGCTGGGAGGGACCGCGGTCGGCACGGGGTTGAATGCCCATCCTCGGTTCGCCTCGCGGACCATGGCCTTGATCTCCAAACAAGTCGGCGTGAAATTGCAGGAAGCCGCCAACCACTTCGAGGCGCAGTCCGCGCAAGACTCCGTGGTGGAAGCCAGCGGCGCGCTGCGGGTCGTGGCGGTCAGTCTGATGAAGATCGCCAACGACGTCCGATGGCTGGGGTCCGGGCCCCGCTGCGGACTGGGCGAGCTGTTGCTGCCGGAAACGCAGCCAGGCTCCTCGATTATGCCGGGCAAGGTGAACCCGGTCATCGCCGAGTCCGTCACGATGGTCGCGGCGCAAGTCATCGGCAACGACGTCACCATTGCGGTCGGAGGGCAGGCGGCCAACTTCGAATTGATCGTGATGCTGCCCGTCATGGCCTACAATCTCCTTCAATCCATTGAATTGCTGGGGCGGGCCTCGGAGAACTTCTCGGGCCGTTGTATCGAAGGGTTACGGGCGGATGAGCAACGCTGCAAGGACTATATCGAGCAGAGTCTGGCCATGTGCACGGCTCTGGCGCCGGAGATCGGGTATGATGCGGCGGCGGCGATCTCCAAGGAGGCCTATAAGACCGGCAAGACGGTCCGGGAGTTGGCGAAGAGCAAGCAGGTCCTTCCACCCAAGAAGCTGGACCTGCTCCTCGACCCTTGGCGCATGACGAAATCCGGAGGGCCGGTCGGGAGCGCCGGCGGATAAATCTTCTTCAGCCTGGGGAGCCTATCCGACATTGACCGTTCTACTGCGGCGAACGATCTGCCGCCATCTACGTCGTTCTCGGCCCCCAACAATCCTCAATGTATTCCAGCGAATACACCTCCGGTTCTTGGGGGCCTGGGGCCTTGCATCTGGCGACACCTCATTCGCCTCGCAACGAAGGCAATGTCGGATAGGCTCCTCGCTCCCTGGAAACCGCTTAAGTTCGCGGAAATTTTGACTTCTCGGAAGGCCCTATGGTAAGGTCTGCGGAATTTTTCGCCTCACGAATCGAGGGAAATCCGGGTTCGAATTGACGAGAGGGACGCGTGGCGCACAGTAACCAGCATCTGATCCTGGTGGCCGGGGCCGGGCCGGCCGGAATGGCGGTGGCCGCCATGATGGCCAAGCACGGGCATGAGGTCATCATCCTCAATAGAGACATCAAATTCGGCGGCCTGGCCGAGTACGGTATTTTCCCCAGCAAGCTCAAACTGCGAGGCGGGCTCAAGAAAACCTATCGGGAGCTCTTGAGCAACGGTAATGTCCACTATTTTGGCAATGTGTCCGTGGGGCAGGGAAAGGACGTCACGCTGGACGAACTCCGAAGTCTTGGCTTCAGCGCCATCGTTTTTGCGACCGGCGCCCAGGGGACCAAGACGATCGGGGTTGAAGGGGATACCGCCAAGGGCGTCTATCACGCCAAGGACGTCGTCTTTCACTTCAATCGGCTTCCGGGGTATGGGGATCAGCCATTCGAGATGGGGCGTCACGTGGCGGTGATCGGGGTCGGGGACGTGATGGTGGACATCGCCCATTGGCTGACTCGCTATAAGAAGGTGGAGCGAGTGACCGCGATTGCGCGGCGAGGACCCGTCGAGCGCAAGTACAACCCCAAAGAAATTCGCGCGGTCTGTGCGAACATTCACCGCGAGGATCTGGCCAAAGAGATCGGGCGGATCGGTCCGCGGCTGGAGGCGGTCGGGCAGAAGCCGGACGAGGCGCTCAGGGGGATGGTGGACGAACTGGTCAAGTGCGAACCCTCCGTCAGTCAGACGCGAATGGGCTTTCGGTTTCTCGCCTCACCGAAGCGCGTGCTCGTCGACAGCCACAATCGTGTCCGAGCCCTGGAGCTGGAAGAGACCAAGTTGGAGCCGAAGGGGAACGACACGGCGGCCGTCGGGCTCAAGCAGTACTACGAATTTCCCTGCGACAGCGTGGTCTTTGCCGTCGGTGATAAGGTCGATCAGTCCCTCGGATTGCCCTACAAGAACGGTGTGTTTGTGACGAACCCCACCTCCTCGGGCCTTGAGCCGGACGATGCGCAGTTTCAGGCCTATGACGAGGTCAGCGGCAAGATCCTGGACGGGGTCTTTCTGGCCGGGTGGGCCCGCAAGGCCAGCGAAGGGCTGGTCGGCGTGGCCAAACGCGACGGCGACTGGTGCGCCGAGGTGGTGCAGCGCTACCTCACCTCAAAGCCCGGGCTGGATCGCGCGCATAGTCAGCGAGTCGTGGATCGTCTCCGAGCGTTGCTGCGCGAGCGCGGCGTCTCGGTGGTCGGCAATGCGGAACTGGATCGGCTGGAGGCCGGGGAGAAGGAGCACGGCCCCTCGGCGGAGTGCATCGGCGAGTTCAAGTTCCTCACGAACCAGGACATGCTCGGCGCGATCGACAAGAAGAAGGGACCTTCTTCACGGGCCTGAGCGCGGCTCAGCCGTCCCCCCACTTCAGTTTCTTCCGCAAAGTATCGTAGTAGGTCGTCTCGGGAAACCGAATCAGCCTGGTTTTATGCGGAGAGGCCGTGATGGTCACGCTGTCGCTCGGCGACATGGCGACCCCCACCTGTCCGTCGAACGTCACCATCGCGCCGTCGTCATGACTCACCAGCAGCAGTTCGACGGCCGCATTCCCCGGAATCAGCAGCGGGCGATGCGTCAGGGTGTGCGGGCAGATGGGCGTGAGACTCATCGCATTGACGGTCGGATGGAGAATCGGCCCGCCGGCCGACATGGAGTAAGCCGTCGAGCCCGTGGGCGTCGAGACGATGAGACCGTCGCCCCGCAATTTGGTCACGACGTGTCCGTCGACGGTGGCTTGAACCTCGATCATGCGGGAGAGGGACCCTTTGCTGATGATGACGTCGTTCAGCACCGTGGACTGAGCGACCAGTTCGCCATGCCGCAGCAATTGGCCGCGCAGCATGAGGCGCTCCTCGATGCGATACTCTTGATTGAAGACCCGCGCCAAGGCCGGGTAAAGCTCGTCGGCTCCCACCTCCGTGAGGAAGCCGAGTCCCCCCATATTGATGCCGAGAATCGGCACCTGTCGTTCTTCCACCAATCGGGCGGCATTGAGCATCGTGCCGTCGCCGCCCAGCACGAGGAGCAGATCGGCCGCGTCGGCGATCTGTTTCTTGTCATGCGTCGGCGGTTCCCCGATGAGCGCGGCCGTCTTGTGGTACAGCAGGACTTCGCGGTCCTGCTCCCTGATCCAGGAGACCAGGGACTTGAGTTGGGTCTTGGCCTCTGGGAGCTTGGGTTTCGTGAGGATCGCGATGCGTTTCATCATGGCGCGGTCCGCGGGAAGGGTGCCGGTTGGAAGCGAGCGGATTGTAACAGACTGCCCCAGACCCGGCAATGAAAGGGGCCGCCGCGGGACCCCGCAGTCCGAGTCCAGGATGGTGAGTCGGCCGTGATGGCAGGGGCTTGAACGGGGACGGTAACCGGCAGGGATGAACATCGTTCGCTAAGGGCCTGGCTTAGATGTGCCGATACATCTATATCGCAACACAGATTCCTTAGGGTCGTCATGGATCGACTACTCATGGACAGGATCAGCGCCGACAGGAAAAAATCAGCTGCCGATCGCCTGTTGGGAGAATCTCAAGGCCTTGACACCCATCGAATCGGTTACTAAGATGTGAAGTAAATTCGAGGGTTTCTCTCGGTCCGACGCTGCCATCGCGATCCGAAGACCAAGGAGGAGGAATGTTCGAACGATTCACGGATAAAGGTCGCAAAATCATCATCTTGGCCCGGGAAGAGGCCGAGCGGCACCAGAACGACTATCTGGGGACCGAACACCTCGTCTTGGCCATCCTCCGTGAGTCGGACGGGATCGCCCTGATGATCATCAAGAAGATGGGGCTCTCCTCCGAGCAGATCCGCTTGGAAATCGAGCGGAATTTGCCGGGGGGAGGCACCACGATGACGTTCGGGGAAATTCCTTTCAGTCCCCGGGTGAAGAAAGTCATCGAATACGCGGTCGAAGAAGCCCGCCTACTCGGGCACAATCACATCGGCAGCGAACATCTGCTTCTGGGCCTCTTGCGCGAAGAAGAGGGGATCGGCGGCAAGATTCTGCGGAGTCTCGGCGCCAATCTGCTCACGGCCCGGCAGCTGACCGTCACGTTTCTACGGAAGTCGGCGCCGCGCGAGCGCGATCGCAAGAGCAACACGCCGGCCTTGGACGAATTCGGGCGTGACCTGACGCAATTGGCCCAGGAAGGGCAGTTGGACCCGGTCATCGGCCGGTCCGACGAAATCGAGCGGGTGCTCCAGATTTTGAGCCGCCGCACGAAGAACAACCCGGTCCTGATCGGCGAATCCGGCGTGGGCAAGACCGCCATCGTCGAGGGCCTGGCCCAGCGCATCATC
>CAYZTJ010000133.1:0-8947 GCA_964481215.1 uncultured Nitrospira sp. | reverse complement strand
CTTCTTTTCTGCGGCCCCCCGTTTCACGCTCCGGATGTCTCCCGCGAGAGCTGCGGACAGATGGAGGGCACGATGCAGTTCTCCATGATCGAACCGGGCGGCCGGACTCTTGTGATAGCGCCCGCCTGCGCAGGACCTGCCCGCCGCATGGCTCCGGCAGGCGGGAGCCATGGCGGTGACGCCGCGGACGCCGTTGGCGCTGGACGAGGCATGCGGGGCGGGTGTCCGCCGACGCAATCACCTCAGAGGGACCACGGCTGGAAAGCCATGGGGCTCCACTAAGCAGCGAGGCGCGGCGATGAGCCTCCCTCGCCTACTTGCTCACGCTTCGCACGTAGGCCAGCAGGTCACGGATATCCTGCTCCGTGAGCTGTCCCTTAAACCCGATCATCGCGGTGCCCGGCCGGCCCTCTTGGATGGTTTTCAGCAACTCTGCATCGGATTTGGCCTTGACCTTCTGACTGGTCAAATCCGCGGGAGGCGGCACGAGCATCTTCCCGGCCGGTCCGTCGCCGCGTCCGCCGCCCCCGTGGCAATTCACGCATCCGCCCTTCTGTTCGAAGACGGTCTTCCCCTTCCCTGCATCTCCGCTGGATGGCGCCCCGTTGCCCGTCGTCGGCAAGACCAGACCGACGAGTCCCAGCGCCACCGACAGAAGCCTGCGTCCGATCGGCCCTCGTTCCATAGCGCCCCCCCCCATAATGTTCTTTCGAATCATCGGCTGACAGACGGCCCACCCGCCCCATCGGTTACGTGGCTCGCTTGAGACTCAGCATATAGCTCGTCAGATCCTCGAGCTGCTTGGCATCGAGCGGGAACTTAGGCATGAACGAGCCGGGCGAGACGGATTGCGGGTCGCGGAAATGACGGAGATGCCAATCGCGATCAGGCCGGATATCCCCGACGAACGAGAGGTCCGGCGCCACCGCGCCGCCTTCGCCGTGGACGCGGTGACAGGCGGCGCAGCCGAATTGGGCATAGACGGCTTTTCCACGAGCGACCGCCGGGTCGACGTGCGGCACCGCGGCCAGATCACGGAGCGAGACCGCGAGCAGCGTGAAGACGAGAGCCAGAAATCCCGCGCCCGCCGCGAGGGCGATCGGACGGGACGACGGATGTCGGGCCGGATTCCGATCGATGAAAGGCCAGAAGACGATGCCGAGAAAGAAGAGGACCGGGAGAATCCATGTGGCCAATGGCTCCAGCGGACCGTGCACGTACTTGAGCAGTTGGTAATAAAAGAGGAAATACCATTCAGGCACCGGCACAAAGCTCGTATCCGACGGATCGGCCTTGTCGGCCAAAGGAAAGCTCACGGTGAGCGCCAGGGTCGACACCACGACGAAGACACCCAGCATGACGACCGCGTCCATATAGACCTGTCGCGGGTAGAAGGTCTCGCCCCCGAGGGATGCGCGCTCGTCGCTCCAGGGGCCGGCCGGTCCCACGCGGCGGAGAATGAAGAGATGAAGCACGATGCCGGTGACGAGCACCGTCGGAAGAAACAAGACGTGGACCGCGAAGAACCGCGAGAGGGTCAGGGCGCCCAACTGCTCCCCGCCGCGCATGATGCGCACCAGGAGATCGCCGACGATCGGAATCGTCCCCACCATGTTAATGCCGATTTGGGTCGCCCAATAGGCGTTTTGATCCCAGGGCAAGAGGTAGCCGGTGAAGGCGAAGCTCAAGGTGATGAGAAACAGCGCCGCGCCCACGATCCACATCATTTCGCGCGGCGGCTTGTACGCCCCATAGAGAAAGGCCTGAAGCATGTGCAGCCCGATCGCCATCACCATCGCGGAGGCGCCCCAGTGGTGCAGGCCGCGGACGAAGGATCCGAACGTCACCTCTTTCTCGATGAATTGGATGCTGTCGTACGCGTGATCCGGCGTCGGCGCATAGTAGACCGCGAGGAACATCCCAGTGACCGCCTGCAACACAAACAGGAAGAGCGTGGCCGAACCGAAGACGTAGATCCAGCTCGCCCCGCCGGGGATGGGTTCATCGAGCAGCGTCTTCTCGATCGGTTTGAGTCTCAGCCGGCTATCGAGCCAGGCGTAGAGTCGCATGTGTGCTCCAGGCTAGTGGCAAGAGGCGTGGGGCTACAGGCAAGAAATTGGAGATGCGAAGCGGGAGGGTATTGTTCGAAACTTCCACGGGCTCGTTCTTCTTAACCCTACCCTCTACTCACCGTCCTCTCGCCACTCGCCTCGTGCCCCTCGCCCGTGTTTTTAAAGACCATCACCCGATTGCGCCCTGCGGCCTTGGCCTGATAGAGCGCGCTATCGGCCTGAGCCAGCAGGGTTTCGATTGTCTCGATCCCGGGGCCGAGCATGGAGACGCCGATGCTCACGGTGACGGCAATCTCGCGCCCCTCGTAGAACAGCACGGCTTTGGCGATGGCCTCGCGAATACGCTCGGCAATCCGCACCGCCGTCGATTCGTCGCACTCGACCAGCCCCACGGCGAATTCCTCCCCTCCATAGCGGCCGAGAATATCCGCCGGCCGGATGGCCCCGCGCACCACCCCCGCGCTCCGCTTCAGCACGAAGTCCCCACAGGCGTGGCCGTGCTCGTCGTTCACCCGCTTGAAATGGTCCAAGTCCAGGAACAGCACGGTGAAGGGATGGCGAAAGCGCCGGCTGCGCAGCAGTTCGGCTTGCATCGCCTCTTCCAGATAGGCGCGAGTGTAGGCCTTCGTGAGCTCATCGATCCGGGACTGTTCTTCCAAATGCCGGCGGACCTGCTCCAATTCTTGAAGGCTCGCCTCCAAGCGGGCCATGGTGGCTTGGTAGTAGGTCTCGACCAGAAAGGTCTGATCCAGATCGAGATACTTCTGCAAGGTGATGGCCAGGCCCGTCAGCGCACGCGCGTCATCGTACCGGACGGCGAGCCTCCGCATGATGAGATCGAAGAGCTTGGCGTAGGCGCCGAGATACCACTTTTGCTCGAGTCCGATCCGCTCATGCGTAAACCCGATGCGGAGCCGATCCTCCGCATAGGGCAACTGGTCGGCCTGCTGCCCGAGCGTGAGCAGATACGTTCGCTGGGTCGCTTTCAGTCTCGCCAAGCGCTCCGGTTCGGAGAGAAAGGGCGCAAGTTCCGGAAATCCGTTGAGATGCTCATAGAACTCGGCGATCAGGTCATCCACATGGTCTTGGATGACGGCATGGATCTGCGCCATATGGTGCCGGTCTTCACGAGTGACCCCCAAAAAGGCCAGCCGATTGCGCAGCTCAGCGGCGGAGAGCGGAAGGCGCGCACACAGGGGATGCTCTGCGTCCAAACCTAGATCTCCTTCGAGTTCGCCAGCCCCGCCTTGAACTCCTTGTACAGGACCAGGAGGCGTCCGTTCTCGATCTTGGCTGGCAAGCGATCCAAGCCCCGAGGAGCAGGTCCGGCGATCACCTTCCCTTCTCGATCGAACCGGCTCCCATGACAGGGACAGGCGAACCCTTGCTCGACAGCGTCCCATCGGTACCCACAGCCCAGATGCGTGCAGATCGGCGAGAAGACGGTCACCCCACCGTCCGGCTGTTTGATCGCCCAGACCGCCTTCTGAGCCTTCGTCTCGAGCCATCCGTCGCGGACGGAGGTGACATAGTCCAACTGCTTGGGTTCATTCACAGGAAGATCGGCCTCAGCTCCGACGTCAACCCAGGGTTGGGTTCGGCGTTTGAAGGCGGGCCAGATCAGATAGCCCAGCAGCGGGATCGAAAGCCCGAGTCCCACGCAGACGGCGGCGGCACTGGTGACCCATTGGAAGAAGGTTCGGCGAGATCCAATGGGTGTATGGAGACCGGACGGCGTCTCATCGCCCGGCGACAGTTCTGCCATCATCGCTCCTTGATGACATGCGGAATCACTGGAAGCAGGGTTCGAACATGCGCTCGCACCAGAAACATTCTCGCCCCGAGTCGGGATCGCTCCGGTACTTGACGGCGACCACGCGCCCTCCCCGGATGGTCACGAGCGCTTCACAGGTTTCATGCGGGCAAGGCAGGCTGCTCTTTGACGTCGGGAACGACTGCTCCATCATAGTCGGACGGCTATGATACATGAGCAGACGCCCCTGCCCATTCTCACGAATCGATTCGGGAGTCCCTGCGCAGGCCACCAGCGCAGATTCCGTGAGGCCGAGAAGATGCTTGGACGTCCGATACGGCGTATCCAAGGGGCCGGCAGCGCAGGCAACCAGGAGCAGCGGAAACAGAACGGCGGTTCCACGCTCTATGACTTGGCCCAGCGGCGCCACTGTGGCTGAGCCTAGTCCGGCTTTTTCTCTTCGACGTCGATGACGGCCCCGGTCTCCGCATCGACGTGCACTTCCACGACCTTGCCTTCAGCCGTCACGATCTCCACCTCCCAGATCGCTTTTCCGTGCTTCTTCTCCAGCTCAGCTTCGATGACGCGCCCCGACTGCTTGTCGGTCGCCACTCTCAGCGCCTGATCGATCGTCACCCGCGCCTGACCCAGTAAGGCCATGGCCTCTTTCGACTCGTCCGCTTCCTTGGCGCCGAACAGACCGCCGGTCGCACAGCCACCGGTCACGGCGAAGGCCACCGCAATCACGCACATCCTGCTTCCTATCGAGTTCATAGAGCCTCCCGAGGGCAAGAGACACACCCCCCCTTTATATACCCCACTCCTGCACAACGTCCCAGCACTTCCTTGTGTTCGCTACGCCTTTTTCCCGGACGGCGGCGTCGCACAGGTGTTGATGCCAAACAGCGTCCAGGCCGGGCAATAGCCGATGACACCCGTGACCAGGGCAATCGCGCCGACCAGATAGGCCACGCCGACTCCCCATCCGGGCAGATTCCAGAAGATCCCGACCGACAAGAGGACTAAACCTACGCCCACTCGAATGCCCCGCTCGACTCCACCTACGTTACAGCTCATGGTGATGCCTCCTTGCTCAGAGTTACCAGTATACAGTTTTCAGTATTTCGCTCTCGCCCCTAAGAACTGATTACTGTCAACTATCTTACTGTCGACTATCCGATAACCGATACATGTCATGGCAGGTCGTGCAGCGGGCCGTCATGCTCGAGAGCCGAGCCATGATTTGCGCCGGCGTCTCCCCTTGCCCGACGGCCTCGGCCAGCCGATCCATATCCTGATGCACCGACATGCCCATCTGCTTGAAGGCCAGCGGCAACTTCGCCATGAGTACCGGATCGACGTCGGCGGCCATGCTCATGCCCGCGGCCCGCGCGGCCTCTTGCGCCGGTGTCATGTTCTGCGTAGGATCACCGGCGGCCGTGACGATGCCGTGCACGGCTTTCAAGAGCTGCCGCATCTCGGCTAGGACTTGATCGCGTTCGACCGGAGCCAACGCGACTTCGGTCCGACCGTCTCTCCCCGGGGAACTCCATCCCCTTATAAAGAGCGTGGCCATCACGATGATAGTCACGACCCAGAGGACGAGGGCCGCCTTTCCAACATTGTCCTTCATGAACTCACAACCATTACCTCCCTCCGTGCGATCCCCATGCCATGTGACTGCGACGCGTCGGCGACTAAATTGTCTAAGGATTCAACCGGTTGGCGGAGCCTATCGTATCGGAAGCCAGTGCCCTGCAGCCAAACGCCTCAGGCCAAGTCCGGACCGGTGACGCAAGATGCCCCACCGAGCTCTGCAGAGTCGAGTCGCATTCTTCGGCCCAGTCACCTTTCGATGATTGTCGGTTCCAGCGTCACGCGAGCCGTAATCGAATTGGAGATCAAGCAGGCGGCCTCGGCCTTCTCCAGGAGTTCTTTGGCCTTGGCCGGATCGCCGCCTGAGACCAAAGTGAGCTTGGGCCTCAAAATGACCGATGTAAATTTGAACTTTCCCTCCAGCAATTCCAGCCGTCCCTCCGCCTCACTCTCATACGAGTGAAACGCGAACCCGGCTCGCTCCGCAAAGGCCAGAAAGGTGCTCATGGTGCAGATGTTCACGGCTGACACAAAGAGGTCTTCCGGCGACCAGATCCCCGGATGGCCTTTGAATTCCGGCGGGGTGGCCACCGCAAGATCCGGCTTGCCCTCAGCCGAGAGGTTTCCCTTGCGTTCCCCGGTCCACCGCACCGACGTGCGATAAGAATAGGCCTTGGGTCTTACGTCCATCGGTCGCTCCTTTCAAGTCAGGCAAGACTCGACTCGCTCTCTACGACACACAGCCCGTCACTCGGGCAACTTCGGCAGGTCCGTTTTCGGGACGTCCCCGCTGAGAGACTTGAGGAAGGCTATGAGATCAGCCTGCTCCGTCCCGCTGAGATTCAGCGGCTTCAGGAGCGGACTCAGATAGGGATTGGGGCCGCCTCCCTGATTCAGAAAGGCGACGACTTCCTCCAGGGCGCCGAATGCGCCGTCGTGCATGTACGGCGCCGTCTCCGCGATGCTGCGCAGCGTCGGCGTCTTGAAGGCGCCCTTGTCCCGCTCGATCTTGGTCATCTCGTAGCGTCCCAAGTCCTCCTTGCGCGGCCCGACCTGCGGCACGCCCAGGTTGTGAAATTGATTGTCGGTGAAGTTCGGGCCGTTGTGGCACATGAGACAACGCGCTTTGCCCTTGAACAGCGCCATGCCGCGAACCGCCGCCTCGCTCAGAGCCTGCGTTTCCCCCAGCGCATACCGGTCGAAGGGCGAATTGGTCGAGATGATGGTCCGCTCGTAGGCCGCGATGGCCTCGGCGATTCCTTGCAGATTCACGTCTGTGCCGAACACCGAGCGAAACTGCGCCTGATACCCCTTGATCCCACGGAGCTTGGCCACCACATGCTCATGCGTCTCTCCCATTTCGACCGGATTCTGAATCGGCCCGATGGCCTGCTCCTCCAGCGAGCCCGCGCGGCCGTCCCAGAATTGGATCGGGTTGAAGGCGGTATTGAAGACGGTCGGCGCCTGCCGGCCTCCGACTTTCCCGTCGATTCCGATGGAGGTCTGCCGTGGATCGGCGAAGCCGGCAAAGGGATTGTGACAGAAGGCGCAGGGGACCTGGCCGCTCTTCGAGAGCCGGCCGTCGAAGTAGAGTTGTTTGCCGAGCGCGACCTTGTCCTGATAGCTGAGGTTGGATGGCGGCATGGGGATCGACGCCGGTAAGGGGCCGATATCCGGCACCATCATCCCGCCCACGCTGGTGAGTCCCTTGATGGTATCCACCGTCGGCTGAACCAGGGCCGCAGGCTCGCCGGCCATCAGCGCCAGCGCGGCCGTTCCGCCCAGCAGGGCGAGTCCCATCCCCATCCACCGTCGAGCCGTCATGGCCGTTCTCCTTTGCGCCGTCTCCTCGTCGCGATCCTGGCTGATCCGGCCCCTTCCCCACACACCACTGTCTCGCGTTCCCGATCGTCGCGCGTCTCTCGCCCTTCACGCGTGTCGCGCTTTTCTCGCCGGTCTCGCGCGACGATCCCCGCTTATTCTTTCACGCCCAGTGTTCGCAGCAAGGCCGTCATCGGACACCAGCCGGTGAAGGCCGACTGAATCAAATTCGCCGCGACGAAGACGGCGAGAAGATTCCAGTAGGGATGCACCGTCGCCCCCAGCACAACCGCCGCCAGCACGAACAGCCCCGCGATCAGCCGCAACCATTCCTCCAGTTTCATTGAGCTCACCTCTTCTTCATCCCCGTCAGAGACCAGTCCATGCCGGAGGATTCAACGAGGAGCTGGGAGCCTCTCAGCCAAGAGAGTCGCGAATCCAATCGCCCACATAATGCGTCACGCTGACCACGACGACGGCAATCGCCACATGCTCGCCGACCACCGTCCAGGGCGACACACCCTGCTCCTTCGCCATCAAGAAACTGAGCCAAGCGAGCAGGCCCAGCCCCCACAGCACACTCACGACAATCGCCGTCTCCAACGAGGCCAACAGCACCGGCGCCAGAAAGCTGAGCGCCACGACAAACTTGGCCGCAAAGGTCGTCGCGGTCGATTCCCAAATGCCTCTGACGCTGTGCCGATTCTCGGCTTCTTTTGCCACATGCATGCCCAAGGCGTCGGAAAAGGCGTCCGCGATGGCGATCATCAAGATGCCGCCGGCCACCACCGCCTTCGAATGCGTCCCGGCATGGAGGCCCACCATCAGCCCGAGCGTCGTGATCACCCCGGAGGTGAGCCCGAAGGTCAGCCCTGCCCGCCAGGAGGATTTCATGGCAGTCTTGACCCAACGGCTTGGGCGACGCTCCAGACCAGGAACAATCCGTAGACGCTGCCGAAGAACAACGGGAAGCTCACGGCCCGATGCGCCCACCACTGCCGATGCGTCCTGAATGCCCAGGTCGGCTGGAACGTCGGCGGGTCGTTGCCCGGCTCCGCCCAGGGCTCGTGGCGTTGGCGCAGCCAGTGGAGACCCGAGAGCAATTTTCGCCCTGGCCACGACGCCTTTCCTTCGATGCCGCGGAGTTGCCACTCCCAGAATGAATTCTGCGCCGAGAACCGTCCCAGCACAATCGCCATCTGCAAGCAGAGCAGGATGCCGAACAGGCTCAGCATCGCGATCACGACGTTCAGCGCCCGCCCCATCGGATGCTGGGACACAAACAGGCCGATCACCGCCACAAAGATCGAATGGGCGAGCAGATAGGCCGAGAGCAGACTGTGATAGTCCCGCACACCCGAGGTCCAGAGCGTCACGAGGTGCGCATAGGTCTCTGCCGACTGCCCCGCCTCCTGTCCGGCGGCGCCTCCTGTCTGTGATGGACGTTCCATCTCGTGTCTACGCCAGCACCTTGCGATTCATGTACCAGGCCGAGCCATAGTCGGACGCCCATGAGTCGGGGAAATCGTCGAGAATTCAGACAGATCAGCGACTCGATCGGTTGCGTGAAAGGAGACTGTAGAGAAAGAGACCAACAAGAGGTCCGCCAGCGTGGCACAATGCCCCAGGCGGCTGCGCGTCGACCGCTACAAAAATGACGCCGGCTGGCCGGTGGCTTCGAGGACGCATTGCCAGGTGGCGCCGC
>CAYZTJ010000132.1:7380-9015 GCA_964481215.1 uncultured Nitrospira sp. | reverse complement strand
CCTAACGGAAAAGCCTTACGTGACTCTGCGGGTCCTGTGATAAGATGCCCTCACGGAAATGCTGTCAGCCTTGCCAGGGGAGGGGAGCATGGAATCGACCCAGACCCAAGCGCCGGCGCTGGAGCCCGGACGCGTCTTTACCCCGGAGCCCTGCACCGTCGTCATCTTCGGCGGGTCCGGCGATTTGGCCCGCCGCAAGCTGGTGCCCGCCGTCTATAACCTCCTCCTGGACGGGCTGCTCCCCGCCAACTACGCGGTGCTCGGCCTGGGCCGCAAGGCCATGGACGACCCGGAATTTCGTGGTTCCTGCCGGGAGGGGATTCAGAAGTACTCCAGACAGAAGCTCGACGACGCGAAGTGGAGCGAGTTTGAAGGCCACTTGGCCTACCATGCCGGCAGCATCGAAGATCCCGACTTCTACCGGAGCATGAAGGCCAAGTTGGATACGTTGGAGGCGGAGCTCAAGCTGCCCGGCCATCGCATCTTCTACCTGGCCATCCCGCCGACTCAGTTTGCGGCCGCCTGCGAAGGGCTGCAGCGAGCCGGGCTGGTGACGGCCCCCAACCACGGCCCCTTCTGCCGGGTGATCGTCGAGAAGCCGATCGGGCGCGACTTGGACTCGGCGCGCCAGATCAACGCGACCATCGGGCAGGTCTTCCACGAGTCGCAGATCTTCCGGATCGACCACTACCTCGGCAAAGAGACCGTCCAGAATCTGATGGTGCTGCGGTTCGCCAACAGCATCTTCGAACCGCTGTGGAACCACAAGTACATCGATCACGTGCAGATCACCGTGAGCGAGGCGGAAGGCGTGGGCACGCGGGCGACCTATTATGAAGAAACCGGGGCGCTGCGGGACATGGTGCAAAACCACATGCTGCAGTTGCTCTGCCTCGTGGCGATGGAGCCGCCCTATTCGCTGGACCCCGACGTGGTGCGCAATGCCCGCATCGATGTGTTGCGATGTCTTCGTCCCATTGCCGGGCAGGATGTGGAACGGTTTACCGTGCGGGCGCAGTACAGTCCGGGCAAGGCGCATGGGCAAGAGGTGCCGGGGTATCGGCGCGAGCCGGGCATCAGCCCCGATTCGACGACGGAAACCTACGTGGCGCTCAAGGCCTTTATCGAGGATTGGCGCTGGGCGGGCGTGCCCTTCTATCTTCGCACCGGCAAGGCCCTGCCCAAACGGGCCAGCGAAGTCGCCGTGCAGTTCAAAGACATTCCGCAGATTCTCTTCAACGCCAATCCGGCCATCCCGCAGGCGCCCAATGTGCTGACGTTGCGGATTCAGCCGGAAGAGGGCATGTCGCTGCGGATCATCTCGAAAGTGCCGGGCTCCCGCGCGCAGACCCATCCGGTCGAGATGAACTTCAAGTACGGGGATGCCTTCGGGGCGCCCTCGCCGGAGGCCTACGAGCGGCTGCTCTTGGATGTGATGGCGGGCGACGCCTCGCTCTTCATGCGGCGCGATGCGGTGGAGGCCTCCTGGGCCTGGATCACGCCGATTCTGGAAGGCTGGACGGCGCACGGGACCAAGTGGCTGCCGGAGTATGCGGCGGGCAGCTGGGGGCCGGTGGAGGCGGATAAGCTGATTCAGCAGGATGGGCGGAAGTGGAGAACGCTCTGAAGAAGTGA
>CAYZTJ010000132.1:0-7280 GCA_964481215.1 uncultured Nitrospira sp. | reverse complement strand
GTGAAAAGTGAGAAGCAGATAGATTACTGCGAAGGCTACCCCGCCAGATGCAGCTGTGTGAGGATCTCGGATTTTGTGCCCAGGCCGCCGATGAATCGTTCGAACCGTCCGTTCCTATACAGAGCCAGTGCCGGGAGGGAGTCAATCTCCAGCTCGGCCGGAATCTGAAAGTTCTCGTCCACGTTCATCGTCACGATCCGAAGCGCCTCGCCCGCGTCCTCCTGGACGGCCTCCAATTCCACCATCAGGGCGCGGCAATGGCCGCAGCCGGGCCGCCAAAATTCCACTAAGACCGGTGTCGTGGACTGCTCGACCAGCCGATCGAAGTCCCGATCCGTGACGGAAGGGAGCCTCATGCGGCGAGCGGCGCAATGGCGTCGTAGACCAGCTCGGCAAAGCGCCGATAGCCGGCGGTCGTCAGGTGCAGGCCGTCGTTCGAATAGGGCTCGGCCAGCCAGGCGCTGTGCGGTTCGGCCGTGGCCGTAAAGAGGTCCACGCAGGGCAGGGCGTGGGACTGGGCGTAGTCCTGGATCAGCCGGTTCAAGGCCGCGCGCCGATCCAGGTGTTCCCGGAGCCAGGCTTGGCCTTCGCCTTCGGGAATCTCGCCGGCGGGCCGGAGGGACGGCACGGTCACCGGCACGGTGCGGATCCCGGCGGCCTTCGCCTGCTCGTACATCTTGAGGAGGTTCCGCATGATGTCCGGCGGCGTGGCGTGCCAGCCCAGATCGTTCGTGCCGCCGAGGATGATGACCGTGTGCGGGCGGCGATCCAACACCGAGGCTCGGAAGCGCATGGCCATCTCGCCGGTCAGTTCGCCGCAGATGCCGCTTACGGCGACCTGGGCCTGGTTGCCCAGCCGTTGCTGGAGAAACTCGCCGTAGGGCGTTTCCCGGATGTTCGGGCACTCGCGCGTCGGCGATTGATAGCCGGCGGTCAGACTGTCGCCGAAACAGAGGATGAGGGGGGCGGTCATGGGTTCGTTCTCAAGTCGGCATTCTAACCTGCCGATTTCATACAGACAAACCTTGGTCTGCTTGTGAGAGGTCTGCTGAACGCATGTTGGCGAAGGCTCTCGGGGATTTCTGGACTCGCTATCTGAATCCTGCGCCGATTCTCCAATGGCTCGTGGTGATGGTCCTGGCCGCCCAGGTGATCGTCAACGCGCCGGCGCCCTTGCTGCTGACCAGCCCCGCCACGTTGTTTACCATCGGGCTGGTGCTCGGCAATCTGGGGCTGCTGACGCTCCTGCCCCGACTGGCTGGTTGGTCGACCACCACCACGGTGCTGGTGGTGATGGACACGGCGCTGGTGCCCGGCACGCTCTATGCCACCGGCCTGACCTCGGCCGATCTCTTCGTCGCCTATTTCGGCATCATCATGATGGCGGGCGCGTCCGGCAGCGTGAAACGCACGCTGGTGCTGTCGCTGCTGGCCTGGTGTACCTATGCGGCCTTCACCCTCTCCATGGAAGGCTCGCTCTGGCACGGCAACGTGCTGTTGAGTCTCCCGTTCTTTCTGGTGGTGACGTTGTTCTACGGCGGACTCGCCGAGTTGGTCCATCGAGAGCGCGCCGAGCGGGAACGGATGGCGCACGTGGCCTTGCACGATGAACTGACCGACCTGCCGAATCGTCGCATGATCATGGAGAGCCTGGCCCGGGCGCTGTCCGAGTCCACGCGCTTCAATTCGCCGATGTCCTGCGTCGTGCTGGACCTCGACGGTTTCAAGCATGCGAATGATGTCTACGGGCACGGCATGGGCGATCAGGTGTTGCGGGACGTGGCCGGGATGCTGGCGGCCGAGAAGCGCGGGTATGATTTGGCCGGCCGTTTGGGCGGCGACGAGTTCGTGTGGGTGCTGCCGCGCGCGGACAGCGAGGGCGCCATGGCCGCCGCCGAACGCTTTCGCGAGGCCGTGGCGCAATTTCGGTTCGGCAAGAAGGAGGCGCCGTTTCACCTCTCCACGAGCGTCGGCATTACGACCTTCGTGCCGGGGATCATGCCAGAACCGTCGCCCAAGGAAATGCTGCGGGCCGCCGATGTCGCGCTCTATGCGGCGAAAAAAAGCGGCGGCAATCAGATCCGGGTGGCGCCCTATGAGCGGGTGGCCGGGTCTCCCTGGTGGGATGCTTCAGACCAGCTTCCGCAAGTCCGCGTTCAGCGGCGCGATTCCGCCGGCGGCCAGTCGATGACCGCCGACCTTCCGCAGAAAAAGCAAGCCAACCGATAGCGAGCCCGCCGCCTGGGGTTCGGCAGCGAGTGAAACACGACCGGCGTCCCGTCGAAGGGACAGGTCGGCTGCTGATGCATGAGGTGCTCGTCGGCCATGACGAGCAGCGAGGCGTCGTCCCACGGGGGCGTCAGTTGTTCCGTCCCGCCGAGTTCGGAGTCGTAGCCGCACTGCTCGCAGTGCAAGTGAAACCGCTTCACGCGGTCGTGCACCTGGGACGCGTCCGTGGCCTGGACGGGCCCCGGGCACCGGAGGCGGCTGCAGGGGAGCGGTTCGTGCTGGAGCGCCCGCACAAACAGGTCGTGCGCGGAGAGTGTCTGGTACGGCGGCAAGGTGGTCATGGGGCGCAGTCCTCCACGTTATGAGTCGTAGGACCAAATGAGCGACAGGAACAGCAGATGTTGGGCGGCGGTCAGGCCGGGCCGGCCCGGCGCGACATCGCCACGCTTGAAAAATCCCCCGTCGGCGCCGGTCGACTCATCGAAACGATGTTCGAGGCGAAAGAGCGCCGAGGTCGGGCCGAGCGCGGTCTTGTAATCGAGCGTCGTCGTCACGGCCTTGACGAACTGTTCCGATCCGGTCCATCGACCGTTGCGATCCCAATACACTTCCGGTCTGACCGCGACGGCCCAGGGCTCGGCAAACCGCCATTGGGTAAACAGGGCGCCGGCCGTCACGAACGCCCGCGGATCGCCGGGGCGGCCGGCGATGCCTTCCGTGCCGATGTCGTAGGTGAACGCCAGGGTCACGGCGTCGCCCTTCCACTCGAGATTGGAATCGGAGTAAAAGCGCCAGAACTGAAACGACGTGGAGCCCTGGTCCGGCCCGCCGTAGAGGGTCTGCGTAAACTTGAGTCGGGGCGTCGACTGCCAGGCGATCTGCCCGCCGTAGCTCGGTTGGCTGTTCGGGTGGGACAGATGATAGTAGGAATTGATGAGGAACGCGGTGGCGGTGACGGTGTCGCTGACCGGATAGCGGGCGTTCAGGCCGAACATCATATAGGGCGTGTTATCCGCGATCCAGGATCGCGAATAGTTGACGTTCTCGCGCGCATAGAGCGATTCGTAGCCGATGAAGCTGTTGAAGAGCCCGGCGGTCACGGTCAGGCCCTTGCCGATCGGCGCGAGGTAGGACACGTTCGCGCGGGAAAGGTGCCGCAGCGTGTCGGCGGCGCCGACCTTCGGCTCACCCTGCAAGAAGGCAAAATCTTTTGAGTCGTACCCGCCCTGCACGCCGAATTCCATCCCCCAGGGCGAGGACGCCGACAGGTCTTTGCGCACATAGGCTAACGCCATATTGGGCGCAAACTCGTTGGCGCGCGAGGTGGTGGCGCGGGTGCGAAACCGGTGGTTCTCGGGAAAGTTGAAATTGACGGCGTAACTGACGTCGATGAAGGCGCCGTAGTGCCAGTCGTTCGAGGGGGGCGCGGCCTCTTCGGCCGGGAGCGGTGACGGCCAGAGCAACAGGAGGAGCCAGGGGGCCAAAGCCAGCTGAGCGGAACCGAGCCGTCTAGGCAAGCGCGCTCCTCGTCGGAAGGCGTGACTTGAGCGGATATACGGGCCGGACGTGAAATTGTCAAGCCGCGCGGTTCTCAGTATACTTGCCTCCCTTTCGGTCGGAGCATGAGAGGCGAAGCACGATGAACCCGAGTCAGTGGGCGATGGGCCGCGCGCTCTGCGCCGTCGTCGCGCTCGCCACCGCCCTCGGCGGCTGCGTGTCGCCGCCGACGATCGAGCGGGCGGGGGTGGAGTACGACCGCGCGGTGACCAACGTCATCATGGAGCAACTGTTGCTCAATATCGCGCGGCGCCGCCATCACCATCCGATCCATTTCACGGTGGTCTCCAACGTGGCGGCGACGTTCGATTTCCGCAGCACCCTCGGCGTGGCCCCGGCGATCCGGGAGGCGAGTCCATCGATGTTGCCGAGCTTCAGCACGACGGTCGCCGAGAATCCGACCGTCAGCATCGTGCCGGTGGAAGGCGAGGAATTCACCAAGCGCCTGCTCACGCCGATGGACGAAACGAAATTTTATTTTCTGGCCCGGCAAGGGGTGGACCTGAGCGTACTCTTGCGGCTCCTCGCGCGAGACTTCTGGACGGAGGGGATGGAGGGCGAGCAGGTGTTCAACAACAGTCCGGGCGAGAAGGCTCAGTATGAAGAGTTTCGGCGGCGCGTGTTGCATCTGGAAGCGCTCCGTCTGGCCAGCAAGCTCTATGCGGAGCCGCTGGTGTTCGAAAAAACCTGGGAGTTGCCGTTGAACTCGCCGGAAGCCTTTCAAGCGCTCGAGAAGGGCTATCACGTGACGCACAATGCCAAGGACAAGACCTACCTGCTGCGCCGGCAGGTGACCGGCCGCGTCGTGATCACGAACTATGACCCGGCCTTGTTGTCGAATGAAATTCGCTATCACTTGCACGTGGAGGCCGGCAAGTATCCGCCCAATCAAATCCTGGTCGATATTCGCCCGGGCTATCCCGGCGGAGACTATCCCTTTCACGGCAGTTTCCGGTTCCGCAGTTTTAACGCCATCCTGGCCTTCATCGCCAAGGGGATCGATGAGGACGTCGAGTTCGCCGTGGCGCCCGATTCCCGCACCGGCCGTATCCGGCAGAATCCGGCCAAGTCGCTGGAAGTGTTGGAAACGGAGACACGCCAACCCGACACGGCGTTCGGCGTTCGCTATCGGGATCGGTTCTATTCGGTCAAAGAGCCGGGGCTCGGCGATGTCGATGCGGCGCGCTGGAATCTCGACTCGTTCCGCGTGCTCTACCAACTGTTTCAAATGACCGTCACCGACGTCTCCAAGACCTTGGTGCCGGCGATTACCATCGCCAAATAGCCATGCGACGCGGGAGGGCCATCCGATACTTGGCCGTCTGGCGACCGCTCGCGGCGATCTGCGCCCTGGGGGCCCTGGTCGCGGCGAGCGAGGGCGCGGGAGCGTCCGGTGTGGAACCGGCCAAGGCTGAAGCGGTCGAAGTGGCGCGGCTCCTGGCCCTGCTGTTGGACTCGGGCCGCGTCGTGCTGGCCGAACGCCAATCGCAACTCAACGATCCATCCGTCTCGGATAAGGGATTTACGACAGCGGTGTTCGAGGGAGAAGTGGTCGAGGAATTTTTGCAACGCTCGGGGGGATTGGATCTCGCTCGATTGGAAGCCGCGAAGATTTCGGAGCAGGGCAAACAGTTGTTGTGGTCTCTGATGGCCGCGGGAAAAGAAGTCGTGCAGGAGAAACAGCCGGTTCTCAATGAGAAGTTTCTCGGCTACAAGAATCTCATTCCCGCGACCTGGGGCACGTGGACAACCAAGAAATTTTCGCAGCGCACCAAGGCCCGCCTCAAGCAGACCGCGCTCGATTTTCGTAATCCCAACAACGCGCCGGATGCCTTCGAGACCCGCGTGCTCAAGCTATTTGCCGATTCGAACTATCCCCGAGCGGGAGAGCGGGTCTTGACCGAGGTGACGGAGGACGGGAAAGCGGTGCGGCTGATGCTGCCCCTCTTCCATAAGAAGGAGTGTCTCGTCTGCCACGGCACACCGAAGGGGGATATCGATATCTCCGGATTCCGCAAGGAAGGGCACGCGGAGGGGGAGTCGGCCGGCGCGATCAGCGTGACGATTCCGCTCGACGGGAAGTAAGCGGTCAGCTGTTGGAATAGTCCGAATCCATGGGCGCGATGTTATAGAGGAGTTCCAGGTCGAACTCCTCCACCAACTCGTTGACCGCTTTCGCGCCCATATCCGACCGGACTTCGCTGATGACCAAGTCGATGGCCATTCCGGCCTGGGCGCCGTATTGATTGATGGCGTTCTCGATGCGCTGCCTGGCGTCGTCCAGGGTCATGCTTCGTGCTCCAAGGATCGTCGGGCGCGGCTAGCCGAGCGACTGCAAGAGGGCCCGCATCTCCGGAACCAGATCCACGCCGCCATTGGAGCGGCCCGACACGGCGGCCTCGATGCCGGCGGTGAGCACCGGCTTCGCGTCTTCTCGGCGGCCTAATGTGGCGAGGGCACGGCCTAAGGCATAGTGGGACGCCACATGCACCGGGTCGAGCTTCACGGCGACCTGTAAGTGCTCGACCGCTTCTTCCACGTTGCCGCCTTCCTGCAGCAGCTTATTCCCGAGCCCATACCGGCCCAGAAAGCCGTTCGGCGCCTTCGCCACCATCGCCCGGAATGCGTCAAGGTCCATCTTGAATAGCTCACAGTCGAAGGAGTGCGCCATCCTAGCATCCTCGGGTCCGGCAGAGCTACCCTGCAGGCCGGCGCCGAGTCCGAGAGCGAAGGTGTTGACGGCGACCGAAGGGAAGGCTGTACAGGATTTGGGGAGCCCTAGATCTGAAATCGGTCTTGCATGAGTCGAGGCGCCATGTAAGTCACAAGCGAGCCGGCCAGCCTGATGGCATAGTAGGCGAAGGTGACGCCGATGGCCGTCGGGACCTGCCGCCGGGGCATGTTCACTTTGGTCCGCTCACAGAGGACTCTCTTGATAAACCATCCCACCATGGGGATGTCAGCGCGAATCCACCCCAGGGCGGATGAGAACGTCGGCACGCCCTCCTTCAAGACTCTCTCGCGGCCGGATGCCACGGCGCGAATGAAGAAGTGGCCGAATCCGTTTGGGGCTGGATGATGCCCTCTCGCTTGGCCGACGTGCCAGAGCGTGACCCCCACGCGGTTCAACTCATGTACCAGCAAGGCTGCGGGATGGTGCTTGAGTCCAGGGGTATCGGGGAAGGGATGCTTCTGGAAGAGGTCTTTGCGAAACGCGACATTGTTGGCATAGAACCATGTGGTGGGGCACATCTCGCCGTCGGTATCCCGGAGCGGAAACATCCACGTGAGCGCCATCGCTCGGCTATAGGCGTCCCCTCGGCTCGTGTCCACATAGGTGTTGCCGACCGCCACCTGCACACGGGGATCGAGAAAGGCCTTGAGGTAGGCGGCCAGCCAAGTGGGCTCGGGTGTGACATCACTGTCGAGGAAGATGATGAGGTCTCCCGTCGAGCCGGCCGCTCCTTCATTCTTCTGGCGGCAGTAGGTTCCGT
>CAYZTJ010000131.1:0-9155 GCA_964481215.1 uncultured Nitrospira sp. | reverse complement strand
GGCCTTGGGTACGAGTCTAGGTTGCCGACCACCAACAATCAAACACTTAGCTCCTTCTCAGCGCTGATTATTCTCCTTGCTCGAAGCCCTATCCAACCACTTTGCAAGGTGGGCTCAGGGCTCCGGTTGATTTCCCGCGCGTGGGCGCGAGTCGCTGGCTAGTACGTTCAAAGCGCTTTTTGATAGACTCCGCGCATGAACCAGATTGTCCTCATCGCCCTCAAACGGCCGTACACCTTCGTCGTGTTGGCCATCCTCATTGTCCTATTCGGAACGATGTCCGTCCTCGACTCCCCGACGGACGTCTTCCCGAATATCAGGATTCCCGTCATCTCCGTGGTGTGGTTCTACGGCGGCCTCCTGCCGGCCGACGTGTCCGGACGCATCACGTTCTACTTCGAACGCGCTCTGACCTCGACTGTGGAGGGGATCAAGCGCATTGTCAGCCATTCATACTACGGCAGCAGCATCGTCAACATTTTCCTGCAGGACGGCGTTGAGCTGGCCGGGGCTGAAGCCGAGGTCACCGCGATAGCGCAGACGGTCGTCAAGGCTCTACCCCCGGACATTTCTCCACCTATGATCATGCGCCTCGAAGCCTCGTCGGTGCCGGTGGCCATGCTGCAGGTCACCTCCGACACCATGACGCCGGCGGAGTTGTACAACCTCGCCGTGATGCAGATCCGCCCGTTGCTCGTCACGATCCCCGGAGCGATTCTTCCGGCCCCCTACGGCGGCCAGCCGGTGATGCTCCTGGTCTCCCTCGATCAGCAGAAACTGCTCGCCCGGCATCTTACGGCCTCGGACGTGCACAGGGCCTTCGGGAGCCAGAATATCGTGCTGCCGGCCGGCGACCAGAAGATCAAGGCAACCGACTGGATGGTTCAGACCAATGCCACGCCGATGCAGGTCGAGGATTTCAATCACATCCCGATCAAGCGGGAAGGCAATGCCTACATCTATATGCGCGACGTCGCGGATGTCCGGCTCGCCGGGCCCCCGCAAACCAACGCGGTGCTGGTGGATGGCAAACAGGCGGTCATGATCGTCGTGATGAAAAGCGGCGAGGCCTCGACCCTGGATGTGGTGGACGGGATCAAGAAGGCGATCCCGCGCATCGAAAAGATCGTGCCTCCGGGCGTGAAGGTCAAAATCCTCAACGACGCCTCGATCTTCGTCAAAGATGCGATCACGGACGTCGTCCAAGAAATGGTCACTGCCGCCACGCTGACCGGGCTCATCGTCCTGCTCCTGCTCGGGTCGTGGCGGGCCACGGTCATTGTCGGCACCTCCATCCCTCTCTCCATCCTGAGCTCGATCATCGGCCTGCACATCACAGGGGAGTCCATGAATCTCATGACGTTGGGCGGGTTGGCGCTCGCCGTGGGCATTCTTGTGGACGATGCCACCGTGATGATCGAGAACATTGATACCCATCTGGGAATGGGCAAGTCCCTCGAAACGGCGATCGTTGACGCCGCCAACCAGATCGTCGTTCCGACCTTGGTCGCCACGCTGTGCATCGCGATCGTCTGGTTTCCGCTGTTTCACCTGAGCGGCGTCTCCGGCTGGCTGTTCATGCCCATGGCCAAGGCGATCATCTTCGCGATGCTCGCCTCGTTCCTGTTGTCGCGCACGCTGGTACCGACCATGGCCAAGTACATTCTGAGTGAGCACCATGCGCCGCACGGCCATCCCGGCATGTTCGCCCGTTTCCAGCAGGGGTTCGAGCGCCGCTTCGACCAGCTTCGAGAAGGCTACAATGTCCGTCTGGAGCGGGTCATTGCCCGTCGCGGCGCATTCGTCGGCACCGCCCTGGCCCTTGCGGTGGCCTCCCTCAGCCTCTACTACGTCAACGGCCGGGAGTTCTTCCCCGAGACCAAGTCAGGGACGATGCAAATGCACCTGCGGGCGCCTCTCGGAACCCGAATCGAGGTATCGGGACGAGTTGCGTCTCTCGTCTCCCTCGACATCATGCGGATGCTGCCGGGACAGGTTGAAGGCATCGTCAGCAATTGCGGCCTGCCGGTCGGACCGCATAACCTCGCCTTCATCCCGACTCCGACCATCGGTTCGCAGGATTGCGATCTGACGATTGATTTGAAGAATGAGAAATCGCCGGTATGGGAGTATCGGCGCATCCTCCGCAACGGGTTGAAAGAGCGCTACCCCGGCACAGAATTCACGTTCCAGCCGGCCGACTTGACGGCGAAGATTCTCAACTTCGGTTCGCCCTCCCCGATCGACGTGCAGATCAGCGGCATGGAGATGGAAGCCAACTACGACTTCGCGCGCAAACTGGCGGCCCGGTTTCGAAGGATCAGCGGGGCCAGCGACGTGACGATCCAACAGACGATGCGCACGCCAACCCTGCTGGTCGAGGGCAATCGCACCTTCGGACTCGGGGTCAACCTCTCCGAGAAGGACATCGCCGGCAATCTGCTCCTCACGACGTCCGGGAGCAAGCAGGTGGACCAGCAATATTGGCTCGATCACAGGACCGGTATGACCTACCAGGTCAATATCTACACGCCGCAGCCCCAGCTGACGAGCGTCAATGACCTGTTGACCGTCCCCGTGGATCGCGGTGACCTTCCCACCACCGACAAACCGCCCCAACTGCTCGGCAACGTCAGCACGTTGTCGGCGGTCGGCACACCTGGCGAGATCACACACGTGAACATCCTGCCGCTGTTCGACCTCTACGTGTCCGCCGAGGGGCGGGATCTGGGCGGCGTGCTGGAGGAGGTCCGGAAGATCACCAAGGAAATGGAGAAGGAGTTGCCCCGCAGCGCCGCGCTCGAAATCCACGGGCAGGCGGAAACCATGCACAGCGCCTATGTCGAGCTGCTGGCTGGTCTCGCCCTCGCGATCGTGCTGGTCTACCTTCTCATCGTCGTCAACTTCCAATCCTGGCTTGATCCCTTTATCATCATCACCGCCTTGCCCGGCGCCTTGGCTGGGATCGCCTGGTCGCTCTTCGTGACCCATACGAATATCTCGGTGCCGGCGCTGACTGGCGCCATCATGACCATGGGCACGGCAACCGCCAATTCGATCCTCATCGTATCCTACGCACGCGAGCGGCTTGCCGAGCACGGCAACGCGCTGCTGGCCGCAATCGAGGCCGGCAAAGCGCGCATTCGGCCGGTGCTCATGACAGCTTCGGCGATGATCATCGGAATGCTGCCCATGTCGATGGGCAATTCTCCGAATGCGCCGCTTGGCCGTGCCGTCATCGGCGGGCTGACGGCCGCGACACTATTTACCCTCTTCTTCGTGCCCTGCGTCTATGCGATTGTCTATAACAGGCGAACGGCTCGCCAAAAGGTCACCGCATAATGGCTAGGATGCTGCGCGGAAGGCTGGTTGTCATCTCTGCGATTTTGTTATGCGTGCTCTACGTCGGGTATCGGATTCATGAGAGCAGAAGCGATGCCGCTCTGCTGCGCGAAGAGACGCTACAAGGCGCCATTCCCACCGTGGCCATCGTCTATCCCAAGCCCATGCCCCCGACCGAGACGATTACGCTCCCCGGCAATATCACGGCCTGGTTTACCGCGCCGATCTATGCGCAGGTTTCTGGCTATGTGAAGATGTGGTACAGGGATTACGGCGCCCAGGTGAAGAAAGGCGACGTCCTTGCCGAAATCAATGTGCCGGCGCTGGACGCCCAGTATGCGCAAGCCAAGGCGGACTTGGATTCGGAGCGCGCCAAATACGCTCTCGCCGACATCAGCGCCAAGCGCTGGCTCGCGCTTCGCAAGAATCATGCGGTTTCGGAGCAGGCGATCTCCGTGAAGGTTGCAGAGGCGAAAGCCCAGGCGGCGCTCGTCAAGGCGGCCGAGCAGCATGTGAAGAACCTTGAGGCGCTGATTCGGTTCAAAACTATCATCGCGCCCTACGACGGCGTAGTGACCGAGCGCAACATTAATGTGGGGGACTACGTGAACAAGGAAGGGAACATCAGTTCTCCCGGGGGAATGAGCGCTCCAGGCACAGTCAACAACCTTTTCACGGTGGCCGACGTCACCAGGATGCGCCTCTTCGTCAACGTGCCGGAGTCGTTTGGGGCGTTCCTCCAGCCCGGCCTGACGGCAGATGTGAGCGTACCGCAGTTGCCCGATCGTCACTTCACCGCCGACTTCCTGACAGTCGCGCGGGGGTTCGATGTGAGCACGCGTACGGCCGTGACCGAATTTACCATCGAGAACGAGGACAAAGCTCTCTGGCCCGGCTCCTACGCCTCGGTCCGGTTCACGGTGCCTGCTCCCAGGAACGTGCTGACGATTCCTACCAGCGCGCTTGTGTTCCAGGAAAAGGGCACCCAGGTGGCCGTGGTGACGGAAGACGGCGGCATTCACTTCAAATCCATCGCCGTCAACAAAGTCTTGGACGCGACGGTTGAAGTGAAAGGAGGGCTTTCCACAAGCGATCGCGTCGTGAACAACCCCAGCGCCGCGTTGCTCGAAGGAGACAAGGTGCGCATTGTCACGCCGGCCCCCGGCTATGATCTCGTCACCACGGAATCTGCCGCCTCACAGGGACAACCGGCAAAATGACCATTTCCCACACGTCGAGCCTCATTCGGGCCATTGTGCGGTTCGGTGGCATGACGCTGCTGGCGTTGACCCTGGCGGCCTGCGGCGATTGGTTGCCGCATGTGGATCTCGCGCCCGACTATCAGTCGCCCCAATATGTCGTTCCCGCCTCATGGCATGGTGAGAGTCCTTTTGTCGAGGCGAAACCGTCGGATGGCGAGTTGCGCCTGGACTGGTGGAAGATCTACGACGATCCCGTCCTGAACAGACTGGAAGAGCAGGCCATGGCGGCCAATCCGGATTTGCAGGCCGCCGCTGAGCGGTTCGTCCAGGCCCGAGACGTCATGATGCAGGTCCGCTCGCGCCGGATCCCGCAGCTCGGCCTCGGCGGGAAAGCCACCGATAGTAAGAATTCAGTTGATATCGGCCTGTTTAAGGATCCCGATGTTCCACTGACCGGATCGATGGCGGCCGCCGCGGGGTCCGCGTCCTGGGAGCCGGATTTCTGGTCGGCGATCCGGAATGCCACGCGCGCGGAGATTTACCGCGCCCAGGAGCGCGCGACCGAATGGGCACTCGCCCGCCTCAGCCTGCAGGGAGAAATTGCGGCGGACTATTTTACGCTCCGTGGGTTCGACGCACAGGCGGCGATCTACGCCCAATCCATTTCCCTCTATCGAGAATCGCTGGACCTCGTCAATGCCCAGTTCATCGGCGGAATCGCCTCGGCGCTCGATGTCGCCCGCGTCGAATCGCTGTTGTACAGCACGGAAACAAAATACGCGCAGATCCAAGGCCAACGCCAAGTGACCGAGCAAGCGATCGCCGTCCTGATCAACATGGCGCCGGCCAGTTTCAAGATCGAGCCGGTCGATGAGCTTCGTGTGGCGAAGTTCACGGTTCCGCGGACCATCCCATCCACCCTGTTGGAACGTCGGCCGGATATTGCCGCGATGGAGCGTCGGATGGCAGAAGCGAATCGGACCATCGGCATCGCCCGCGCCGCGTTTTTCCCCGATGTGCGGTTCTCAGCCGACGGAGGGTTGCTCGACTCCGGCCTGGATGTCGCCAAGCTCGCTGGAAGCTTCTGGTCCTATGGGGCCACTGTTGCCGTGCCGGTATTCCAAGGCGGGTATCGTCGCGCGCAATTGCAGCGGTCCTGGTCTGCCTATCGTGAGACGGAGGACCGGTACCGCTCGACGGTGCTCAATGCCTTTCGCGAAGTGGAGAACGGACTGAGCTTGACAAACCGGCTCACTCTCGCGGCCGGACGCCAAGATGCGGCAGTCGGGGCCTACTTCAAGACGCAGGATCTGACGTCCGAGCTTTACACGGGCGGCCTAGCTTCCAGCCTCGAGCTCATTTACGCGCAGGTCCAAACCCTGGAGGCGCGCATCAGCGCAGCGCAGATCAAGTCCGATCTGTTGAGAGCCACGGTGAGTCTCATCCGCGCGCTCGGTGGGGGCTGGAACCGCAACCAACTACCCACCGACGATCAGATTCAGCCCTTCGGGACCTTCCAATTTACGAATCTCGACAAGCCGTTGCCCGCCGGGGGAATCGATGTCAACGCAGGAAATAACTGGATCAATAACGATTTGACCAAGCCCTCAGTTCCTTGACCGTCGTTCACAAACGCGGCTAGACCGAGAAGGTGTCGTTGAGTTTCCCCGGAGGGGGGGCTACACTGAAGAGGCATTTCTGCAACCTTCTCGCGGTCTTTGTTCCTGATGGGGGTTCCAGCCTGGGTCAAGGAGGCGATGATGTTGGACCGACGGATGCTCGGATCGGTCTTGGCCTTGCTCATTGGCGGAGTGTTTGCGCTTGGCGCGGGCGAACCGCAAAGTGGAAAGCAAGGTGACAAAGACAAAGAGGAAGTGGTTTTTCCCAAGCCAGAACCGAAAGGGAACGACGGGGCGCTGATGGTGTTCATTCCCGCCGGCTGCTTCACCATGGGGACCAACAACATCGGATCGGACCCGGGCCAGGGGTTTCCCAACGAAAGTCCGGAACATGAAGTCTGCCTGAAGGACTACTATTTCGATCAGTTGGAGGTTACGGTCACCAATTATGCGAAATTTATGGAGGCTAGCAAGTATGATCCGCCGTCTCTCTGGGACGATGACGCGTTGACGACGGCTCCCGATCGTCCGGTGGTGGATGTCTCATGGCACGATGCGGAAGCCTACTGCAAATGGGCCGGCAAGCGGTTGCCTACTGAAGCGGAATGGGAAAAGGCCGCGCGCGGAAATGAAGCGCGGCGTTTCCCGTGGGGATTCATGACTCCTTACCCTGATCTGGCCAACTACAACCGTGGTGATTGGGTCAGCTATCCGGTAACCCTTGCGCCCGTCACGTATGGCGCTTCCGGCCTCAACATCCGGTTAGGCATTCAGAAGGGTGGGGGCCGCAGCGCCTACGGGATCTATAATATGGCGGGGAATGCGAACGAATGGGTCGCCGACTGGTACGACCGCGAGTACTACAAGAAAAACCCGCCGAAGGACAATCCCAAGGGAATGGAGAATGGTTCCAAGAAGGTCTATCGAGGGGGAAGTTGGATTGATCCGCCTCGCTACCTTCGTGCCACAGTCCGATTCTCGGCTGAACCGGATTTCCACGACCGCACCATGGGGTTTCGATGCGCGATGGACGCGGGCAAGTGAGCCTGTAGATCGACAGGTTGTTCGGCTCGCAACCTTTCCATAGGTTCCTTCTCGACATTTTCCCCGCCGGCCACGATGACTCACGTCCCTCATGTCTGACCGGACTGTGACCCTCCTCATTCTCACGATAGTGGCGCTCGGTCTGCTCTGGACGCTGCTTCAAGAGAGGGAGCCAGATGCCCGGAGGAAGGTTCCCTCGACATTGAGCCCTGAGATGGTCCCGTTGGTGAGCGGCGACGAGCCTATTCACATCATCTTCACCAAGGCCGGATGTCCGGTCTGCCATACAATTCCGGGAATCGCCGGCGCCGAAGGACGGGTCGGGCCGCCACTGGTCCTAGGAAGCGCCGGAACAGACCGGTTGCGCGATCCTTCCTACCATGGCCAGGCCAAGACGATTCACGAATATATTGTGGAATCAGTGGTGGAGCCGGGCGTCTTCGTCGTGCCGGGCTATCCGGCCGCAACGATGCCGACCTGGTACGGGGCAAAGCTCAGCGCGTTGGCCTTGGAAAAGATCGCGTCGTATCTTGAACAACAGCGGGCTGAGACTGGTTCGCCAGTCAGGTAGAGAAACCGCGGCTGACGCGATCGGCATCTAGCGTTTGCGCAGGGGAGTGACGTTGCTGGGACCGCCCTGAATTTTGAAGCCCGCGCCCTCGCCGGTGGCATGGGGGCCCTTATCAAGGAGAGCGTTGATCGCGTCGTCGCCTTTGAGGCCTTCGAGCTTGATCTTGAGCCTGAGGTTGTTCGCGCTGTCGGCGTTGATCAGGGCCTGTTCCAGGGAGATCTTCTCTTCTTTGTACAGTTGCAACAACACGTAATCGAAAGTTTGGCATCCCTCATCGATGCCTTGCTCCATGGCCTCTTTCAGCGTGTCGACCTCGGCCTTCTTGATCAAATCCTTGATGCGCGGGGTATCCATCATGATCTCGAGCGCGGGAACCCGTTTGCCGTCCGTGGACGGCACGAGGCGCTGCGAGATGATCGCGCGCAGGTTGAGCGACAACTGCAAATAGATCTGGGCATGCCGCTCGACGGGGAAGAAGTTCATGATGCGCTCGATCGCCTGGTTGGCGTTGTTCGAGTGCAGTGTTCCGATGCAGAGATGCCCGGTCTCCGCAAAGGTAATGGCGGCCTCCATCGTTTCGGTATCCCTGATTTCGCCGATCAGAATGACGTCGGGCGCCTGGCGGAGCGTGTTCTTGAGGGCGTTCTGAAATGATAGAGTGTCGAATCCCACCTCCCGCTGTGTGATCAGTGACTTTTTGTGATTGTGCACGAATTCGATGGGGTCCTCGACCGTGACGATGTGACCGGGATGTACCTCGTTACGGTGATCGATCATTGCAGCCAGACTGGTGGATTTCCCCGATCCAGTCGCCCCGACGACCAGCACCAACCCGCGCTTCGTCATGGCAATGTCTTTGATGATGGGAGGCAGCCTCAGTTGCTCGACGGTTTGGATTTCCGCTTTAATGTGCCGGAACACAAGCCCGACATTGCCGCGCTGACGGAAGATGTTGACGCGAAACCGGCCGAGCTCTTTGTAGTAGAGGGCCAGATTCATCTCCATCTTCTCTTCGAATTCACCCCGCTGCTGTCCCCTCATCAAGGCGAGGGCGAGGGCTTCGAGCTGTTCGTTGGCGAACGCCGGCATGTTGGCCGGTTTGGTCGAGCCGTGCAC
Organism: uncultured Nitrospira sp.; assembly: GCA_964481215.1. Taxonomy (GTDB): domain Bacteria; phylum Nitrospirota; class Nitrospiria; order Nitrospirales; family Nitrospiraceae; genus RSF151. Next base: position 261 of record CAYZTJ010000131.1, on the reverse strand, counting down.
CCGATAGGTCGGAGGCGCGTCAACGGTCAGATACATGTCTGACGCTTCCTGATCGACCATCACCTTCAGCAACGTACGAACGTCCATCTGGTCCCTCGTCCGGTTTCTCGATTGATGCTAGGCTGCGCTCACGGCAGAACCGCCGAACAGGTTGGGGTTCATGCTTCGGGATTGCGCTTCCCCTTTGGTGACGATGCCGCGCGTGGCCAGATCGACCAGGGCCATGTCCATGGTTTGCATCCCGTCTTTCTGGCTCGCCTG
>CAYZTJ010000130.1:0-9159 GCA_964481215.1 uncultured Nitrospira sp. | reverse complement strand
CTCAACGCCTCGAGACGGTTGCCCGGCGGGACTCGTAAGTCCTGAAGGGACCGGGCACGATGGAGATACAGCAGCTTTCTTCTGGCGATTCGTTCGAACACCCGGAATCGAAGGACTTCCGTATCATGAAACAGCGCCTCTGTGTCTGTGGAGCGGAACGAACGAATCATGCCTGCTCAGTCTATGACGTGGCGCGTCATACCGTCAAGAGCATTGATGGCCCGCTTTTGCTGAGAGCTGCCGGAATTGTTAAGGCCGGAGCTGTTCTATGAATTCCTTGATTCGATGAAAGTAGGCGTGCCCTCCCACCACGTAGCAGTCATTGTGGCCGGCGCCGGGGACGGGATACCAGGACTTGGGCTCTCGCGCGGCCTCGTAGACGGACCGACCGAGCTCGATCGGAATGATGTCATCCTGCTCGCCGTGGATGGCGAGAACCGGCATCCGCACCTGCGCCATCTTCTCGATCAGCGGGAAGCGGGAGGATATCAGCCAATGGAGCGGTAAGCCGTAATAGTAGTGCTTGGCCACGGCTTCGACTGATGGGAACGCGCCTTCCAGAATGAGACCGGCGGCTGGCGAGCCGGCCGCCAGGTGGCCTGCGACGGCCGCGCCGATGGATCGACCGAAGAGGATCATCCGTTGGGGCGACACACGGCGCGACTCCGTCAGATAGCGATAGGCCGCCTGGGCGTCTCGATAGAAGCCGGCCTCGGACGGGCTGCCCTCGCTCAGGCCATAGCCGCGGTAGTCGACAATAAACAGGGACAACCCGGCGCGGTGCAGCTCGGCCATGTTGTCGAGGCGGTGGATGAGGTTGCCGGCGTTGCCGTGGCACCAGAGGAGGACCGGCGCCTCGGGCGCGGCCTGCAGATACCACCCGAAGAGGCGGATGCCGTCCTCGGCCGTCAGTCGCACATCCTCGAGTGGCAGGCGAGTGTGGCTGCGCCAGTCGCGGTCGATCCAGGGCTCCGGGTGGAAGACCATGAGTTGGTCGAGCACATTGGCGGGGCGTCGACGGGGGCGGGCTGAGACGGCGGCAGGACGACCGAAGGCGGGGCGTGGCCGCATGGGCTACTCGGTCAGTTCCAGCCCCAGGAGGCCGGCGAGGGCCGGCACGGTGAAGGACTGATCGGTCTTCAAGCGGACCACTTCGATCCCGGCGGCGCGGAACACCGTATCGACCAGGCGATCACGGGTTTGCCGTTGTGGAGTGGGCGTGGGGACGTCCAGCTCGACGACTTTGGCCACGCTCAAGGTACCTGGGTGAATGAGCACGAAGTCCACCCGCTTGAGCGCGATCTTGTTCAAAAAGCCCTTGAAGACGTCTCGGCTCGGCGCTTCGACGTCGATCAGGCACCAGAGCGGCACTTGAGCCAGGACCAGATAGCGGTCCTGCACGGCGAGACGCAGGACATTGTAGAACGAGGCTTCGGCGGAGGTGAGCAACGGTTGGGGTTTGATGGAAATACCCGGGGGGATGGCGGCGGCATCGGTCGATGACGGCGCTCGGGGCGAGGGCTCCGCGCGTCCCACCAACCGCCTGGTCAGCGCGATGCCCCCGGCGAGGGCCAGGACGACGAGCAGCCCCAGCGTGATGAGCGGGAAGACCTCAACCCACACGCGCGCCGCTCCTCTCGACCATGGGTATGGGGACTACAGACGCCCGGCCAGGAGTCAGGCTGCCCAGGACCACCGGGTGACGCGCGCCGGTTGCCGCCGGCACATTGGACGGCTCTCCCTGAAGGGTCTGGTAGGCCAGCACCGCAAAGGCGATGGCTTCAAAGGCCTTGCTGTCCCAGCCGATGGCTTCGAAGGTCTGCACGGGCACGGGGGAGAACGCCTGAGCCAGGTGAGTCATGATGGCGCGGTTTTTCGTCCCGCCGCCGCCCACGATCACGTCGTCGACGGTCCCCTCGATCCATCGCGTGGCGGTCTGGACGGCCTTGGCCGTGAGTTGCGCGCAGGTGGCGAGCAGATCTTGCGCGGAGAGCCGTCGGCGACGTTGTTCCGCTCGCAACCTCGCCACATAGAGGGCGCCGAAGAGTTCGCGTCCCGTCGATTTCGGTGGCGCTTTCCGGAAGTAGGGATGGGCCAGCAGCCGGCGCACCAGCACGGGATCGACGGCGCCTTTCGCCGCCAGTCGCCCGTCTCGATCATAGGGCTGCCGCCCGTTCGACAGGCTGTGGATCAACCCGTCCAGCACCATGTTGCCCGGACCCGTGTCGAAGGCCTGGAGAGCCTCAAGGCCGCCCTTGGCCGGCACGTAGGTGACGTTGCTGATCCCCCCCAGGTTGACGATCAGGCGGGACCGTTCCGGATGTCGCAGGAGCACCGCATGGGCGTAGGGGGTTAAGGGCGCGCCCTGTCCGCCGGCGGCCATGTCTCGCGGGCGAAAGTCGGCGACGGTAGTGATCCCTGTCCGTTCGGCGATGACGGCGGGCGCGCCGATTTGAAGCGTCGAGCGGATGGGACCGATGCCCGGCTCTCGCACCGGGTTCGGCAAGTGGTGCACGGTTTGTCCATGGGAGCCGATGACGGCAATGGCGCTCGATGTGAGGCCCGCGGCCTCCATGACCTTGAGCGCCGCCCTGGCAAACCATTCTCCCAGCAGGACGTTCAAGTGGCAGATCTCGGAGACTCTGCCTTCGATGCCGGCGGCTAAGATCCGGCGCTGGAGCGTGGACGGATAGGGGAGCTCGACAAAGGCCAGTGGACGGACGGTGAGGGCCAGGCCGTGACCGTCAATGTCGACGAGGGCCGCATCCACCCCATCGGCCGATGTTCCCGACATGAGCCCGATGACCTTCACGGCGTTCCTGGACTCCCCACGGACAATGGTCACACGTCATTGGTCATTGGTTGAGAAAAGGAACGCTTTCCCAGTGACTCGTGATCGATGACCAATGACTGATCACGGCCCGGCGAACCAGCGGTACGCTAACTGAAGTCCCTGGGGTGGTCAAGTTGCGAGTGCGTTGACTTCGTTTCGCGGCCGGTGCTACGGTCCGCTCCCATGCCTCAGGCTGTCTGCGCTCGCCGCCTGGTGAGCGTCATTGTCTTGTTCCTAGCGTGGCTCGCCGGTTGGCCGGCGGTCGTCGGCGCGGAAGAGCCCGTGCCCGTCGTGGTGACGATTCCGGTCTTACGTGACTTCGTCCAGCGCATCGGCGGGACGCGCGTGCAGGCGGTCTCGCTCCTCTCCGGCCTTGAAAGCGAACATACCTACTCTCCGAAACCCAGCGACCTCTTGGCGGTGCGGAAAGCCCAGGTGCTGTTCGAGGTCGGGATCGGGCTCGAAGTCTGGACGGCGTCGCTCGTCAAGGCGGCGGGGAACCCGAAGCTCCGGGTCGTCACGACCTCCAAGGGCATCGCCCTGATTCGGGATCATGACGGGCCTGTCGGAGAAGCCCCCTCCGGCGAGGATCATCACCATGGCGGGAATCCCCATGTGTGGCTGGATCCGGAGAACGCGAAGACGATGCTCCGCCATATTACGGAGACGCTCATCGCCGTCGATCCCCTTCACGCCGCCGAGTATCGTCTGAATCAGGCCGCCTATCTCAAAGAACTCGACGACGTGCAGGCTGAACTGCTGACCGTCCTGAAGCCGCTGAACGATCGTCGAGTGATCGTCCACCATCCGGCCTGGCCCTATTTCGCGCGCCGGTTCGGGTTGGTCATCGCGGGGGAGATTCTCTCGCAGGCCGGGGCCGAGCCGTCGGCCCGCCGCCTCAAGAAGCTGGTCGAGACGATGCGAACGCAGCGCGTCCGGGTCATCGTCTCGGAGCCGCAGTTGAATCCCAAAATTCCTGAGGCGCTGGCGAGGGAAACGGGCGCCCAGGTTGTGGTGCTCACGCCGCTGCCGGGCGGACTGCCCGGCACCGACACCTACCTGGATCTGCTTCGGTACAATGTCCGCGCGCTTGCGCGCGCTCTACAAGCGGCGTAAGCTTTTCGAACCAGCGAGTCTGAACGTCCAAAGTCGGAAGGTCGAAAGTCATGAACAGTGTCGATAGAGTGACAGCTCCCTCCGGGACTTTTCGACTTTCCGACTTTCGACTTGTGACAATCTGAAGCACGATGCCCAAACCCATCATCACTTTCGCCCGTGCCACCTTCGGGTTTCCCGGCGTGGTGGCGCTGAAGGACATCTCCCTCGAGATTCGCGAGGGCGAGTATATCGGAATCATCGGCCCCAACGGATCGGGGAAGACGACCCTCTGCCGGGCCATGTTGGGGCTCATGTCCCCGCTGGAAGGCTCCCTCCAGATCTTCGACTGCTCCTGCGAGGAGCTTCGCTGTCACCATCGGGCCCGCATCGGCTACCTGCCGCAAAAGGGGACGCTGGACCGGCACTTCCCCATCACGGTGCTCGAGACCGTGATGATGGGCCGTTACGGGGCCTTGGGCCTCTTCCGTCGCCCCGGGAAGCAAGATCGAGAGATTGCGCTGCAAGCCCTGGAAAACGTCGGCATGCAGGACCACTGGGAGACGCAGCTCGGGCATCTCTCCGGTGGGCAGCAGCAGCGGGTGCTCATCGCGCGGGCGCTGGCGCAACGTCCCCAAGTGTTGCTGCTGGATGAGCCGACGACGGGCATCGATATCGTCACCCAGCACAGCGTGTTGGACTTGATCAAGCGGCTGCATCGGGATTTGGGATTGACCGTCCTGTTGGTGACGCACGATATCAACATGATCCGGGCCCATGTCGACCGGTTGGTGCTGCTCAAGACTCGCCTGTACGCGGCCGGTCCTCCCGACGAGGTGTTGCGCGCCGATGTGCTTCAACAGGTCTATGGCAAAGATCTGGTCGTCTCCGAGCGGGATCAAGTCATCGTGCGGGACTACCATCACCACTGATTAGGCGAGAGGCTATGGGCGAGGGGCACGAGGATGATAGTCTAAACTATTGCCTCTAGCCCCGCGCCTATTACCCACGGATCATGTTTGAACTCCTGAGTTACGACTTCATGCTCCGGTCGCTGCTGGCCTCGGCGCTCGTCGGCGCGGTCTGCTCGCTGATCGGGGTCTTTGTGGTGCTGCGGGGGCTCGCGTTTATCGGCGCCGGCACGGCCCATGCGGCCTTCGCGGGGGTGACCCTCGGCTACCTCTTGGGCCTGTCGCCGCTGGGGCTGGCTATTGTGTTCGGCCTCGCGACCGCCTGGACCACGGGCGTGATGGAGGAGCAAGGGCGCATGCGGCTGGACGTCTCGATCGGGATTCTCTACACGTCGACCATGGCGCTTGCGATTCTCTTTATCGGCTTGATGAAGGGGTACAACGCCGAAGTCTATGGCTACCTGTTCGGGAGCGTCCTCTCGGTCACGCCGGAGGAGTTGAATACCATTCAGCTCTTGGGCTTGGCGGTATTGGGCATCTTGGTGCTCTTTTCCAAAGAGCTCTACTTTATCGCCTTCGATCAGGAGATGGCCGAGGCCTCCGGTGTGCCGGCTCGGAAGATCTTCTACCTCTTGCTGACATTAGTGGCCTTGACCGTGGTGGTCTCGCTCAAAACGGTGGGCGCGATCTTGGTCTTTGCGATGATCCTGATCCCGGCGTCGACCGCCTACCAGCTGACTCACAGCCTGATGCAGATGACCGTCTATTCGGTGCTCATCGGGGTGGCCTGTGCGATCGGCGGACTACTGCTCTCCTATGCCTGGGACCTGCCGTCGGGGCCGGCCATCGTCTTGCTGGCGGCCGCGATGTTTTTCCTCTCCCTGCTCTTTTCTCCGAAGCGGTTGCAGCGGACCGCGCTCTCCGAAGCGTAGGCCGGGAGGAGGGCACCGCTTGTCGTGCGAGGGGCGCGGACTATTCCAGGCGGGACTGCTTGGCCCGGCTCCACACCATGCCGGTCTGTTCTTTGGAGCTGAAGCCGAGCCGCTCATAGAAGCCCGGCATGCGGGTGCAGAGCCAGAAGAGTTCGACCTTCTTCAGGCGGGGATGCTGGAGGATGCGCTGGACCAGTTCGGTCCCGATCCCGCGACCCTGAAAGGGTTTCGCGACGATGACGTCCCAGATGGTAGCCCGGTAGACGTAATCGGTGAGCACGCGCCCGAACCCGACGAGCTCGTCCCCGGCCCAGGCCGAGACGGCCAGATCGGTGTGGAGCAACATCTCGCGCGCATCGTCGATCGTGCGACCCTTCGCCCAGGGCGCTTGCTGGAAGAGGCGGGTCAGCTTGGCTGGATCGACCGCGGCCCCGTCAGAATAGGTCACGGCGGGCTTGAGAGCCGACGCGGGCTTGGTATATGGTATCCGCGACCGACGCGAAGTCATGGGTGCTGGTCTCATATAACGGGTGTCCCTCTATGACGCAAGTGAAATCCTGTCCGCGCTGCGGACAACTCATGTGGCTCAGAGACGATCAGATTGAAATTCTCGACGAGTCGACCATCCGGGCTCGCTGTCCCCACTGTCAGGAACTGGTTCGCCTCAAGCTCACGGGCCAGGGCGCCAACGCTGCGGGCCCGAAGATGGGCCACTGACTGCCAACGCTGAACGATGAGTGCAGAACGCTGAACGGCAGGACGTCCCATTCATCGTTCATCGCTCAGCGTTCACCGTTCAGATCCCTCGACCTGCTCCTTCCAGCTCCGGTTTACTCCCCGGCAGGATCTTATGCAAGGCCGTCCGGTACTCGTTGAGCCGCGTGAGATCTTTTTGTGAGGCCGCGATCTCCTTGTCGCGATGCATCCGCTCGAGATGGTCGAGCACTGTGAGCAGCGGCTGGATCGACCCCAGCAAGACGCCGTTTTCGAACGCTTCCAGCGATTCCACCATGTGGTCGACCAGTCTGCGAAACGGCGTCCCGCCGCTCTGATCGCGAAATCGATAGACGGCCTGCTCGAAGGCGGAGACGGCTTCGGGCGTCGGCTTGATGCCGCCCGGCACGGCCTTGAGATGGACCACGGGTGGCAGCTTGGCGCTATAGGTTTTGAGCGCGGAGAGGAGACTGCCGAGGGTGTCGAGGGTCTCGTTCGTTTCAACCATGGCGGTTCGTGGGGTGACTTGATACGCTCGCTGATCGCCTCTGTCAAGTGCGTGAGGCACGTGATTCGCCGACATGTTGGCGAAGGGCGGCCGCCACGCGCGCCATGTCGGGCGGAATCGCGGACGAATACTCCTGGTACACGCCGGTGACAGGGTGATGAAAGCCGAGGGTCTTCGCGTGGAGCATCACGCGCGGAACCTCGATGGCGTCCAATGCGCGGACCTTGCGGCCGCCGTACGTGGGATCGCCGAGGATGGGATGATCGATGGAGGTGAGGTGCACCCGCAACTGATGGGTCCGTCCGGTTCTCGGCATGAGCGCGACATGTGTGGCCAGAGGACCGAATCGTTCCAGGACTCGGTACACCGTGGCGGAGGCTTTAGGCCGCGCCGTCCTGGCTGAAAACTTCTTCCGCTCCTTCACGTCTCGCCCGATCGCGAGCTCGATGAGTCCTTCGCTCTTCTTCATCCGACCCCACACCAGGGCTTCATACAGTCTGGTAATCGTGTGCAGCTTGAATTGCGCGGCGAGGGCCTGGTGAGCCTGATCCGTCTTGGCGATCACCATGACCCCGGAGGTTTCCTTATCGAGGCGATGAACCAGGCCCGGCCGTTCCTTCCCTCCGATCGCAGAGAGGGAGCCTCCAGGCCGGGCGAAGTGGTGCAGCAGCGCGTTGACCAGGGTGCCCGACCAGTGGCCGGGCGCCGGGTGGACGACGAGTCCGGCGGGTTTGTCGAGCACCAACAGGAATGCATCTTCGGCGAGGACCGAGAGCGGGATCGCTTCCGGTTTGAGGTCCAGCGGGGCGGGTCGTGGGATTTCCAAGGTGATGCAGTCGCCCGGCTTGATCTTCTGACTGGGCTTCACCGCCCGGCCGTTCAGACGGACGCGCCCATCCTCGATCAGCCGCTGCAAGGCCGAACGTGAGAGCGCCGGGTCTCGGTGGGCGAGGAAGAGATCCAATCGCTTGGGGCTCTCCCCGGCCGTGACCGTCAGTTCCACCCGGCGGGTTTCAAAGCCGCGGTGCCGAAGTGGCTCCGGCGGTGTGTCATCAGCCTGGGCGCGGTCATCTTGTGGCTGCGGAAACATTTGGCGCCGCTTGTCTCGGTTGGTGGATTCCAGCCCTTGTGGTGGTGGACCTCAGCCAGGTGATCCTTTGGGAGAACGGGTGCCACGCATCCTCGCACAGAATTCATCGATCTTTCAGCATGATTTGCATTCGGTCGCTTGGTACAGCCCTTGCTCAATGCCGGTGTAGTCAGGTCAGCGAGTCAACCCATTGAAGGGAGGGTACCATGAGCTGGTTACTGAGTGACAAGGACTGTGAAGGACGCGTGCTGGTCGTGGACGACGAGGAGCAGATTCGCAAGGTCGTCGGGATGACGTTGAAGAAAGCCGGCTACGATGTGCAGGAGGCCGAGGATGGCAAGCGCGCCATCGAGGTCCTGAACGAAGGGGAGAATCCCCTCCTGGTGGATGTCATCATCTGCGACATCCGCATGCCGAAGATCAACGGCACGGAAGCGATCGCCTATTTTCGATCCCAGTATCCCTCCACCCCGGTGGTGGTGCTGACCGGTTACCCGGATGTGCAGCTCGCCACCTCGTTGCTGAAGGACGGCATCGTCGAGTATCTGGTGAAACCGGTCGATCGCGACAAGCTCCTCGGGGCCGTGAAAGGCGCCATGGATCGTCGCAGCATGTTCTCGAAGACGTGAGCGGAGCGGCCGCGCGGGCTGCTTGACCGGACTGGTCCTCGGGCTCTCGGACCGCCTGAGGGCCGGTCTCGCTTCTGTGGGCCTGCCATAGTATGGGGGAGGGATGGCGGAACCCATTCGCGTGATCATCCTCGGGGCCGGTCGCGGGGGGACGGCGCTGTTGGAGCTGTTTGCCCAATGTCGACAGGTCGCCCTCGTGGGCGTCGCGGACAAGAGTCCGCAGGCCCCCGGCTTGGCGCTTGCCCGGTCGATGCAGGTCCCCGTCACCACGGACGCGGCCGCGCTGGTCGAGGAGCGGGACGCCGATCTGATCGTCGACGTGACGGGCGATCCCGCCCTTGGCGCCGTGATCGCCGCGACCAAATCTCCCGAGACCGAGGTCCTGAGCGGCACGGCGGCGAAATTGGTGTGGCTGCTCATTCAGCGCGAACAGGATCTTCAAGGCCA
>CAYZTJ010000129.1:5174-9282 GCA_964481215.1 uncultured Nitrospira sp. | reverse complement strand
CTTCGCAAGGCGCGCGCGACCGCGTACGGCATCCCGGTCGATTCGATCGAGACCTATTGCGCCAACCGGAATCTGCTCAAGGTTCCCGTCACCGCGCAGGACGTCGGCGATGCGGTGCTGTTCCTCGCGTCGGACGGCTCGGCCAAGACGACCGGAGCCATGATCCCCGTCGACGGCGGCTGCCGCGAGGCCTTCCCCCGATAGCCTTACTCGAAGGGAAGCACCGACTGGACGGCGCCGGTGCCCGAATCAGGGGCTCGGCGCGCCGCTGATAGCCCCACCACAAATTCGAGTCGTCCCCGGCAGGCGCCGCAGCGGTGCCGATGCTCCCGGATGCTCCGCCGCGACCGGTGATAGTCCCGCCCGCACTGTTGGCAACGCCACCGATAGCGCGCGACGGCCCGCACCTGTTCATTGAGCCCGTGGTAGAGCGTAATCCCCACGAGCCCGCTTCGGTTCATCTCGGTCATCCTCCGTAGAAAATCCACCCCGTGATCGGGACGCCGCTTCAGCACGTCGTACTGCCATTGGTGGATCATCTCGTGGGCGAGCGTGTTGACGATTTCCTGCTCGGCAAAGTCGGTGGCATCCGCCAGCCGGGCGAGGAGCGGGAGCGACAGGCGAATCTGCCGGCGGGGGCGAGCCGCGGAAGCCGAGGGCGGCCGGCTCCGAGGTCCCACGCGGCTGGAGAAGAGCCCGACGGAAGAGGTCAGCCGGCGGCTCCACTCGATGGAGATCGGCGGAAGCGCGCCGCGGAAAAACCGCGCATTCAGATCGGCCCAACGTGATTGCAATTCTTCGATGCTGAGCGGGGACTGGACACGCGGGGCAAGTTGGTTCGTCAACCTGTTACTCAAACGGTTTGAAAGGATGTTCAAAAAGGCCTTCCAGCAAGGCCGCAGGGAGCGAGCATATAGACGCTGAACGATGAACGCGGAACGCTGAGCGGCAGATAAGGATTCTTTCTTTCATCGCTCATCCTTCAAACTTCAGCGTTTCCCGGCTGGAGGACTTTTTCAACATCCTACTACTTTCCGAGGGATTCGACGATCGCAGCGGCCAGCAACGGCACCATGATCTCATGGTGGCCGGTGAGCGCATAGCCCTTGCCGCCCTTTTGCGTCGGCCGCTTCACCACATTGGTCAGGGGGCGATAGTGCGAGAGGAAGTCCATGTTGACCGTCGTAATGTCGCTCAGCGGATGCCCTAGATTGCGGCCGAGGGTCACGGTCTTGAGGAAGACTTCCGGCAGGATGACCGCCGAGCCGAGGTTCAGATAGACCCCGCCTTCCATATTGGTGACCACGGCGGCGAGTCGACGGAAGTCCAAGAGCGAGCCGGCGCCGATGGCGGCCCCATCCGCCGCCGGGTGCATATGAATAATGTCGGTCCCGACCGCCACGTGGACCGTGACCGGAATGCCGAGGCGCGCCCCCTCCGCCAGCAGACTGGTCTCGCGATGGGGGAATTGCCCCTTATAGCGATTGAGATAGTGGCCGACGGCTTCCCCGATCCCCTGTCCGTCTTTCACGCCGCGCGAGATGGCTTCGTTCAGAAGACGCCCTGTTTCTTCGGCCATGCCGAAACGGCCCGAGTCGATCTCCGCTTCCACGTCTTCGGACGTGTGGCCCATGAGCGCCAGCTCGAAATCGTGAATGATGCCGGCGCCGTTCATGGCCACCGCCGTCACCACCCGGCGCTCCATCAGGTCGATCAACACCGGGTTGAGCCCGACCTTCACCACGTGCGCGCCGACGCCGAGGATCACCGGCCGCTGCTTCTGATGCGCCCGCACCACGGCCTGCACCACCTCGCGGAGCGTCTTCACCGCCAGGATGTCGGGCAGGGCGCCGAGAAAGCGCTGGAGCGTGCCGCCGCGCTTCCAGGCTTGGGCGAAGTCCTCGGTCTTGACCTTGCTGGTGCGTCGGGCGAGCGGATAGGTTTTCAGCCGCGAGACATCGATGGGCGCGGGAAGTTCGCGGGGGAACGTGGCGGCTTGCGACTTCCTAGAGGGCTTTGGCAAAGAAGTCTTCCTCCACCAGCTCGCAGAGCACGTGGCCGAGCGTGATGTGGGATTCCTGAATGCGGGCCGTGACGCTCGAGGGCACGACGAAGGGATGATCGACAAGCCCCGCCAGCTTGCCGCCCTTCCCGCCCGTCCAGCCGATGGTGATCAAATTGAGTTCGCGGGCGGCTTCGGCGGCGCGTAAGACGTTGGGGGAATTGCCGCTGGTGCTGATGGCGATGGCGATATCGCCCTTCTGTCCCAACCCGCGCACCTGGCGCGCGAAGATCTCGGCATATTCCCAGTCGTTGGCGATGCAGGTGATCGCCGCCTGGTCCGCCCCCAGCGCGATCGCCGGCAAGGGGGCCCGATTGCGGTGATAGCGGCCCACGAACTCCGCCGCGATGTGCGACGCGTCGGTCGCGCTGCCGCCGTTCCCGAACAGCAGGATCTTATGTCCCTCGCGAAAGGCTTGCGCGATCAGTTTCGCGACCGTGACGATGCGATCCGCATGTTCGCGGACGAATTTCAGTTTGACTTCGGCGCTCTCGTTGAACGCCTGGATGGCATGGTCCTTCATGTACGTGATTCTAGGGAACCCCCCCTACCCTGTCAAACAGAACCCTATTCAGTGACGAGTGATGGGTGACGAGTCAGGACGACTGCGCGAAAGGCGAGACGGGCGTGAAAGGAGAGAAACGAACAGGCGGCATTGACTCAGGGGCCTGCGTCTCCGCGAGTGCGTCCGGCCGATTCCCGTGTGTCCAGCGTTTCTCGCTCGTCTCGCAGCTTGCCGATCACGCTTCACGCGCCAGGCCCATTTGCGCACCTGGGACCCCGATGCTAAGATCCGCCGCCGATGGGCATGGATGCCTCGGCCAAAGCGCTCCTGATCGCCTTCACCCGCGAGACCGCGGCCGCCATCTACGCGATCAACCGGCTGAAGCCGGAGAACCTCTGCTTCTTTCTGGCGGAGCCCGCCAAAGCGCTCGTCGAATCCGCCATTCAGCCGCATGTCACCCAAATGCCGCGCCGGTGGGATTGGATCGTGACGCCCAATCCCGAGAGTTTCGCCGACTCGTATCGTCCACTCGCCCAGGCGATCCCCGACTTGATGCGGACCTGGGAGGTCGCGCCGGGCGAACTAGCCTTGAACTTGAGCGATGCGACGCCGGCCATGGCTGCGGCTCTTATGATGGTCGGCAGCGGCTGGTCGTCCCGTCTCATCGGGCTCGGGCCGGACGGCAGCGAGTCCGCCAAGGAGTCCGATCGCCTCACCATCGATGGCCAGGGTCGCACCTGGCTCCAAAGCAATCCCTGGGATGAGATGGCCGGCACGGCCCGGCGCGACGGCTGCGACCTCTTCAACTCGGGGTCGTTCGATGCGTCGGCCTCGCTGTTTCGGATGATCGAGCTGCGCGTGAGCGGGGGCCAGAAGCCGCTCCACCATGCGTTGGCCGACCTGGCCGAGGGCTACGGCGCCTGGGACCGGTTTCACTACCGGCAGGCCTGGGAGAAGCTCAAAGGCGCCTACAAGGCCTTGGAGATGGCGTCGCTCTGGGGCGGACCGGCCAATCTCAAATCCGTTCTGCCCGGCATCAAGGCCAATATGGGATTTCTCGAAAAGCTGGTGCTGGATCCCCACGAGATCAAAGAACTGCTGGCGCTCGATCTCTTGGCCCATGCCAAGCGGCGGGCGGACCATGACCACGATCCGGAGCGGGCGATTGTCGCCCTCCTCCGCGCGCTGGAAGCCTTCGCCCAATACGCCCTCTTCAAACAGCACCAGATCAAGAGTTGGGACGTGCGGGTGGAGGCCCTGCCCCAGGCGCTCCAGGAAACCTGCCGCACGTGCCACTTGAGCGATCTGGACGGCAAGTACAAGTTGCCGTTGCACGAGCAGTTCCGCGCACTGGCCGGGCTCGGCAATCCCATGGGCCAAGCCTTCTTAGCGCAGTGGGCCAAGATGAAACCTCTGTTGGATTTCGCTCACCAGGCCGTCCTCGGCCACGGCTTCGAGCCGGTGAAGGCCGAACGGGTGTCGCAACTGTACGAGATTGTCGTCAAAATTACCGGCGTCCCCGAGACGTCGCTGCCGAGGTT
>CAYZTJ010000129.1:0-5074 GCA_964481215.1 uncultured Nitrospira sp. | reverse complement strand
TACTACGAAGACACCGACTGCGGCGGGGTGGTCTACTACGCCAACTACTTGAAGTATTTCGAGCGGGCACGAACACACTATCTGGAAGAGCGAGGCATCTCTGTCGCGGGACTACTGAAGGCCGGCACCCAATTTGTGGTGATCCACGCCGAGGTCGACTATCGCTCGCCGGGCCGCTATGGCGACACCCTGAGGATTGAAACCACGCTGGGGCAGGAAGGGCGAACCGGTCTGAAATTCTCGCACACGATTCGTGATCGCGTGACGCAACGCCTCGTAGTCGAAGGATCGGCCATCCTGATTACGACGAACCTCGACGGGAAGCCCAAGCGGCTCGATCCATTACTCGTGAAAACGCTTACAGGCTAGTGGAACACTCGTTTTGTGCCGCAGGACGTTCAAAAGGCCACTATCTCACCCGCCCTCCCCGGCGCGCCAAAACGCGCCTTTCCGCGAGCGCGGCCGCAGAGTCTTCCGTTCATCGTTCAGCGCTCATCATTCAGCGTTTCCCTGGAGCAGCCTTTTTCAACATCGTGCAGGAAGGATCACCGAAAGGAAGACACCATGCCTGAGAAATTCGGCACCTGGCTCGCGATTACCGCCGTAGGGATCGGCTTCATCGTGCTCGCCTGGCTGCTCTTCTCCGAAGGGCCCGGGGATAAGAAGAAGTGAGCAAGAGGATCAAGGGTCAGTTCGGCACACCACCGCTTCTTCGTAGCCTTGCGCAGCCAAGGGGACTGCCGGGGCACGGCAGAAAGCCGGACCCCGGCAGCACCACGCATGGCTCAGCTCTCAATGACTTGCCGATTGACCTCGGCCGATCGCTGTCTTCTCCCAACCAGAAAATGCCAGGAAAAGGGCGCCGACGAGGAGCGCACTGCCGGCCGCAATGTCATTCTGCATCGCCGCAGCTGTCTCGGTGTATCCGAGCACAAAGGGCGCTGCGAGCAGCCAGATGGCCAATACGGCTAGAACCCAAGGGACGTATTTCATGCCCATCACCTCCTTCACCGCATGTTGAGTGAGAGGGCACGTATCGAGTCAGAGCCCTCTCTCTTCAACACAGCAGGCTTCCCTACTTATGCAGCTATCCGATAGTTCGATTCATTCGACGAATCAACCGATTTCGAGCTATGAGTCGGAGAGGCGGACACGGTGGCAGACCCCGACTCAATCGTGGCCCATGCCCACACCATAGCGCTTACGACTCCGAGAAGCACCAAACTAGCATCAACAAGTGAACTCATGTCCATCATCGTGTTCACCTCCTTTCACCTCAACATGCCTCCCGTTACAGCGAGGCGCTCCCGCTTGATAAACGTAGACAGCGGGACCTTTTTCCCGAATCGCCCAAAGCGAGGTTGGCGCCTCATCGGATGAATCTCGGACACCGCCCCCGGGCGTTCCGGACAAGCGAACAAACGCGCGTGATCCACGTTAACCATCGCTCCTTCATGAATGACACCGCTCTTTGTGATCTCTCAGAGCTCGCCGCCATTCCCGGCGCAGCGCTAGACCGCCCCGTTCGGCAGGAACCTCCGGATCACCGTGAGGACGGGGGCGATATCTTCCGGAGCAAAATGCCCCCTCGATATCGCCCTCCGCAACAGAGATAGCGCATGCTGCGCATATTCCTTCGTCCCTGCCTCATCGGATCGTTGCGAGGCGCGCCAGGCCTGCTCTACGAAGAAGGCAACGTCGGAGACATCGCGCTCAATGGCATCGCGTCGGCGATGCCACTGCGGGCTCTTGATCGCAGCCTGCTTCAGTGCCACCTCAGCCTGACCGATCGTGTCATAGCTCAATCCATAGGGCTCGCCTGAAGCATACGCTCCGGATGGCTCTAGGATCAGCCACACCGCGAGCATGCCAATCAGGCGGAGCGCGAGCCCTGCTCCCGCCGAACGAATCCTCTTCCCCTCGAACGGGTGCGCCAGCGTCCGTTTGCCGCGGAACGCCGGCGCCTGGATCCCGATGCCCCTGTTAGTGGCACTCGATCGCGATGCGACGCGCCTTAGCCTCGTCACGTTTGGGGAACGTGATGGTCAGGAGACCTTGCTTGTACGAGGCCGTGGATTTCTCTTGGTTCACATACGCGGGCAGCTTGAACGAGCAAGAGAACGCGCCTTCCGCGATGTCACGCGAATACCACTTCCGTCCTTCCGACGTGTCCGCTCGACGCTCGCCTTTGACGCGGAGCACCGCGTCTTCAATCTGCACGTCGATCTGCTGCGGGTCCAGTCCAGGCAGAGCCATCTGGATCGTGAAACCGGCTTCGTCCTCATAGACGTTGCAGGACGGGTCCCATGCCTGTGACCACTCGCTTACGGATTGCGCCGCATCGTCGAGCAGGCGATCAATCTGCGCATCGATGGACGAGTTGCGAAACAACACCGGCACCTGATTCAAGACAACCATGGCAATACCCTCCTTTCGCCCTTATGGCGTAATGATGAACTATGGATCTGGATGTGGAATCAGCCCGACGAAGGACGGGGAAGGGCGGGGTTGCGAGTTACGCCCTTCCAGACAGTGGGCCCTTCACCAGGTCCATCCAGTCCAGCGTATCAACGCAGGGGCATAGATAATCCCGCTCTTTCCCCGGTCAAGAGGCCCTCCCGGACCCCCGGGTCGTTCCCTTCCTCCCGGTCGCGGCAGGGGGCTCTTGACCTCCATCCGGCAAGAATTATTTTCTCACTATTTTCCAACGGCCCTGGCCGGCTGCGCGATCCCACAGGGAGCGTGTTCCGGCGGCTCAAGGGCCTTGCCTAGAAGGGTCACGGCATGCACCGGTCACAGAAAACAAGCCTCTGGTTTGTCGACCTCCTATACGTCGCTTTTCCCCTTGTCCTGCTGGTTGCTGCGGTCAGATGCGCGCAACAACCTGAATTAGGGCCGACTCCGGATACCGTACTCGCTGCGACATCCGCCGGGGGAAATGCCGCGCAACTCCCCAATGCACCTCAACCTTTCGTGAGCGTGGCCAAACAAGCCAAGGCGTCGGTCGTTAACATTTCGGCCACGCGAAAAAGCAAGCCAGGACTCGAACCCTTTTCGAGTCCCTTCTTCGACGATCCGTTTTTCCGCCGATTTTTCGGCGAGGAGTTTGGTCGCAAGTCGCCACGCCCCAAGGAGCGTGAACGTCAAGAGCAGGGGCTCGGCTCAGGCGTCATCGTGAGCCAGGACGGCTATATCGTGACCAATAACCACGTGGTCGAACAGGCTGACGAATTGACCGTCGCTCTCTCCGACAAGCGCACGTTCAAGGCGAAAGTGATCGGGAGCGACCCGAAGACCGACATCGCCGTGGTCAAGATCGAGGCCTCCAATCTGTCGCCGCTCCAATGGGGAGACTCCTTGCAATTGGAGGTCGGCGAACTCGTGCTCGCCGTAGGCAATCCCTTCGGGCTCTCCCAGACGGTGACCATGGGAATCATCAGCGCGGTCGGACGGGCCAACATGGGCATCGTCGACTACGAAGATTTCATCCAGACCGACGCGGCCATCAATCCCGGCAATTCCGGCGGCGCTCTGGTCAATCTCAAAGGCGAACTCATCGGGATCAACACGGCCATCTTCAGCCGGACCGGCGGAAACATGGGAATCGGGTTCGCGGTTCCCAGTAATATGGCCAAGAGCGTCATGCAGAGCCTGTTGAAGTACGGCAAGGTCATCCGCGGATGGATCGGCGTCTCGATTCAAGAGGTCACGCCGGAGCTGGCCAAGGAGTTCGGCGCGTCGGACACTCAAGGCGCCCTGGTGGGAGACGTGATGAAGGACAGCCCGGCTGAGAAAGCGAAGCTGGAGCGAGGCGACATCATCACGAGTTACAACCGGACCCCGATCAAGGATCCGGCGCACCTCCGCTCCCTGGTTGCGGAAACGGCGCCGGGCACGACAGTTACGCTGTCGATTTTACGGGAAAAGAAGCAGGAGGACGTCTCCCTGACGATTGGAGAGCTCCCGAAGAACGTGGCCGAGGCGGCGGGCCGCTCCGGCGAAGGCGTCCGCGGCGAGCATGCCCTGGCGGGTGTGACGGTCGAAGACCTGTTGGAGAGTCGCTCGGGTCAATCCCGGCACAGGAGCGGGGTCGTCGTCACCGACATCGAAGCGAACAGCCCGGCGGAACAAGCCGGTCTCCGGATAGGCGACGTGATCATCGAGATCAATCGCAAGCCCATTCGCAACGTGCAGGACTTTGAACAGGCCACCAGCCGGCTTGGCGCCCGGAGTTCCGTGCTGATGCTGCTCGGCCGCGGGAATGTGACGATCTATCTCTCGATCAATCCGGGCCACTGAACAACTCGCAGGAGATGGAGAGATGGGATCACGCCGCGTGATCGGCGGCGCCCGCCTTCCCGCCTCGCCTTGTCACCCCGATCTTTCGGCTGCGATACCCGTCATAGTCCGGCACCAGCCGCGAGTATTCATCCTGCATCAGCGGCGAGGAAATCATGAAGTCCGCCGAGGCCCGGTTGCAGGCGATCGGAATGTTCCAGACCACGGCCATCCGCAGCAGCGCCTTCACGTCGGGATCGTGCGGCATCGGCTCCAACGGGTCCCAGAAAAAGATCAGAAAGTCGATCTCGTTGTCGACGATCTTGGCGCCGATCTGTTGATCCCCGCCCAGCGGCCCGCTCTGCAGGCGGGTGATCTTGAAGCCAAGCTCGCTTTCGAGAATTTCGCCGGTCGTGCCGGTGGCCGAGACCTTGTGGCGCGCCAGTAAGTCGCGGTTGTACTTCGCCCATTCGAGCAGGTCCCGCTTCTTATTGTCATGCGCAACCAAGGCAATCCGCTTGACCTCTTCCATGGGAATCTTCTTATACGACATCGTGTGACTCCTTCATCGATGGATAGCCTGGAAAGTATAGCATGCGCACGGAGACAGCCCGCCCGGCCGCTTCAGTTCTGTGTGACAGGCACGTTAACTGTGTCAAGCGATGCGGACCGGCCGCGCGAGACCGGAATGGTGCAGACGGTCTCGATGGGAACCGCCATGTCGCAGTGGAGCCCCACGGCCTTACAGCCGTGGCCCCTCCCATTTGATTACTTCGGCGGAACCCGCCGAAGTATG
>CAYZTJ010000128.1:0-9462 GCA_964481215.1 uncultured Nitrospira sp. | reverse complement strand
GGCAGCCACGTCCAGAGCGCCAACCGAACCCAATCCACCACCTGGTGCGTCCAGATCCAGATGAGCCGGCGCTCGTCGATCTCGACCTTGCCGACGCCTTCCATGCCGGGGCGAAGGCGAGGCGGCGGTTGATCGAACCGGGCCTCGATCCGGAAGTAGTTGCGGCCTTCTTTCGCCTCCGAGACGGGCGTCACCTTTTCCACGGCGAACGACAGCGGATCATGGGGGAAGGCCGAGAGGAGGAGGGTCCCCCGCTGCCCGACTGTCACATCCGCCACGTCGCGCTCATCCACCTGGACCACGAGACGATACTGATCGGCCGGGGCCAGCTCAAAGAGCACCTTCCCCTTCTCCAACGGCGAGCCGAGCATCTGGCTCAGGTCGCCGGTGACCACGAGGGCATCGAAGGGGGCCGTGATGCGCGTGCGTGAAAGCTGATCGTCCAACAGATCGACCTTGGCCCGCGCCTGCGCGATTTGGGCCGTGATGATCTCGACATCCGAGGCTTTCCGCTCGGCCATGGCCTTGTGCAACTGCTTCTGATATTCCTGCGCCTCGCTCAAGGCCTTGAGCCGCTCCAGCTTGAGTTCGCGGTCGTCGAGCAGCGCCAGCAGATGGCCCTTGGCCACGATATCGCCGGCGCGCACCGGCGCTTCGCGGACATAGCTGTTGAACGGCGCCACGGCCGCGCGCTGAAGCACGGGTTCCAAGACTGTTTTGGCGGAGACGCGATAGTCGCCCTTCGCCAGAAGACAAAAAGCCAGCAGCCCGGCGACCGCCGCCGTGCCAAGCTTGAGCGCCAAGTGGCCGGCGCCGAACAAGTGGGACAGCTGGGTTCGTCCGGCATCGAGAAGTTTCGTGAGCACCCATCGGTCTTCTCGGCGATGGGTATCCAGAATGGGGCCGGCCAACGCGGCCACCGACTCGCACAACTCGACGGTGGCCGGATCGAACGGCAAGTCGCCGGGCCGTTCCAAGGTCAGCACGCCCAGGGGCCCTTGATTGCCCAGCAAGGGCACGGAGCAGATGGCGCCGGCGCCGTGCTGGCGGGCCAGTTCGCCATGCGCCCGGCTGATCAACGGCGTGCTGTTCGGCGGCGCGGGATAGACGAGCGTAGCCCGCTGGTCGAGCGCTTCGTCCATGGCGGTCGCCACCGCCCGCATCAAATTCGTCTGTTTCTTGAAATCCGCGTTGTGGGAGACGGCCTCCACGTGAGTCCGGCCTGCCTTGGCAAAGCCGACGCTGACGCGGTCGCAGCGCAGCTTGGTCGCCAGGGCCGTCACGAAGGCCGTGGCGGAGGCGAAGAATCGATCCTGGCCCAGGCCGCTGGCGACGAGATCCAGGGCCGTTTGCAACCGTTCCCGTCGCGCCGTTTCGTGCTGCACGTCTTCGCGGCAAAAGAGCAGCTCCAACCAGGCCGCGCCCCAGTGAAGCTGCCGCATGACCGCCTTCAACCGGGCGTCCTGCCGGCTGGTCACTTCCAGGACAGCCACGCCGTGAATGCGTCCGCGCACCTCGATGGGATAGCCGACCTCCGGCCACCGCGCGCTCGCGGCCTGTCCGGCTTCGGATTCGGGGGTCACGACGAGTCCGCGACGATCCGAGAGCGTACGCTCCGCGGTTTTGGTCAGGTGCTTGACGCTCATCCGAGGGTCCGGCCAGACCGCCACCGGGCGGAACGGCCCGCGATCCGGCGGACCGAGCAGCACCATGCCGGACTGGATGCCGCCGAGCAGCCGGCACTGGATCGCCAGCCACCCCCGGCAAAAGTGTTCGACCGTGGCGGCTTCGGCGAAATCCTGCCAGAGCGTCCGATCCTTGTCGGATTCCGCGCCGGAGTACTCCGCCGCCACGGAGGCGGCTTCCTGACGGAGCTCGGACTCTTGCGATTCGGATCTGGATTCCATCATCGTCGACGCAGCCGCCCCCGCCGGGTGCGAGGCCAGCAGGGGGCGCGTCGCCTTTCGTCCCTACTTCTGAATCGGATCGGCCGGTCGGTTCATCCCGATATCCATCGCGCCGAACCGCGCTTCATACTGCTTCAGGACGTTGTCCAAGAGCAGCGAGAGGCGCTTCGCGGCAAAGGGGCTGAGGATGATGCGGTTGTTCAGCTTCACCGTCAGATCGTTGCCGCCCTTCTCCCAGGCCTTGTTGATGCCGAACACCATGACCACTTCTTCCCGCGAGCTGGACACGTTGCACACGTTCGCGTAGGAATTGGTGATCTCGGAATCGTCCCACTTGACCGTGATGGTCCGCTGCCCGCTCGCGTCCGCCGCCGGCATCTCGTCCGCCCGTTTCGTCGCCATAATCGCCTCCTTCTTCTGACTTCTTACGTAATGAACCCCGGGGGGGTTGATCTTAGACGATCGGCGCGCCCCCGTCCACCGCCGAACCGTCTGGTCCTGCCGTCCGCCCTACGCGAAACCGTTGTTCGCACCTCGCCGCGCGTATCTCGAGGCGCGTCCAAGACCGAACGCCTGTCTACGTTCCGCGTTCATCCTGTCCCGCCTGTCTCGCCTTTCACGCTTGTCCCGCCGTTCCTCGTTCAGCCTTCCTCGTTCCACGTTTGGCGCTCTCTGTTCATCGTTCAGCATTCATCATTCCGCGTTCAGCCTTCCTCGTTGTCTCTCCCCCTCTCCCGTAGGGAGGGCCTGTATCCCCTACGTTCGAGGGCTGAGACTGCAGCTTCAGCCGAAGCCCGACGGTGGAGATGACCCCGAACTTAGCGACCGTCACTCGCCTCGAATCCTATCGAATACGTGGTCATTCCTATTCTATTCTACGGACAGACCGATTCGCGTAGCTGTGACCAGGCTCACAGTGGGATCGCGGACGTCTACCTCGATGGCGTTACACGACTTCCATTCGAGGAGTCAACCCACCCAAGGAGGGGGGGGGAAGGGATCGGGAACGCTGACCCGCCGCCACGGCAGACTCCGGCGGGTCATCCGCCGAAGCGTCATGCGAAGACGGATGAGCGATGAACGCGGAACGCTGAATGAGGAACTCTGGGCTTGCGGTGGACGGCTATTCTCTTTTCCGGTACCAAACTCCCAGCCCCAGCTACCCTTTACAGCTCCCGAAGGGGCCCTGGATCAGGAGAGCCGCGGACGGATTCGTGGTATCGCCGCCGATGCGGCGGTATTGGGTCCCAGGAGCAGGCTGGGAGCGTGGGGATGCGGCGGCGACGCGGGCAAGGTCGGCCATGAGGCTGCCGGGCGAGTAGCGTCCCGGTTCCGGCGGCACGCCGTCCCGGCCGACCACGGTAAGACTGCTGACCTGCCCTTCGCGCAGACGCGCCGCGCAGCGGGCAGTGAGCAACTCAATGGCATTCAAAGGCTTCTGTGTGAGACGCGAAAGAGCCGCAGCCAAGTTGCTCACGGGCGCTTGAATCAAAACCTGCCCGCTGACTCCCTGCTGTGACGACGCATCGATGATGCTGGCCGGGTCCACCAGCACGACATTGCCGGCTATCACAATATTGCCTCCCGTGCCCTGAAACGCGTTGGCCAAGACCTGGCTATTGTTGAGCACCACCGCCTGCGGATCGATATTGATGTTCCCGCCGGTCGTGAGCGCCCCGCCGCCGACGGAGCTTTCCACGCGGCTATTGTTGAGCAGGATCAGGTTCGAGGCCGTGAGCTTGATATCGCCGCCATCGGCCATGGTCGCAGTTGTGGTGATCGTGCTGTTGTTGAGAATCAGACTGTCTCCCGCCGTCAAGGTCAATACCCCGGCATTGCCGGCGCTGATGAGCTGACCGTTTTGAAGAAGCAACTGGCCCCCCGCACTCGTCGCCGTCACGCGGGACTGCTCCAACAGCGCGAGAGTCTGGCCGGCGAGAAGCGTGACGTTGCCGCCGTTGCCGGCCGTGACCGCTTGGGAGGTACTGCTGCTGGTAATGGCGGCCTGTCTGCGAAGCGTGAGGGACTCGACGTCCATCATGATGGCCCCGGCCGCGCCGGTGCGGGAGGTGGTCGCCGAGACCAACGCGCCATCGCTCAGAATGACCTGAACGGCCTGGACGTGGAGCGTCCCTCCATCGCCCGTCCCCCTCGTCTCCGTCAGAAATCGGCTGACTCCGCCGAAGGGGTCTTGCCCGGACACCATCACCATGTCGGCGACGCTCCCTTCTCCGGTCACGCCCCGCACAGCGATCATCCCGCCGGAACCGCCCTTGGGATTGGTACTCGTGCTGCTCGTGCTGCTGTCAAGCCGCCCCCCGCCCTGCACGTCGAGCAGATTCACGTTCAAGGCGATCGTCCCGGCTTGCCCACTCCCGAGCGTATTGGCTGAAATACGAGCTTGGTCGATTAGCACAAGTCGGTTCGTCGTGATATCGAGCCGCCCCCCTGCGCCATTGCCTTCCGTTTCCGTGAGAAATCCGCTCAGCCTGCCGCTGAGGCTGACCAGCTCGGCAGCCGTACCGGTCCCGCCCACCCCCTGAACGGCGATCGGTCCTCCGCCGAATTGCGGCGGCGCCGTCGGTGTCACGGAGACATCCCGCGCTCTGGTATCGATGGAGGCCTGGCCGCCTCGAAGTTCCAACGTACCAACCGACAAGACGACTGACGACGCTGGGCCATTCCCTCCGGTGATGGCCGTAATGCCGGCAGCCTGCCCGGCGGACGTCCCGCCTTCGATGATCAGTTGCGGCGTGGTGATGAGAATCGGCGAGCCGGCGCCTTGTCCGCGGAAATTTTCCGTTTTGATCGTCGACCTCGATCCGATCAGCATGTCGTGCGTGGCTTGAATATCGATCGTGCCGCCGTTTCCCGTGTTCCCAGACCCGAGGTTTCTCAATTCGACCGTCGCACCGCCCGTCAGCCGGAAGGATCCCACACGGATGCGAAGATCGGCGCCGTTGCCATTCGTCGAATAGTTGGCAAACAGACTTGCGCTGTTGGTGACGTCAAGCGTGGCGGCGCTCAATTCAATGGCCCCGGCATGACCAGACCCGGTGGTGAATACCGCAAGGTTATTCGGCGCACTCAGCACACTCGAATGGTCGACGAGGAGAGCATCCCGCACGGCAATATCCAAGGCCACGGCAGGCGCATTCCCATTGCCGGCTGTGCTGGCCAAGACCGACGAACTGTTGTCCACCGTCAATCGGCCCCCGCGAATCACGACCTGACCGCCGGGCGTGCCTGAGACAGTGTCGGCGCTGGCCACCACACTTGCCTTACTATCCAAGGCAATGGCGCCCAGAGCGGCGAAAGCATCCAGCGCCGGCGCAGCCGCCCCGACAGCCCGAACGGCAGCGACTTCACCCGCCGAGGCCACGCTCACCAATTCCACGCGACCGCTGAGCGCCTGCAGGGCGGGCGGACTGGAGAGAGACACGCCGGTCAAGTTGAGATTGCCGCCGACCACGGCGATCGTCTTGCCCGTGGGTACCTTGAGGGCCCCCCGATCAATCGTGAGGGCGGCATACTGAGCCCGATCCAAGAACCCAAAGGTATCCAATGGCGCCATGGTCACCTCGAACGGGCGGGCGACATCGGCGTGGATCTGAGTCCCGTCGGTAAATTTCATGTAATCGCCCGTCGAAAGGCCTACCGAGCCGCTGACATTCAATCGGGCATTGGGGCCAAAGACCATGCCTGACGGATTGATCAGATACAGATCGGCTCCCGCAATGTTCAGATTCACCGGCCCATCGATGGAGGAGACTTCACCGATCCCCGTCACGCGCCCGATCACGCGGCTGATCCCTGCCGTGTCTCCGGTGAACGTCAGGCTGCCTCCGGTCGGCACATTCAAGCGGCCAAAACTGTGCAGCAGGTTGGGGCCCGTGCGGACGCCCATGGATTCGGTGATCGAGACGTTGAGCTCGGTAAATTCTCGGAACGCGCTGCCACCGCGGCTCGCCAGCGAGCCATCCAACGTGATGTGCGGCGTCTGGGCGGAAGCCACGCCAGCCAAATGGGACATAAGAGTCCCCATGATCGCGCCGATGGAAACGCAACGGCGGAGATGCGGTGAGAGGAGTACAAGGTTCATGCGGACGCCTCCATTCTCTGCCTCAGATGGGACAGATTGCAATCCCCGCCTCAGCATAAATTCGCAGAAAACGAGGCGAGCCGGTGAGCGGATCACCCCTGACAATGCGTCCGCTGGCATAGCCAATAGGGTCCATTGTTGTCCATTTGTACGTAAAGTCGGCGTCGCATCCATTATAGGGGTGTACATGGGCGTCTGGGCTCGCGGGCGACGCGTTCTCGCGCAGCGATTGGCCATCCGCTTGCCGCCCCGCTCATGCTCTCGCCATACTGACGCGTGGTCTCCTATCTTGACGTGGTGTCGGCCCTTGGGTTGAACATCCGCACCACCAAACGGCACTGGGACGCCGTCGTCAAGAAGCATGAGTCCCTGGCGAACCTGAAGGCCGCAGTCGAAGCGACCCTGACATCGCCCCGCTATGTGCGACTCAGCAAGGAAGACCCCGCGGTGTTCCTCTACTATGCTCCGCACGGGAAGTACTATCTTTGCGTGGGTTGCCGACATCTCAATGGCGCCGGTTTTCTTGTGACGGCCTATTTGACGGATCGGATCAAGAAAGGGATCTCCATCTATGAAGCCCATCCAGATCACGTATGACCGGAAAGGCAATACGCTCCACGTTCGACTCAGCCAGAAGAAGGAGCAATACTGCCGGGAGAGCGACATTGGGAAAGAAATGATCTACTCCATGTCGTCTGACGGCACGATTGTGGGGTTCGAGATTCTGAATTTCCTTTCCAAGAAGGACCGCAAACCATCCAAGGTTCTTCCCGTGCGCACCCGAATATTGGCGGCCTCCTAACCCACCTTATTCATGACCGCTTCGACTGCAACGCCGTTCGACCCGTTGCGACGGAAGAGCAACGGGTCCCCCGGCAGCGACAAGGCTGGCCGCGATTCGAAGCGCCCAGCCGGTCGGGCTCGCCCCTCGTGACCTCGCAGTACCGTTTCAAGTCGGTCTCTCAGGGCCCACGCGGGGGCACCCATTGCTCTTCTCCCTGCAATGGGTCCGACGCATGGCGTCTTGACGGTTTCGTCACGCATCGTCATGAATACTGTGGGCTACGCGTCTGGTTCGATGGGGCCGTCATCGTCGAGTGCTTCTTCCATTCAGAATCCCTCGGCCTTCGGCTTCTGCCTCGCAGTTCGAAACATTCTCGTTGATCGTAGTCCGACGGTTCAACCCTTCGATCCACTCAGCGTCCCGAGCGCAGTCGAGGACTCAGCTCACCGTGGCGAGCGGAGTCGAGCCACAAGCTCACCACCCCGAGTAACATCGAGGGGTCCTTCAGCGCTTCTGACTCGTCACTCGCTCCGGAGCCATCAGCCCTCAGCTCTCAGCGTCGCACCTCGCGCCCGGCCGTTGCGCTTATCTTGACAGACGCGCCGTCATGATGTATATATGATGTATACTCTGTAGAGACGCCATGGGACGAATGGTCAGAAAACAACTGTATCTCCAACCGGAACAGGATCGGCGGCTGAAAGCGCGCGCCCGGGCGCTTGGGGTCACCGAGTCGGACATCATTCGGCAGAGCCTGGATGAGATGGCCCGCACCCCCCCGCCCCTGCCGCACGATCCCGACGCCTGGAAGGCGGAGGTCACGTTCATCATGAAACGCGCCCGTCTCAAGGCGAGGGGACAGCCGCGCCGCTGGACGCGCGACGACCTGTATGACCGGTAGTCCCTCGCTGTTCCTGATCGACACGAATGTGCTCGTGTACGCGTACGACCCGTCCGACGCCGCCAAGCGCGATCAGGCGATTCGCCTGCTCAAATCCATCGCGGCGCGGGGCCTGGGGGCGGTCAGCGCCCAGATCCTCGGCGAATTCTTCGTGGCGGTCACCAAGAAACTGGCGGTTCCCCTGACGGCGGCGGAGGCGGAGCGAAGCGTCATCAATTACGCGCGAGCCTGGACCACCCTGGACCTCACGGCCTTCACCGTGCAAGAAGCGACACGGGGCGCACAGCGGCATCGGATGTCCTACTGGGACAGCCTGGTGTGGGCGACGGCGAAGTTGAACCAAATTCCCAACGTGCTCAGCGAAGATTTCTCGGACCGCGCGGTGCTTGAAGGGGTCCGGTTCCTCAACCCCTTCGCCGACTCCTTCGACCTCGACCGGCTCGTGGCCATACGCTGACCGCTCGCTCTCGGCGTTCAGCGTTTCTGACTCGGCGCTCGGCGCCCTGGCATCCAACGTGGACCGTCAAACGTCACGGAGCCATCGGCGCTGAGCGCTCAGCTCTCAGCGTCCGGCTCTTAGTGTTCTGCCTCGACGGATCACTGATGACGGTTCACTGATCACATCCTACGTCAGCACCACTTCCACATCCCGATTCGGATCCTCGGTCAGCACGGCGGAGGAAACCACGAAGTCCCCCAGCCAGGCCGGGGCCACACTCATGAGCGGCTGATCGTCGGAGGCAGATGGGGTCAGGTTGAGGCTTAGGTTGAGGCTGAGGGAAGAGAAGCCCATGGGGACCGTAACGCGTGATCCGTGATCCGTGACGGGCGTGGAGTCGAAGGACGCGGCCGGTGCGAGGGGCGCGGCAGAGGCAGAGCTGAGGGCTGAATCCAGCGATGAGTGATGCGTACCAAGCAACGAGCCCGGAATAGTCGACGCCGAAGAACTGCTCACTGATGACTGATCACTGATCACTGATGACTCTGAAATCCGTGATGCATGATCCGTGATGGGTGATGCGTCGAAAACGCTGAACGATGAAGGCGGAGCGCTGAACGCCGGGCTTTCGGAAACGAGCGGCGCCTCAAGAGCAGAAGACTGAGAGCTGATGGCTGATGGCTCCAAAGCGAGTGACGAGTTTTCAAGAGCTGGGAGCTGAGGGCTGACCGCCACGAGCTGCGGATGGAGCGCTGTCTCCTGAGCGCTCAGGCCTGCGTCAGCGGTCTGCGTTGCCGGGGTGAGATATCGGCTTAAGAAGGCCCGGATCGTGGCGGCATCGCGCCGTTGGGCGTTTGCACCAATGGCGCCCTGAATCAGCGCCGTGTCTGCGTCAGGACCGGTCTGGTTCAGCTCTCGCTGCTGCAGGAAGCGGAACACCAGACGGCCGTCGGTGAAGGGATTCAGCTTCCCGTCGCCATCGACATCCAGCATGGTCAGCGTGGAAGTCGCCATGTAGCTCCGCGCCGCCGCCGCCGTGGGCCGAAGGGGTGTGGTGGCTTGAGTGGTGAGCAGCCCCGACGTCAACTGGGAATCCGGCACGCCGCCCAGAAACCGTTGGGCCAGGCGGCCGTCCGTCGCCGCGGTGATGACGCCATCCCCATTGATGTCGAGCGTATGGCTCGGCGGCGGGGTGCCGGTAAAGCGGGCCTCAATCTGGGTGGCCTCATCCACTGTCACCGTCAACTGATTGGGATTGTTGGAATCCGAGGGGATCTGATTGCCGTTGAGATCGTACCATCCTCCAAACCCATACCCGGGGTCGGGCG
This sequence comes from uncultured Nitrospira sp., assembly GCA_964481215.1. Classification (GTDB taxonomy): domain Bacteria; phylum Nitrospirota; class Nitrospiria; order Nitrospirales; family Nitrospiraceae; genus RSF151. The sequence goes on along the minus strand of CAYZTJ010000128.1, from coordinate 1 downwards.
T
>CAYZTJ010000127.1:7387-9505 GCA_964481215.1 uncultured Nitrospira sp. | reverse complement strand
CCTCGGCGTCTGCGGGGCGAGCGGGTGAGACGGCTCCCCTCGTTGGACGCGCGCAAGTGTGGACTCAGCCAGGCAGGCCTCAGGAAAAGACGTACATCACGCTGAAGAACTCTTGTTGATCACTCGCCGAGGCATCATTTCATCCAAACCGTTTCTGCGGCACGCTGACGTAGAGGAGGGTGGAGCTGCGTACTTTTTCCTTCACCCTAGGGGCAGTCGCGATATAATCGGACATCGTGCGACCCCTTGCGTTGACCGGCCAGGACCTGACCGTCGAGGAATTTTACGAGGCGGTGCTCGCGCGCCGCCCGGTGCGCCTCGCGCCTTCCGCCAAGCGCCGCATGGCGAGGGCGCATGGCGTCATCCGCCGCGCCGCGGCCGGCGCCACACCCGTCTACGGCGTGACCACGGGGTTCGGCAAGCTCGCTGATCAACGCATTCCTCAATCGGATATCGAACAACTCCAGCTCAATCTCGTTCGCAGCCATGCGGCCGGCGTGGGCGATCCCCTCACGGCGGAAGAAACCCGCGGCCTGATGCTGCTGCGCGCCAATGTACTGGCCCGCGGCCACAGCGGGGTGCGCCCGCAATTGGTGGAGGATCTGCTGCGCCTGCTGAACCGGCAGGTCCATCCGGTCATTCCCTGCCGCGGGTCCGTCGGGGCCTGCGGCGATCTGGCGCCGCTCGCCCATCTGGCCTTGGTGCTGATCGGCGAAGGCGAGGCCATGGTTGGCGCCAAGCGCGTCTCCGGCCGAGCCGCGCTGGCCCATGCCGGGCTCACGCCCGCGAAGCTGAATGCGAAGGAGGGCCTCTCGCTGGTGAACGGCACGCAGGCCATGCTGGCTCTGGGGCTGTTGGCGCTCCGGCGCGCCACCATCCTCGTCGACACGGCGGACGTGGTCGGCGCCTTGTCGCTGGAGGCGCTCAAAGGCACGCCGGTCGCCTTCGACCCGCGCATCCATCGGCTCCGGCCCTATCCCGGGCAAATCATGGTCGCCGCCAACCTTCGCGCGCTGCTCGCCAAGAGCGAGATTCGTGTGTCACACTTGGACTGCCCGCGCGTGCAGGATGCGTATAGCCTCCGCTGCATGCCGCAGGTGCATGGGGCGGTGCGCGACGCCTTGGATCACGTGCGCCGGACGCTGGTGACCGAGTTGAACAGCGTGACCGACAATCCCTTGGTGTTCCCGGAGCGGGATGAGGTGCTCTCCGGCGGCAATTTCCACGGCCAGCCGCTGGGGCTGGTGCTCGATTATCTGGCCATTGCGATCACGGAACTGGCGAGCATCGCCGAGCGCCGCATCGAACGGCTGACCAATCCGGAATATGGGGACCTGCCGCCCTTCCTGAGTCCCGACCCTGGGTTGAATTCCGGCTTCATGCTGGCGCAGGTGACGGCGGCGGCGCTGACATCGGAGAACAAGGTCTTGTCGCACCCGGCCTCGGTGGATTCGATTCCGACGTCGGGCAACCGTGAAGACCACGTGAGCATGGGCATGGGCTCGGCGCTGAAGCTGAAGCAAGTGCTCACCAACGCGGAGCATATCCTGGCGATCGAATTGTTGGCCGCCGCGCAGGGGGTGGAGTTCCATCGGCCACTGCGACCGGGCATCGGCGGACGCCTGGCCTGCCAAAGACTTCGCCGCGTCGTGCCGCGCTTGGAGCAGGATCGGATCATGGGGCCGGATATCGAGCGCGCGCGCACGCTGCTCGTGGACGGCCAATTTGCGGAGATCGTCGCGCACTGTCGATCGTCCGCACGGAGGGCGTCATGACTCTACGTCGCCTTGTCTACGGGATCGTGGTCCTGGTTGGGTGCATCGGCTTCGGACATGCCGCCTGGGCCGGCGAGCCTGCCGCGCCTGCCGGCGGAGGGGACTTTCAAGTGGAAGTGACCAAGAAGGGGCTGGGCAAGGAGGTCACGATCCGGAAGGGCAACAGGGAATGGTTTCTGATGGTGGAGGTGACGCCTGAGAATACGGTGGTGATCCGGCAGGAGAAAGAAAACGAGACGTTCCTCGTGGACGAGAGCGAAACGCACGATCACCCGCTCTCCGCCGGCGAGGTGGACACGGCCATTCAGGATTACATCAATAGCGTGAAGAGTCAGGCGAAGAA
>CAYZTJ010000127.1:0-7287 GCA_964481215.1 uncultured Nitrospira sp. | reverse complement strand
TGCGGATGCTGATGAACAATCTGGACCCGGACGTGGCCGAGCGGCCCGGGGATCTGGTCGTTTACGGCGGCATCGGCAAGGCGGCGCGGTCCTGGGCGGCCTATGAGGCCATCGTGCGCGAGCTGCGCGCGCTCGAAGGCGATCAGACCTTGCTCGTGCAATCGGGCAAGCCGGTGGGGGTACTGAAGACGCATCCCATGGCCCCGCGCGTGTTGCTCGCCAATTCCAACCTCGTCGGCCACTGGGCCACGTGGGATGAGTTTCGGCGCCTCGAGGCGCTGGGGCTCATCATGTACGGACAGATGACGGCCGGCTCCTGGATGTACATCGGGACGCAAGGCATCGTGCAGGGCACGTTCGAGACCTTTGCGGCCGCCGGCGCCAGGCACTTCGGCGGCGATCTCTCCGGCCGCTTTCTCCTCACCGGCGGCATGGGGGGCATGGGCGGGGCGCAACCGCTGGCCGGAACCATGGCCGGCGCGGCGATCCTCTGCGTGGAGGTCGATCCCGCGCGCATCGAACGCCGGATTCAGACGCGCTACTGCGATCGCATCACTCACTCGCTCGATGAGGCGCTTCGCTGGATCGATCAGGCGCGCGCCGGCCGGCAGGCGCTGTCGGTCGGCTTGGTCGGCAATTGCGCCGAGGTCCTGCCCGAATTGGTCAGGCGCGGGATCACCCCGGATCTGGTCACCGACCAAACCTCCGCGCACGATCCGCTGAACGGCTACGTTCCCACCGGCCTGTCCTTGGCACAGGCCGCCGAACTGCGGCGCACCAAGCCCGACGAGTACGTGAACCGTGCGATGGATTCCATGGCCGTCCACGTACGGGCGATGCTGGCCTTTCAGAAGTCCGGTTCGGTGGTCTTCGACTACGGCAATAACATTCGGACGATGGCCCATCAGCGCGGCGTGGCCGACGCCTATGCCTTTCCCGGCTTTGTGCCGGCCTACATTCGCCCGCTGTTTTGCGAGGGCAAAGGGCCCTTTCGGTGGATTGCGCTCTCGGGCGATCCGGCGGATATCGAGGCCACAGACCGGGCTGCCCTCGAGTTGTTTCCCGCAAATCATTCCCTGCAGCGCTGGATTCCGCTGGCGCAGCAACGCGTGGCCTTCCAAGGGTTGCCCGCGCGCATCTGCTGGCTGGGCTATGGCGAGCGCGCGGAGATGGGGCTGCGGATGAATGAGATGGTGAAGACGGGTCAGCTGAAGGCGCCGGTGGTGATCGGGCGCGACCATTTGGATGCCGGCTCCGTGGCCTCCCCCTATCGGGAGACCGAGGCGATGAAAGACGGCAGCGACGCCATTGCCGACTGGCCGATCTTGAATGCCCTCGTGAATACGGCCTCCGGCGCCAGTTGGGTCTCATTTCATCATGGCGGCGGCGTCGGCATGGGCTATTCCCTCCATGCGGGACAAGGCGTGGTCGCGGATGGGACGCCGGAAGGGGCCCAGCGCGTCGAGCGGGTGCTGACCAACGACCCGGGCATGGGCATCCTGCGCCACGCCGACGCGGGCTATGCCGAGGCGCTCCAGGCGGCGGATCGGCAAGGGGTCCGCATTCCTATGAAACCACCGAGTGCTGAGTCCTGAGCCTGGGGGTGAGTCGCGGAGCTTCGGCACGCTCTGCACCTTGTGACGTTCAACCTGCCCCCTTATAATTGCCCTGGCTTCCGTCCATCATCCTATGAGCCCCAAACCAAGATTCGTCATCTTTGCCCACAACGCCACCTACGACAAGCTCCACCAGGTGGCGACGCTGGGGCTGACGGCCGCCGCCTTGGGGAAGGACGTGGTGGTGGTTCTGCTGTTCTGGACAATCAAGAAACTGGCCCAGGGCCACATCGATGAGGTCGACTTTCCCCCCGAGTATGCTCCCCATGCCGACGAGGTGCGCCGTCTGCTTCGTGAGAAGAAGGTGCCGAAGATCTCCGAGATGTTCGCGGAGGCGAAGCTGGTGGGTCAGTTTCGGCTGATTGCCTGCAGCGCGGGATTGGAGTACATGGGCGTCGATTCGGACGCGGTGACCAAGGCCGTGGACGAGGTCATGGGACTGCCTGCCATCCTGAATCTGGCCGCCGGCGCGGAAACGACGCTCTTCATCTGATACGCGGGACAAGCAGGACTCGCGCGACAGGCGTGACGCGCGGGAAAGGCGGGACGGGGTGATGCCCGGACTCGTCCCGCTTTTCGCGCTTGTCTCGCTCGCCCCGCCCATCATACGCGTCTCGCGAGTCTCGCCTTTCTCGCCCGTCTCGCTTATCTTGAGCGCGTCACTCCCACCCGATCGCAAAAGTCCGTCAGCGGGCAGCGGCTGCAGAAGGGCGAGACCGGCTGGCAGAGGTTCTGGCCGTAGGGCACCAGCAAGTCATTGAAGGTGATCCAGTACCGCCGCGGGAGCTTCCGGCGGAGCGCCTGCTCGGTGTCGTCCGGCTGCTTCGTGCGCACATAGCCCCACCGATTCGAAATCCGATGCACGTGGATGTCCACGCAGATGCCGGGCTTTCGATAGCCGACGGTCACGACCAGGTTGGCGGTCTTGCGCCCCACGCCGCTGAGGGTGAGCAACTCATCGATGGAGTCCGGCACCCGCCCCTCGTAGACATCCAGCAGGCGCCGGCAGATCGCCCGAATCTGCTTGGCCTTCGTTCGAAAGAATCCAACCGGATAGATCGCCCGCTCGATGCGCCGCTGCGGCAGGTGGACCATCCGGGCCGGTGTGTCGGCCAAGGCAAAGAGACGGGCGGAGGCCTCCGCGGTGGTCCGGTCTTTGGTGCGGAGGCTGAGGACGCAGGCGATGAGAATGCGGAAGGGATCGCGGGCGGACTCGCGGGCGACCACCCCGACCACGGGCTCCCGCCATTGCCGAACGGCGCGGCGAACCAGGCGGATGGCCTCGTGGATCTCACCGTCCTTCATGGACTCGGCCGGAGGAACGGGTGCTGGAGGATCGCGTGAGGAAGGGAAGAGACGGGCGCGACAACTACTCGGGCTTCCGCTTCGCCAACCACTTCTGGCGGCGACGCTGGGCTTCGCGCTGCTTGGCCTTCTTGCGGACGCTCGGCTTCTCGTAAAACCGGCGGCGTTTCAATTCCCGAAACAAGCCTTCGCCGGCCAGCTTCTTCTTGGCGACCTTGAGCGCCTTCTCGACATTGTTGTTAAAAACTTTGATTTCCATGGACGCGGACGACCTATCCTTCCTGTGTCTAGACGCACACCTCGGGAGAAAACTCGCGGGAGTCTATCATAGGGGCTAGGCTTCCTCAAGGATTCGTTTGATTTTGGCGACCTCTTGAGACACCCGCAAGGCAAATTCCTGATTTTTCAATGACTTGATATTAATGTCGACATTCGCAAGCCCCCCCTCTGCCGAGGCCCGCGCCATGAGGAGACCGACGGCCAAATCCGACGCGACGGAGGGCTTCGTGCGGTTCTGAAGGCCGCGCAGCAGCGTGACCGTCTCCCCCGCGAGCATGGCCGTGTGGAGCGGCGTCTCCGTGGCCTGCTCCAAGGCCTTCGCAATCGCCGCCGGACGACTCGTGTCGGTTTTTGGAATCCGATAGGCTGCGAGGACCTGTTCGAAGGCATCCGCATCGGCTTGAATCAACCGCTGCAGCTCCTCGATGAGCGAGGCCAGCCTCGCTTCTTCGTCGAACACCGGCGCCCCTGGCTCTCCGGTCTTTCCCGTCCGACTGACCCGGCAGGCCATCAATCCCAAAGATGCCGCGAGCGAGCCGGCCAAGGCGGCGACACTTCCCCCTCCCGGCGTCGGCGTGCCGGCGGCGACGGACTCGACGAACTCGTGAACCGTGATGCGTGACGCGCCTGCGCGCTGAAGGGCGCTTCGGCCCGCACGCGCGTGATGCGAGTCGGAGACCATGGCCTTCTCGAGGCGTGTCTCCAGCACTTGGGTGGGATCGAACCGCTCGACCTTGAGGAGGCCTTCCGCCGCCTGCAGCATGGCCGCACGAGGGATCAGGCCGACGATCTCGCTGCCCACGACCGGTACCCCCCGCTGTGCCGCTTCCTGGCTCACCGCCTCGAAGGCCACATGGACCGGCGTCACCTCGAAATTCGTGAGATTCATGGAGACCTGGACGATCCCGCGGGAGGTCAGGGGCACGCCGAGCCCCTTCACGCAGGGCAACCCCCCGCTGGACTGCCGAACCGTCTTGGCGATCGCCTTCGCGATCTCCAAATCGCCCGTGCCGAGGTTGACGTTGTAGGCGATCAGCGCGGGACGCGCGCCGACGATGGTGGCCCCGGCCGACGGATGCAGATGACGCGGCCCGAAGTCGGGCGCCCAGGCTGGGTCTGCGGCGATGCGGGCGCCCAGCCCCTCCAGCTGTCCCTTTCGAATCGCTTCCAAGTTCGTCCGATGTTCGCCCGATGCCGCCCCTTCGTACAAAAAGACCGGAATCCCAAGCTCGCGCCCGATGCGCTCGCCGACCCGCTTCGCCAAGGCGATGCAGTCTGCCATCGTCACACCGCTGATAGGAATGAAAGGGATCACATCGGTCGCCCCCACACGCGGATGCGCCCCCTGATGGACGCGGAGATCGATGCGTTCGCTCGCGACCTTGGCGCAGCGCAGGGCGGCCTCGGCCACGCCATCCGGATCGCCGGCCAGGGTGATCACCGCGCGATGATGATCCTGGTCCATTTCCTGATCGAGGACCAGGACGCCCGGCACGGACTGCGCGGCGGCAACAATGGCCGCGACCACCTCGGGGTTTCGTCCTTCACTGAAATTCGGGACACATTCGACGATAGGGTTCATGAACAACCTCTGGCAATCGGCTATAGGCGAGGGGCGAGAGGCGATGGGGTTAGAGCTTGAGGTTAGAGGGTTGAGTCCGGATGTTCCTCCTCGAACCTCGGGTCTCCAACACTCTTGCCTTCAGCCTCCAGTCTCAATTCTCCAAATTCCCATCCATAGCCTCTCGCCTATTGCCTCTCGCCTTCCTTTGAATACACGACCCGGCCCTTCTTGATCACCGCCCAACAGTGATTGACGCCGAAGTAATAGGGAATCTCCCGGTAGTCCTTCAGATCCATGATCGCCACATCCGCTTGTTTGCCCGGCTCCAACGAGCCCACCACATGTCCGCGGTCAAGCGCATAGGCGCCGTTGATGGTGGCCGCGGTCATCGCCTCAGCCGGGGTCATGCCCATCTGGGAGCAGGCTAACGACAGGATCATTTGCATGTTGGGCGTGGGCGAGCTACCAGGATTGAAGTTCGTGGCCAGGGCGACCGGCACGCGGCGGTCGATCAACGTCCTGGCGGGCGCGAAGGCGCCCATGCCGAGATGCAGGACGGAACCGGGCAAGAGCGTGGCGATGGTGTGACTCTTCGCCAGCAGGCGGATATCCGACTCGGACAGCCGATCGACATGGTCGGCCGAGACGGCGCCCAACTGTGCCGCCAGCCTCGCGGCTCCTGTTCTCGCCAGTTGTTCGGCATGCACCTTGAGCTTGAGCCCCAAGCCGCGGGCGCTGGACAGAATCTGCCTGGTGTCCTTCACCGAGAAGAATCCTCGATCGCAGAAGACATCCACGAACTCGGCCAGCCCGACGCGCGCGACCGCAGGCAGCAGCCGCGTGCGGAACTCATCGACGTACCGCGCAGGGCGGGATTGAGAGCGAGCCGGCACCGCGTGGGCCAGGACTGTCGCGACCACGTCGAGCGGACTCCCTTCAGCGGCGGCCTTGATCGCCCTCAGCATCTTGAGTTCTTGATCGAGCTCGAGCCCATAGCCGCTCTTGACCTCCACCGTGGTCGTGCCATGCCGGAGAAAGGTCGGCAGGACATGCGCCAGACGCTGCGTAAGCACGGATTCCGAGAGCCGGCGCAGGCGCCGCGCGCTGGCCTGAATCCCGCCGCCCGCCCTGGCGATCTGTTCGTAGCTCCGCCCTTCCAGGCGCATCACATATTCGTCGACGCGCGAAGCCGGGTAAAGGGCATGGGTATGGGAGTCTACGAACCCCGGCAGCGCCACGCGGCCCTGCAGGTCCATCACTCGTGCTCCACGGGCTTCCGGCCTGGTTCGCACATCCCGAGGTCGGCCGGCGGCGACGACCCGTTCTCCCTTGAGCAGGAGCGCCCCGTTGGAGATCAGGCCGAGATCCCGCATCTCACGCCCCCGCCGCGCATGGCGCGGTCCACGGAGCGTGAGCAGCTGCCCGCAGTTGACGAGGAGGAGCGCAGGCCCCCCGGGTGAATGCGACACCGAGCGTCCTTGCCGATTGAATGTGGAGGCGAGGCATCGCACGGACAGGAGGCCCGTCGATGCCGTCGATACGAAGCTACGATGTTTCCCTAGGGTATCGAGGAGGGGCGGGAGCGTCAAGCAGATTGGAGGATCGCGGCGGGCGGCTGCTCAGGCTTCGCCCTCGGCCGCCGAGAACCGAACCACTTCGATCTTTGAGAGCGTGGCCAGGAGCCGCACGTCGGTGGGCACCAGCGTGTGGATCGGCACATAGAGCAGGGCTCGCCGCGCTTTGGCGCGCAGGAGCAGCTTTCTTGTCTCGCTGATATCGTGGAGATAGAGGCGGTCGGTCTCTTTGGTGAAGACCGCGACCCGCTCACAGGGAGATTCCATCAGCAATCCGCGCTGCCGGCCGCTGAGTTGATCGATGATGGGTTCGAGGCGCGAGTCCTGCCCCCCGCCGCTCCCCTGTCCGGCCAACCGCGCGACGGCTTCGCCAAAAACCAGTCCACTCATACCCATGGGCAGACCTCCTGGGATTTCGGATGAAGATGGCGTGCGGCAGAAGGAGCGCGATGATCGTGGCGCGGGACGGATGAGCGGGAGCGCAACGTTGGCCTCGAATTCCTGTGCAAGGCAACTCGAATCGCCAAGTCGGTATTGAATACGAAAAGCGACCCTCTGTCAACAGAAAACTACCAGATATTGGGCCTTCATGGCAATAAAAGTCTATATGTGGGTGTATACCCACGGGCGCAGGGCGCAAGAAAACGAAGGGCCGGTGAGGGAGCATCCCCCCACCGGCCCTTCCGATAAATCCTGCCGCCGTCGATCAGACTTTGGTTTTCTTCACGAAGGCCTTGTAGATTTTCTTGCCGCCGTTCGCCTCTTCTTCCATCCCCACCATCTCGTGTCCGGTGGTTTGGCACCAGGCCGGCATGTCCTTCTTGATGCCTTCATCGTCGGAGACCACTTCCAGCACCTGCCCGGCGAGCAGCTCCTTGATCTTTTTCGACGTCATGATGATCGGCATCGGGCAAAAGTACCCGAGCGTGTCGAGTGTCACATCGGATTG
>CAYZTJ010000126.1:0-9515 GCA_964481215.1 uncultured Nitrospira sp. | reverse complement strand
GTGAATACAGCGCGCTCCTGCTCGTGATCGTGCTCACGACCTTCCTTGCGCCGATCCTGCTCAAGCGGATCAGCAAGATTCAATCAATGTGAGTCCCGAACAGCTCGCCTTGCCAGTAAAAAAGCTCATATCTCCATCGACGCCCCGTGCTTCCGCAACCATTCCTTGCGCTCCCGGTAATGGGGCAGCACCTTGTCCACCTCGTTCCAGAAGGCCTCGGAGTGATCGCGCCGATGGAGGTGACAGAGTTCGTGCACCACGATGTAGTCGAGAATCGTCGGCGGGGCCATCATGCACTTCCAGTGGAAGGCGAGATGGCCCCGTGGCGAGCAGGACGCCCACCGATGGCCAAGCTCCCGCACATCGAGATCACGGAGGGCGACGCCCACCTTGGGCGCGTAATAGCGCACGCGATCCGTGATGCGTTCCAGGCCGCGCGCGATGAAGTAATCCCGAAAGGCGGCCCTCGCCGCTGCGACCTCGCCGCGGTCAACCAGTTCGCGCCGAAGGCAGAATCGCCCACCCTTCAAAACCAGCGGCTCATCCTGGTCCGCGACGAGGGAAAGCCGGTAGGAACGTCCCAGGTAGAGGAAGCCCTCGCCGTTGCGGTACTCTCGCAAGACCCGAGTGGCGTTGAGGTCCCGCCACTCGGCGAGCGCCTTGTAGATCCAATACCGCTTGGCCTCGACAAGATCCTCGATCCGCTCTGGCGGAATCGACTGCGGCGCGCGCACCAACACCCGGCCATCCCGCTCGATGACGATATCCGCCGTCCGCCGTCGGCTGCGGATGACCTCGTAGGCGATCTCGCTGTCGGGCGGCGTGCTCATCGTGTCAGGTCCGTCTGTCGCTTCTCCGCCAGCTTCACGATCTCGACCGCGATCCGCTCATGTCGCTCCGTCAGTTGCGGAAGGTCTGCCAGCAGGATCTCTGTGTCGAGGTTCCCGCGCAGCTTCCGCACCTCGATCGGTTTTTTCCAGAAGTCGAGAATGCCGATCGTATCCTGTAAGATTTCCACGACGCGGATCATCAACATCTTCAACCGCTGCCGATGGTCCGCAGGCACCTGCCCGCCTTCATAGGCCAGTTGCACCACATAGTCGTAGAAGGTCGTGGCTTCCTTGGTCAATCCTTCGATCACATCCGTACGGCCCGTCAGGGCTTCGACCCGAAGCTGCTCGTACCCCTCCGCCAGGGCGTCCCAATTCTCCTTGTGCTCCTGAATGAGTTTCTCCAGCTTGTCGCTGAGGCGCTTGTAGAACGCCGGGTCTTCATCGAAGTGGATCGTGCAATGCTTGCGGATGGCGTGTTCCATCTCGCTGGCCTTGGCCTCGGGATCGCCTCCGGCATGCTTCCGCACCTGCGCCATGAAATCCGCCGACAGCAACTCGATGGGGGGAATCTTCGGATCGATGCCGAGATCGATGAGATGCTCGTTGATCAAAGCCTTCACCTTCGCCCCGGCGTCGGCCAGATCCAACGAGTCGTCTTTGTACCGCTCCTTGACCATCCGTAAGAGATACCCGAAGCGACGAGCCGGGCCGCGATAGGAATGCCCGGCCTCGTGCGGCAAGATCAGGTTCAGGCTCTGGAGGAACTTCTTGAGGTACACGTCAAAGTCGGCCCGGCGCGTGATGTCCTTCATCGCCCCGACCGCCGCATGCACCACCGCCACGTCAGCCTCGGGCGTCGGCAGAGCTCCCGTGACAAACGCTTCGATGTCCGCCACGCCGGCCGAGCGGAAATGTTGCAGCAGCCGATGGTAGCGCTCTTCGAGAATCGGCAGTTCGGTGAGCAAATTCTTGAGTCCCTGCTGAATGTCTTGTGCATCCTCTTCGGCGTAGATGGATAGGGCATGGCTCAGATGATTGGCCAGCCCGATATAGTCCACGATGAAGCCCCGCGTCTTGCCCCTAGCCACCCGGTTCACCCGCGCAATCGCTTGCAGCAGGTTGTGTTCCCGCAGCCGCTTGTCGATGTACATCACTTGTTCGACCGGCGCATCGAACCCGGTCAGCAGCATGTCGCAGACAATCAGGAAGGCGATGCCGGTCAGCTCCTTCTCCGGGTCGTCGAAGTCGAAGGGCTTGCAGAAGTTCTCGACGGCATTCCAGGTCCTGGCTTCCTTGCGCGCGGCGGTGATGGCGGCCAACTCATTGGTCGGCTCAGCGGACACGACGACGACGGCTTTCAAGAACGCAATGCGCCGGATGAGGTCCGCATCCGGCTTCGCCTTGAGCCGTTCCCGGTCCAACCGCTCAGTTAGCGCTTCACGGACGGCCCTCTGGTATCGGATCGCCGCCAGTTTGGAATGGCAGACCACCTGCGCCTTGAAACCGTCGGGCAGGATGTTGTCGATGTAGTGATTCACGAGATCGCGCGCGATGGCCGCGAGGCGCTTCTCGGCTTCGAGGATGTCCCCGCTCGCGCCGTACTTCTTCTTGATGGCGGCGAGTTCCTCCGGCGTCCGCTCGCGGAAGAGGTCCTCGAACTTCGTATCGAAGGCGTGCTTGTCCTTGAGCGCCGTGTCCGCCGTCCGGCCTTCATACAGAATCTGCAGCGTCGCGTGGTCCTCCACCGCATCCATCAGCTTGTAGGTGTCGATATAGTCGCCGAAGCGCTTCACCGTCCGTTTGGTGCCGTGCGGCTCCGTGATGAGCGGGGTGCCCGTGAAGGCGATCCGCGTGGCGTTCGGGAACGCCTCGAACAGGTTGTCGCCGAGGTCTGAGCTTTGCGTGCGGTGCGCCTCGTCGATCATCAGCAGAATGCGATCGGAGCGGTTGACGACGCCGAAGGTCTCCGCCCGAGGCGGCTTGCCGTAGGTGGCCAGCGTCTCGGCCACCATCAGGGGCAGCTCCGCGCCGCGCTCCATGAACTTGTGAACCATGACCATGTTCACGTCCGAGGCCCCGGTGCGCAGATGCTCCCGGAGCTGGGCGGTGTTCTCGATCACGTTCACTTTGCCGCCGATCAGCCGGGCCGTCGCTGCAAGCTGCGCTTCAAGGTCCAGGCGGTCGTTCACCATCACGATCTTGAAGTCGGCGAGATCCGAGGAGGCGCGAATCATCCGTGCGACAAAGACCATCGTGAGCGACTTGCCGGATCCTTGCGTGTGCCAGACGACACCGGACCGTTCCATCGGCGTCTTCCCGGTGCGCAAGCGGTCGAGGATACGACGGGCCGCGCGGTATTGTTGGTACCGGCAGACGACCTTCACCCTTTTGCCGTCGTCCGTCTCCATGAACACCGTGCAGGTGCGCAACACGTCCAGCAGGATCTCGGGAGCCAGCAGGCCCTGAATCATCCGCTCCTGTTCCCGCTCAGTGCCGAGCGGCGGGGCGTAGACACGACGGGACTCCGGCCAGATGTCCTTCCACGCAGAGAAATGCTCATGCCCGGACGTGATCGTGCCGAACTCCGCCTTTTCGCCGCAGGTCCGTACAAGAAACAGGTTGGAGTAGAACAGGCGCGGCTCCCCTTCACGGAGTCCGGCGGCGGTCGTCTCGGGCCGTGCGTTCCGATAGCGCAACAACTGCTCGTAGGCCGCGTGCAACGGGTTCGCGGTGTTCGGGTCGCCGATCTTCGCCTCCACGACCACCAGCGGGATACCGTTCACGAACAAGACGATGTCCGGAATGATGCAGCTCTTCACGCAGCCGGGCGTATCGATGCGGAACTGGTTGATGGCGTGAAAGACATTTCGTTCGGGATGGGCGAAGTCGATCAACTGCACCACCGGGTCGGCCTCCCCGGTCAGTTCGTTCACATCGACCTGGGCCTTGAAGAGGAGCCCCTGCACCGCCTCGTTGGCTTCCAGGAGCGTGCGGTTGGGCTGGCGGAGCAGTTGATCGCGCAGATCGTCGAGCTGCCGATCCGTGAGCCAGGCCTTCCCATCGGCAGTGAGATTGATCGCGCGAACGGCGTCACGGAAGACCTCCGGCAGGAGCCATTCACGAAAGTTCCCCCGCAGGCTGGCCCTGGGGTCGGAGGGGATGAGGCCCTGCCCTTGGTCGATGACCGTCCAACCCAGCGTCCCGAGCTGGTCCAGAAACGGCTTCTCGACGTGGAGGTACTCGGACATCGGCCTACCCGTACAGCACCCGCCGCAGGCGTTCGACCGCCTGTGCTCAACAGCCCCATCACCTATTTAGGCTAATGGGTTTAAGATTCCGTCGATTTGTAAACCCGGAGTTTACTTTGCGCGTGTTTCAGAAACCGCGGTTTACTTTGGCGGCTTATTGCATAGCCAGTCTATGCAAAGCAGGGCTCCCGTAAACCAGCATCGCCTCACAGCCCGCCGCTGCACAACAACGAATACTTATAGACCTATCCTGGCATGGGATGTGCCCCTTCGCTCCCCGTGTACAGGCGCAGGGCCGTCGGCGCACTTAAACAAAGACAAGGTGTTGAAATTCAATAGATTGCAGTGCAGAACGCCCGTTGTTTTGCATAAAACATTGTTTAATCCAATGTCTTCTCCTCCGTTTTATACAATCGCCAGAAAGCTCCGCGGGTAGCGCCATCGACCTGGATCAACTTTTCTCGCTTCATTTCCTGCAGGAGATTCGTGATGAAGTGCCGCTTCTGCTTGTCCTCTAGAACGTCAGAGATTTTATCGAGCAGAAGTCGGTTCAGATCTCCCCGAGTCGCTCGACCAAACCGTCGGAGATAGGCCACAACCATATCTTTGTAATGGGCTTTGTCGAAGGCTCGATTCTTGATATATGCTGCCTTCTCTCCGGTGACCGCCGCAACCTTTGCGGAAACAAAGAGGTTAGGGCGGCGCCCCTCGACGAGTTTTCGCTCCTTGAGCCGCTTGAAGGTGTCGCCATCCAGCGCCCGCTTCTTCTGCACCCTGTCCAAAGCGATCACATCCAGCAAATCCAGATCCGCCTGACTCATCAGCAGCTGCGTATAGTTTTCATCCAACACACGCCCGGTCAGACGGACCGCGACCTTGCCGGGATCGTCCAGGTCATAGTCCGGCAGCGGGAAACTACGATCCCGCTGCCGCAGGAACATCCGCTTGATGCCGCTCCCGATGGTGTCGATCATATTCAGGTTGACCATGGCCTGTGCGAGGAAGGGATTCCGATAGATCTCAGGCGGCGCATCGCTCCGAATCATCTCCTCCACCGTGCCCGGAATAAAAGAGCCGAGATTCGTGAACAGAAGCGCATCCGATGTTTCCACTACGTTGATCCGCCCGCCCAATGGGTAATCCTGATGAGCAATACAGTTATGCAGCATCTCGCGTAACACCCACGGATCGTACTGGGTCACTTCTTGCGGAAACAACGTCCCGCTGGGGAGATGCCGCACAGTCAAGTTTCGGATCTTGGCCAACACTTTGTTGCCCGCAAGAATCAGAGGTGCATCGAAGTGTTGGTAGTCTTTCTCCGAATTCCGTTCGTCCTTCAGCACCCACGTAATTCGGGATTGAGCCGGTGACAGAAGATGAACAGACTCTTCCTTCCCCAAGAGGAGCAACGCCGTACGAGTCACTTTCCCGCCTATGCAGACCTTCGTCTTGTTCAGAAACGTCGCGTCATCCCACCCGGCAAGCTCGGCGGCATGCTGTGGATGCTTTTCCTGGTATTGCGCACGAGCGAACACGATCGCATCGGGGTCGAGATCGGCCAAGCCGGCACTCTCCACAACCTGCGCGGACCAGTCCTCTCTCAAGGGAGCACGAATACGATCGATTTCCGAAAGCGACAGCGGACTCACCGATTCCCCATGCCGACCATACACGCGACCGCGCCATTCGGTCGGCACACCGTTGACGCTGGCGGGAATCTCAAAGAGGAGTACGCGCTGATCCTCGACGCGCAACTCATGAATCGCATGGAAGGTGAGCTGGTGATTGGTCTCCTGGGCGACCTCGTGCTTGAGCTTATTCAGCGAGTGCGGACTCTCTTTGTAGCGTGTTCCGCAGATCCGCCTCGGATGCTCGTTCGTCACACCAAGCACCAACCACCCAAAGGCTTGCCGGTGAAGACCCGCCTCGTTGCTCAAGGCCGAGAAATAGCGGCCGAGTTGATCGAAGTCAAACTCACCACGCGCCGCTTTGAATTCCACCCACTCCGTCTCGGCAGGCAGTCCCATTAACGCATTGAGTGTGTCTCGGAGTTCGGCTGGCGTCATGACGACGCCTCCTTAGATTCAGCCACCGTCACGCGCACGCGGCCCGTCAGGAGGTCCTGCATGAGGCCCTGCTTTTGTTGGCGGAGTTTGGCAACATGTAATTCTTCATTGTTGATGAATTTCTCTAACTGTTCGACTCTCCTCGCGATTGTGTCCTGCTCGACAAGGTCCTTCGGCGCTGCACATTCCATACGGCGCAGATTGGTTGGATTGATGTTCACCTGATGAACCCCAGGGGTCGCAAACCGACGAATGGCAATCTGAGTACTGGGCAAGTTGAGCCAATAAACGAGGTATGCAGACCGCATCTTCTGAACGTCTACATCAAGGCGAACTAAATACGATGCGAACGATGCTGCGGCGAGCTCACCTCGCCACATTGCTGTTTTCCCGACATGCTCCAGTGAATTTGTCCGGTTGAAAATGACATCGCCAACTTTCAGAGTTAGTAAGCGAGCCTCCACGGCATCGGAGAATTTAATATCTGTTATGTCGATTCTTCCAGCCGTCAGATTGTTCATCCTTAGAACAGGGATACCACTCGGGTTTTCACCGAGACCGGACGAGACACCATAGGCAACAATTGGAACGAAGTGACGCAACGATTGAACCTCCCACTCTTTCGGAATCCAGCCGAGGGGGGATTCTTTGTAGAGTTGCGGAGCTTCGGCGCGGGTGGGTCGGAGGCGGCCATCGGGGGTGACGCCGCGGGTGAAGAGGTCGTGCATCAGCCCCGCCTTGATCTGTTGGTACTTCGCGATCAGCGCCTCCGTCTGCTCAATCGCTTCATCCACCGTCGAAAGGATCTCGGCAATCCGGCGCTGGCCGTCGAACTGATCTGATCCTAATTTAATCCGGTAGAGCCAATCGCGGTTGATGCTTGGTACGCCTGTTGCCTCGTTCAGCTTTGTGAGGTCAAACGCAGCTAGACTGTAGTAAAGCCACTTTGCATCTACTCCAGTCTTTGGGATAACCGCATAGGTTGTATCGACCGGCCAGAACGGTTCGCCTACATACTGCGGATTCCCCAGCGAACCCTTGCGAGGTACAACGACGGCTGGCCCGTTATACATCGCACGCGAAGCGCGCCCATATACGCCTCCAGTGCCGATGATTGGAATAGGGGAATCCTCCCTTAGTACCTCATTGGGCGATTTACCGTAATGAACATCGGCAAGTTCCCAAAGGCATTTACTCATACCCCAACTCCGTGAGAAACGCCTTCAGCTTCGCCGCCTCCGCGTCTCGTTTGGCCTCGATGGTCTTGGCCGTGACGGCATATTTGGCGTGTAGATTTTCCAACGCGGCGAGGCAGGCTCGCTGGTCGGCCTTGAGATAGCCTTCGTAGGTCTGAATGAGTGTCCGGTGCAGCCGGTCGAGGATCACGCGGCGAGCCTCGTGTCGGTCGATCTTCTCGCGGGCGGCGGCCACGAGGTCTTCCTTTGTCCTTTCCGTCGCGCGCAGGTCGGCCTTCAACTGCCGGACTTCATCCTCCAGCGCTCTGTGCCGGACCAGCCGTGCTTCGATAGCTTGAACCTGCGCGTCACATTCCGTGGGATCGCGCGTTTCCCTCTTAGCGAGCTTGGCTTGGGCCTTGGCTTCCTTGAGTTCCGCCTTCAGTGCCCTCAGCTCGTCGCCGGGCAGCACGCCGGTCTCGTCGCTGTCTTCGTAGTCCTCTTCGTCGGCGGCGGCGAAGAGCGCGGCGAGTTCGGCCAGACGGACCCGCTTCCGCTCCATCTGGGCCAGGAGGTCGGGAAACTGGCTCTGGAGAATGTCGTCGTCCGGGATCAGCTCCGGTCCCCACCCGCTGAAGGCGATGGATTTGAACTCCGGCTTGAAGATCTCGAAGTAACTGGCCAGCGCGCCGCGAATCTGGTGCTCAGTCAGAAGATCATGCCCGTCAGCTTCGGCGACGCCCCTCTCCCCGCCCTCGCGGGGCGAGGGAGTATTGGCGAACGTGGCAGTAATGGAGGCGAGGAGGTGGCGGCGGAGTTCATAGACGTTCCCCCGCTGGCCGTTCTTCGGCGCAAGATCTTCGATGAGCGGCAGGTGCTCTTTCCACCAGCCCTCTACGGTTTCCAGAAAGCGGGCATGGGCCTTGGCGACACCGGGATCGTTCTTGACCAGCTCGGCCAGCGCGCGGCGGTCGGTGACGGCGGGGGCAAAGTCGGCATAGTGGTTGTCCTTGGGCCTCGGGGCGAACACCCGCTCGCGTAAGCCCGTGTAGGTCTTCCAGTAGCGGCTCAGCGCCTCGATCTCGCCCACCGGCACGCCGCCCTGCAGATGCGCGCGCACGTCGTGCGGCTCGGGCGGCGGGGCGTTGTCCACGTAGCGCCGGATGTTGCAGTTGTACTCCTCGGCGGCGATCTCGCTCACCGGCACGCGCCGGGCATAGCCAGGCACGTCCGGCCCGCCCTGGGTGAGCGTTCGATAGACGTGGACGATCTTCGAGAGATCCTCCGGGCGTAAGAAGTTCTGCGCCTTGCCCTCGCGGTATTCGCGGTCGGCGTTGATAAAGACGACGTGCCGGCGGGCGGCGGCGTCTTTCTTGTTCATCACCAGTACGCAGGCCGGAATGCCGGTGCCATAGAACAGCCCGGCAGGCAGGCCGATGACGCCCTCCAACCAACCCTTCTCGATGAAGTGCTTGCGCGCTTCCTTTTCTTCCCCTCCCCGGAACAGCACCCCGTGCGGCATGATGGTGGCCATCTTCCCATCGGCTTTGAGCACGGCCAGCATGTGCTGGACGAACATGAGATCGGCCTTCTTGCCCTTTTCCGGCATCCACACGGCGAAGCGGCCCGGATACTCGATGTCCTTCTTGATGTAATTCTGGCTGAAGGGCGGATTGGCGAGGACCCGGTCATAGCGCTTGAGTTCGTTGTTCTCGGCCTTGTGTTGGGGGCGGCGGATGGTGTCTTCCTGCCGGATGTCGGCGTGCGGAATGCCGTGGAGCAGCATGTTCATCTTGCAGATGGACCAGGTGGTGCCGATGCTCTCCTGTCCCAGGAGCGAGAGGTCCTTGGGATTCCCGCCGCATTCCCGGATGTAATCGCGCGTCTGGATCAGCATGCCCCCCGACCCGCAGGTCGGATCGTAGACGCTCATGCCAGGCTGCGGATCGACGATCTCGACGAGGGTGCGCACGACATCCGCCGGGGTGTAGAACTCGCCCGCCTTCTTGCCCGCCGAGTCGGCGAAGAACTTGATGAGGTACTCGTAGGCCGCGCCGAGCAGGTCGGGAAACTCGAAGTTCTCGTCCCGCAGCGGGATCTTCTCGAAATTCTGGACGAAGTTGGCCAAGGTGTCGTCGTCGAGCGTGCGCTGGCCGATCTTGCGGTTGAAGTTGATGTGCTTGAGCACGTCCT
>CAYZTJ010000125.1:5328-9589 GCA_964481215.1 uncultured Nitrospira sp. | reverse complement strand
CCCGATCTTACGCAATCGTCTGCGGCCACGCAATGGCGCGAGGAGCGTGATCAGTGAACGGTCGACGGTGATCGGTCAAGCAGGGATCGTCCCCCAAGCCGACTACCGAGAACTGATCACGGCAAACTGAGAACCTTTCTGGCGTGATTCCCGCTATGCCCAACCCCGCGAACCAGTTTCCCCCCTTGCCCGCCGCCAAGGCGACGCAGATTCGCGAACTGCTGCGCGATCGCAAGCGGCGAGAGGCGGAACAGGCCTTCATCCTCGAAGGGGAAAAGCCGATCGCGGAACTGCTGCGCGCCAGTCCGACCGCGCTGACCACGCTCGTCGTCACGGCAGAATTTGTGGAGCGGTGCGAGCCCGGGCTGCGTCGGATGCTGGAACGTGGGGCGGCACCCTTGTACCAGGCACGAGCGTCGCAACTGGACGGCCTCTCGGATGTCCGAACCTCGCCGGGCATCCTGGCCGTCGCGCGGCGGCCGGTCTGGAAGGAATCTGTGCTGCTGGCCAAGCCCAGGCTCTTCGGCATCTATGCGGAAGAGCTGCAAGACCCGACCAACCTCGGCGGGTTGATCCGATCCGCGCTGGCCTTCGGCGTGGACGCCCTCTGGCTGTCGGCGGGCTCCGTCGATGTCTGGAATCCGAAGGTGGTGCGGGGCACGGCCGGCGCCGTCCTGTCGTTGCCGATCTTTGCCGGCGCCAAGGCCGAGGCGCTCCAGGGGGCCGACTGCGTGCTGATGGCGGCTTGCCCTCAAGGCAAGCGCAGCCAGGACATCCGTGAGATCGACACACTGCCCGCCAAAGCTATCATGCTGCTGGGGAACGAGAGCCGGGGCTTGTCGGAGCGGCTGCTGAATCTCGCCGCGCTGCGGTTCCACGTCCCCATCGATCCGGCCGTGGAATCTCTCAACGTGGCGACCGCCGCCGCCATCGCGCTCTATCACTTCAGGGGACTCAGGAGAGACCGTGATCCGTGTGAGTGATGCGTGATCGGTATGGCGCGGTGGAGAGAGGGGGGAAGCCGGCCGAGGTTCGATCCCCCACGCTTCACCCGCCTTCGCAGGAAGCCACGGTTAGGAGGCCGTGGAGGAATGCGGAGCCGGGTGTCCGCCGAAGCCTTGGCGAAGGCGGACATGCTTCGGCGGGTTCCGCCGAAATAACCAAATGAGAGGCGCCACGGCTGTAAGGCCGTGGGGCTCCACGCCCCACGGTTCACGCTTCACGGGCTTGTGGTGGTGCCGAGGGACAGAATCGAACTGTCGACACCAGCCTTTTCAGGGCTGTGCTCTGCCAACTGAGCTACCTCGGCACGATGGGTTGGCGTCGATCGTAGGCTAGATGATCCTGCAGGGCCGACGGGCCTTGTGTGGGGAAGCACCTTACCGCACATCCATGAAGTCGGTCAAGGCAAGGGGCCCCTCACGGCGGCACGCAGTTGGCTTTGCGCTGCAAGAGACACAGCCGATAGGCGAAGCGATCCGACCAGTACTGAAACGCCTTTTCCACGTCGGCCCAGGAGTCCCGGATGGCGATGGGATTGCGGGCGCCGGCGCGCCGGTCCACCATGGCGGCGAGCACTTCACCGGTTTGGCTGTCCGACAGTTCCCCTTCGATGCTGACCTTGCCGGCGAAGGCGCGCGTGCCGGTGGCGAGCTGGCTCACGCTGGGGACGGGGAGGGCGGCGGTCACGAGGTCCATGGCCACGGAAGCCTCCTGGGCCTCGGTGAGCGCCGATCGAATCTTCATCACGCCCGGCCCCGGCTGCTTGACGATCTTGATGCCCTCGTGTCGCAGCGCCTCGAGAATCTTCGCTTCCAGGGAGACGGCCAGCCGTTTGAGATCCTGCGGCGAGACGTCGCCGGGATTCGCGCCCTTCTCCCGCCAGACCGTCGCGGGTTCCACGACGGCCTTGTCGTAGACTCGAAAATCCGCCTTCTGATTGATGTACACGTAGAGCGGCTCGCCGGATCCGCCGGGTTGCAACTTCGTGTAGTCCCCCAGGAATCCGGAAAACTTCACGTCGCGCGCTTGCTCGGTGGCGGCGCAGGACAGCGATCCGGCGAGCGCGCATCCCAACAGTCCAGGCAGCAGGTGTCTCAACATGGCGGTGTCCTAATCGATGCGCTGGGGATTGGGAACATCCTGAAAAATCTGCGCGGCGAATTTCTGTCCGGCCGCCAGGCGCGATTCGAAAGGCGAGGAGCAGATGGCGGCCTCGAGGACGTCGCCCAAGGCCGGGTCTCGCGCGGCGATGAACCGCACGGCCTCCGCCGGCGCGGTGGGCCAAAATCCACGCAGACGAAGGAACGCATGGACGGCGCTGTCGAGAAACACGTTGAAGACATACTGCGCGGCCGGCAAGTCTTGTTTGAGATCCTCGGCCTTGCCGAGCCAGTGGTAGCAGTCGGCCTTGAGGCGGATGCGCTCGTTCAGCGACGGAGCGGGCACGCCCTGGCGAAAACATTGCTGCGCCTTGTCGCGCAGCCGGCTGGCCGCGCCGTCGATCTCGTAGAGCACGCGCGCCTTGCGCAGGAGGCCGGGGAGGCGCGGCGTGTCGGGCAGTTCCTCTTCGACGGCCGTAACCTCGCGGTAGCGAATGTCGAGGAGGCGGTTGGAGACGCGGACGATCTCTTCTCCCTCGGGCTGTCCCTTGACCAGCGCGATGAGATCCAGGTCGCTATGGGGCGTGAGGGCGCGGCGCGCGCCCGACCCCACGAGCAAGACCGCGACGAGATCGCCTCCCCGCTTGCCGCGCACGTGGCGGAGCGCCGTTTCGATGATGGCTTCGAGGTCCGGACTGAGCACCGGCTCGGGTTGCGGCGGCGCGTCCGGAAGCGGCAACAGTTCGGCCTGCAAGTCCTCCCTGGTGGGCGGCAAAGCCGGCGTCGTGGTGGGGGAGCTGCCGGGTTCCATATCGTTAGGCCAGGGCGAGGCGACGAATCTCAGGCTCGATCGTCGTGAGCCACTCCTCGAAGGGCTGCGCCGCATCGACGACGATTTCCAGTTTGCCGTTCGGCAGCGTGTGAATGAGCCCTGGGGTGGCCGCCGACAGGGGAATCTCCACCCCTTCACGGGAGAGTCCCAGCCGATCGGTGAGTTCGAGAATTTGCGTGATGTGGCGGAACGACACCATGGGCGGAGCGGGCACGCGCACCTCGCGACGAGTGACGATGAACTTGCGGCATTCTACGGAGGGGTTTGAGAACCTGTCAACGGTGCGAACAACCGATTAGCGGCTCAAAATGTGGCGGAGGGTGTGGGCGGCGGCGTCGATGTCCTTCGCGGTGACGTCGAGATGGGTGACGGCGCGGAATTGTGTCCCGCCGACGGCGTTGAGCAGGACGCCCTCGCCCTTGAGAGCCGCCACAAGGTCGGCGGGACTGAGCCGGCTGCCGACCACATCGAAGAACACGATGTTGGTCTCGACCTCGTCCGGCTGCACGCGCACCGCAGGGATCGACTGGATGGCCGCGGCAAATCGCTTGGCATGCTCGTGGTCGGCGGCCAGCCGATCGAGATGGTGATCGAGGGCGTAGAGCCCGGCCGCGGCGAGGACGCCCGCTTGCCGCATGGCCCCGCCGTACATCCGCCGAAACCGTCTGAGCCGGTCCATGGCCGCAAGGTCGTTCGTGGCGAGCAGCGACCCGGCCGGTGCGCCGAGGCCTTTCGAAAGGCAGCAGGAGACGCTGTCGAAGTGGCGCGCATAGTCGGCGGCGCCGGCGCCGCTGGCCGCGACGGCATTGAAGAGTCGCGCGCCGTCCAGATGCATGGGAATCCGATGGCGCTCGGCCACCCGGCGGATGGCGTCGATGGTCTTCAGCGGATAGACTGTGCCGCCGCCGCTGTTGTGGGTGTTCTCGATCGCGATCAGCGCGGTTTGAATCGTGTGCGGGTCTTTCGGCCGGATGGCGGCTTCCACCTGTTCGGCGGTGACGAGACCGCGCGCGCCGGCGATCCAATGAAATTGCACGCCTGCCAGCGCGCCGCCCGCGCCCTGTTCATACCGCACCATGTGGCACTTGCTCTCGACGATGACCTCCTGCCCCGGTTGCGCGTGAAGCCGCAAGGCGAGCTGATTGGCCATGGTGCCGGACGGCACGAAGAGCGCCGCCGCCTTGCCGAGGAGGTTCGCCATCCGCTCTTGCAGCCGATTGACAGTCGGGTCTTCTCCATAGACATCGTCCCCGACGTCGGCGCGGGCCATGGCCTCGCGCATGCCGGCGGTGGGCCTGGTGACGGTGTCGCTTCGGAGATCGATCAT
>CAYZTJ010000125.1:0-5228 GCA_964481215.1 uncultured Nitrospira sp. | reverse complement strand
GTTCCGCGCGTCTTCGATCCGATAGTCCTGCCGGTTCACGACGGGATAGACGGAAAAGATCGGCGTGTTGAAGGGCACGAAGGCTTCATCCATCCCTTGCGCCAGCTGAAGATGCAGATTCACGAAGTTGAAGCTCAATCCTTGCTGCCAGGGGCGGCCTGCCGAGGGCGCATAGGCCGGCAGCTTCTCCGTCGCATAGGTGCGGGTGAGGAGGCCGGCGCCGCCCTGCAAGCCGTATTCGTGCAGATCCGGGGCGCCTTGGATGAGCAGGGAGAGAACCTCGGCGTCGAACCAGACTTTGAAATTGCACACGATTTGAATGAAGGGTCCCAGCGCATGAGAGCCTTCGAGAAAGGCCCGGGGGAGCCCCAGTTCCATCGGCACATCGTCCGGCAAGGGGCGAGTCACCGTTCCCAACTCCGGTTCCTTCACGGGCGAAGCCGAGACGAATAAGAGATGGGGGTCGTCCAGCGCGATGTCGAGCACCTGATCGTCGTAATAGCTGCAGAGCTTGCCCAATTCGTACCGAAGCGGGAAGGAATAGCCCATCTTCGCGTACCAGATGCGCATGGCGGCATCGAGCGGGTCGTCGGGCCGCCGGCTGATCTTGAGGTCGAAGGGGAGCATCAGGTGAAAGCCGCTGGTCCTTACGCTCATAAAGGGGGCGCAGGCGCCGGCGAATTCCTTCTGCACGGCCGGATTGCCGGGCTCGAACTTCCGGGCGGCGCTCGCAAAGTGTTGCGCGGTCTTGGCGTCCTTCGTCAGCTTGAACTTCTGTTGATAGTAGCCGGAGGCGCGCTGCTGCGCCGTGCGAAGAAAGTAGTCGGGGAGATCGGTCTCCACATAGACGCGGGCCCGGTCCGGGGCGGTCCCGGGGCCGCCTCGGGTGGCGCGCATGGCCTCGTTGTAAAGGTCGAGTTCCGCCGCGGTCTTCTGAATCTCGTGCGCGAGGTGGCGGGCTAAGCCGGGCTCATTGAATTGGGTCTGACGGAGGATCTGCTGGGCCTTCTGCAGGCACTCCAGCTTGTGCGTGTAACGCTTGGGTTCGGCGGCAAAGACATCCGCTGTGGCCATGAAGAGATTGAACTGCTCTTCCGGGGTGAGGCCGAGCGCGCCGAGATCATGGTCTTTGAGAAAGGTCAAGGCGAGCGGACCGAAGGCTTCTTCCTTCCGCAGGCAGAGGGTGAGCAAGTAGTTGTAATGGGCGCGGGCGTCCTGCGGGGTCACCGGGTTCTCCAATCGGGACCGGCATTCTAGAGGAAGGGGGCGGGGGAGAACAAGCCGGAGCGCGGCGCGTCAACGAGGGCATGGGGAACAAGGGGGGGCTTCTAGCGCCGCCGATCCGTTGTACGGATCGGCGGCGAGGGAGCGGAATTCGATTAGGATTGAGGTTTCCGTGTCGTGAAGGTCGTGTCGGCCTTGTTGACCGCCGCGGGCGCGGCCGGCAATTCCTGCTTCAGCGTGAGCATCGCGAAATCAGCCATCACCTTGGCCAGCGCTTTTTCATCCAGGCTGATCGCCGAGGTGCAGTCCAAAATGGTCAGATTCGTCTCTTTCATCAATTCAGCCATCCGCTTCTCTTGCAGGCAGGAATGCGCCATCGCCGTCATGGGACCTTTGCCGGGCGCGGCGATGACGAGCGTGCCCACCATGCCCACATCTTCCCCGCTCTTGGTGCGGTAGTGCATGGCGTCGACCAGCAGATAGAGGCCGTTGTCCGACGCTTCAGTGAGGAGAAAGCCCTTGCTGCGGAGCTTGTCTTCCATGATGGTTTTCGCCGTCTGGGCCTCAGCCGTGTGGCTGGGGGTCAAGATCGTCAGGGGGCGGGCCTGCGCCGTGGCGGCGACGGCCAGAAAGGCGGTGGCGGCGATGAGCGTGCGAACCATCATGGTGTCCTCCCTGGTAACGGTGGTGGTGGCGTCCTGTGTCGTAGTTTGAGCATACGGCGGCGGGCTTCGGCTGCCCAGTCCGCAGAGGCAGGGGAGGGGCCCTCTTCGGGGGGCTCGATAGGGGGATATAGGAGCGGGATGTTGCCGATTGGGCGCTTTGACGGCCTGAAAAACCGCATGGTATAGTCCGCCCTCCTTAGAGGGGGGCTCTGCACAGCTACGGATCCCTCTGCATACAGGCCTGGAGCACCTATGGTCGACATTCCCGTCAAGATGTATGTCTCGAATCTCCTCAAAGGGCTGAAGGAACAGGTCCGCCCCATGGCGGCGTTGCCGACCAAGACAAAGGATGAGGCGCTGCGTGCGATGGCCGCCGCCCTGAAGGCCCTGGAAGAGGAGATCCTGTCGGCGAACGAACAGGACACGGAGACCGTCGGCAAGACGCTGGCGGGGGAGACGAACAAGGACCGCGTCAAGGAAGCCGTGGACCGCGTGCGGCTGAGCGCCGATCACATCCAGGACATGGTGGCCGCCCTCAGGCGGGTGGCGGACTGTCCGGAGCCGGTCGGGGACATGCGCGACCTACATCTGGAAGACAACGGCATGCAGGTCTGCCGGATGCGCGTCCCGATCGGGCTCATCGGCGTCGTGTCCGACTTCGGGCCCGAGGTAGCGGTGGAGGCCATCGCCCTCTGTCTCAAGTCCGGCAACGTCTCGGTGTTGCGGCTCAATGCCGATTGGTCGCGGACGAATGCGGTGATCGTTTCGGCCTTGGCCAAGGCGGCGCAGGAGACGGGCGTGCCGGTCGGCGCGTTTGCGGTGGTGGATCGGCCGGAGCGTGACGTCGCGTTGGAATTGATGAAGCACCCTGCCCTGAATGCTCTCATCCCGCGGGGGAGCGCCGGGCTGCGCAAGGCCGTTCAAGAACATGTGCGGGCGCCGGTTCTCGGCTTCGATGCCGGGCTCTGTCACCTCTATGTGGATGCCGAGGCCGACTTGCCGATGGCGCAAAAGGTGGTGGTGAACTCCAAGATTCAGAAGTTGGGCGCGCTGAATGCGGTCGATGTGCTGCTGGTGCACAAGACGACGGCGCGCAATTTCCTCGCAGGGCTGATTCGCTTGTTGCTGGAGGAATTCAAGGTGCAGCTCGTCGGCTGCCCGAAGACCATGTCGTTGATGGGGTCGCACACGCTCACGGGCTACTTGTCCATCCGGGGGGCCGTCGAGGAAGATTGGGGCCGGCAGTACACCGGCCGCGAGATGGGCTTGAAGATCGTGGAGTCGCTGGATGAAGCCATGGAGCACATCGCCAAGTACGGACCGTCGCATACGGCCGGCATCGTGACCAAGGACTATCCGGCGGCCATGCGCTTTGCGAGAGAAGTGGATGCGGGCTCCGTGTTGGTGAACAGTTCGACGCGGCTGAACGACGGGCGGGAAATGAGCCTCGGCGGCGACTTGGGCATGAGCGCCCTGCGCATCCACACCCGTGGGCCGATCGGGCTGCGGGACCTGACCTGCGAGAAGTATGTCGTGCTGGGGTCCGGTCAGCTGCGCGAGCCCCATCCGGTCCCGGAAACCTACAGCGACGCCATCATGCTGAAGAAGGGACTGGGATAGAGGAGTGCTCGGTGCTGAGTACTGAGTGCTGAGTGACGGACAACGTGTCGAATTCAGAACGCTCTGAGCCCGCTCCCCATCTCAGCACTCAGCACTCGGCTCTCAGCACTTCCCTGCGGCAGCACCTCGCCGACTGGGGCCTCCGACGGTTCGACTCCGACGCCGAGTATTTCCAGTGGCAGCGAGAGACGCTTTCCGCCGCCGATCTCACCCGTCTCCATCAGGCCGTTCGGGACAAGCACGCTCCGGCTGGCGGAGCCAAGGCTGACACTGCCTTCTACGACTTGACTGCGACCGCGCGGTTCGTCCCGCCGCTCTACAGCCAGCGCTACGACTACTATCTGGAGATCGGCCCTCGCGTGGCGGAACGGCTGGCGGGGGCGACGCAGGTACTCGATGTCGGTTGCGGGATCGGGATGCTTACCACCTGGTACGCCCGGCAATGGCCCACGGTGCGGTTTGTGGGAGTCGATCGTTCCTCCGCATCGATCGCGTTGGCGACAGAGCGGGCGAAAGCCATGGGGCTGGGGAACGTGCGGTTTGAAGGAGTCGACCTCGACCGCGACTCCCTCACCGACTCGTTCGATGTGATCGTCGCGACGCACGCACTGGTGCAGTCTGAGCAGGAGCCTGGGATTCCAAGTCTGAACTGGCAGACCTTCGAGCGGGCGCGAGATCCTCAGGTGCAGACCGAATTTGAACGGCGGACCGGGATCGGCGCGCGTGTGGATCGACTTGTGAAGGCGCTGGCGTCCGGCGGCCGCCTGATCCTGTTCGAGAAAACCAGGCAGCTGGCGCGGCGGGTGCCGTTCCAGCGCGCCTTGGCCGGTCGCGGGTTGGCACTGTTAGAACAGCCCGAATTGATTCGTTATCAGGTCGTCGAAGAGATCGCCGACGATGGGCCCTTCTACACGGTGGGGGCGAAGGCAACGGCGCCGGTTGCCTGGGACGAGTCACCCGAAGACGACCTCCCGGTCGAGCTGGACCTGACGAGTCTGTCGCAGCAGACTGGAGAAGGGGAGGCGCCGCTCTACGAAACCCATGCCGCGTCCGCGCAGCAACAGTGGGTCCGACTGCCCGCGAAGCAGGTTGTGGCGGCCTTCACCAGGGAGGGGACGGGGGGCCGCCAACTCCATGCCGAGTACGGGACCTCGTCGGGACTGACCTATCTGTATGTGGCGAACACCTTCGATCAGCGGCAGCTCGTGCTCATCGAGCCGGCCCGCGCGGCAGTGCTGGAGGGGTACTACGCGGAAATCGAGCGGAGTGGTGGGTAGCCGAGCGGTGAGTGCCAAAAGGTGACCGGCCTGATCTGGCGGTGTAGAATGATCCCCATGGGAGCCCACAGTCCGAAACAGTCTCTGTACCCAAATTCCAGACGTCCCAGCCGCTTGGGGCAAATGCTGGTCGATCAGAAGCTTAAGGAGGCGCGCCGGTTTCTCCCGGAGGAGCGTCTGCTGAGAGCTTTGGATCTGTCAGATCTCTGCCTTGACCTCCAACGCGCGTGTTTCGAGAAGCCCTCAAGATAGTGCTCGATCGTCTTCACGCGGCCCGCGGTAAGGGGCTTGTGGATTCGTATGTGTTGATCGGGGGCTTGGCGGTGTCAGCCTGGGGAATCCCTCGGGCCACCCAGGACTTGGATTTTGCCATCGGCGTAGGCACGAGTCGGCCCGAAGCTCTTGCCGTTGAGGTGCGTGGCCGGTACCAGGCCGGAGGGGA
>CAYZTJ010000124.1:0-9645 GCA_964481215.1 uncultured Nitrospira sp. | reverse complement strand
GAATCACGGGAGGCACGGCGCAGTCGTAGTACCCCATGCCGATGAAGGAGCGAAAAATTCTGTTGCGATCGTGCATGGCGCGCAGTTCGGCCAGCACATCGTACTCGCCGCGGTGCGGCCCCAGCGACAGCGAACGGGGCAAACGGATGTCGGGCGGAACGGTGCCGTCGATGAGCTGATCCAAGGAGATGAGCCCCATGGTCGCGAGCATCTCGCGGACGTCCGAATCGGTGGGCCCGAGGTGGCGGTGGACAAAGGTGTCGGATGGCTTCAGGAACTCAACGGGTTTCATCGGTCCTCCTGGTAGGATCAACTCATTCATATTGCACTGAGTCGCAGCACGACGCAAGACTTTCTCGTCACCCGTCCGGGCATGGTAGAATACCCGGTCAAGTCTCTTGGCGAGGCCTTCAGCAAGTTGGTATGTCGTTCCCGTCGAGCCCTCAGCCCCCTCTCTTTCGCACCACGCTCTTCTTCGGGCCGGAGCCCGTCGTTGGGCTATCCGGCCTCGTGCGCTGCGTGTTCAATGTGAAGAAGCGGAGCTGGAAGAGCGGGATTCAGGTCGAAGTGCAGCTACCCGAAGGAACGATCGATCGAGCCAGGGCGGCGCTCGGCTACGAGGCCTGGGTGGACGATCTGTTGGCCGCGGTGCCCTTGGAGGAACGTCCACTCTACCGCCAGCGCGCAGGTGAGCTCCTGGCGCAACGGCTGTGCGGTCTCACGCTTGAGCTGGCCTTGGACGACGGTCTGCCGCAAGAAAGCCAGCTGTTGGACGGCGTGCGCTTGGCACCCCAACTTGAGGGATCGATTCCGGATCGAGTCGGCGAGATTCGTGAATGGGTGCAGGCGGAGTTGGATCTGAGCGAGTGAGGCGGGGCCTGTGATCCGCATCGGGCCGGCAGGGTTGCATACCTTGGCGAATCTGTTATAAGAAGGGCCCGATCGGGGACGCGCGCTCTTCGGAGATTCCTCATTCCCCTTCACGACACTTCTTTGATAGTTGCTCACGGAGAGGAGGATCCTGTGAACATCATGAACGCTCTGGGACAACGGCAGGCTGGGACGATGGTCGTGGTGATGGCTGTGGTGATTGCCCTTTTGGCGCCCACCGGCGCGGCCTGGGCGATCTCCGGCGGCGATCAGAATGAAACGAGCGGGAGCGGCGCCGGCTTGTCCGTCGCCAGCTGGTTGCTCACCGTGCCCTACGGGGCGGCCAAGTGCGCCTTTGCCATACTGGGCGGAGTGTTCGGGGCCGGCGCCTACGCCGCGACCGGCGGCGATTTAGACACGGCGAAGAAGGTCTGGACGACCTCGATGTACGGCACCTATATCATCACGCCGGAGCATCTCAAGGGTGACAAGCCGGTTCGATTCTTCGGACAGGCGACGGACAACTCGGCTCCTGCCGCGCCGGTACCCACTCCGGCTCCCTAGCGCCACGCATGGCATGAAACCCATCATCGGGGTCACGCCCGATTTCAATGCCGGAGACCGCCCAGACATGGGCGGCCGCGAGCCGACCTACTTTCTTCGCGCCCGGTACGTCAACGCCATCGAAGCCTTGGGCGGCGTGCCGCTCATCCTCCCTCTGGCCGACGACTCGGCCCTGCGGCGCCGGCTGTTCAAAGGACTGGACGGACTGCTCCTCACGGGGAGCGGACCGGATCTGCCCCCGTCTCTCTATGGGGAGCGCCAACGCTACCGATTCACGGTCATGAGCCGGCGACGCTATGCCTTCGAACTGGAGATGATCCGGATGGCCGTCGCCGCCGATCTGCCTCTGCTGGGCATCTGCGGCGGCATGCAGGCGTTGAATGTGGGGCTCGGCGGGACCTTGATTCAGGACATTCCCGCTCAAGTGGTCGAGCCCCTGTCTCATCGTGCCAAGGGGCCGGCGACCGAGCACGCGCACCCGATTCGGATTCTCGCGAAGAGCTTGCTGAGCCGGATTACGGGGCGGCTGAGCATCAGGGTCAACAGTTCGCATCACCAGTCCGTCAAACGGCCTGCGCCCGGGCTCGTGGCCAGCGCACAGGCGCCCGACGGGGTGATCGAGGCCATCGAGTCGCCGACGAAGCGCTTTCTCCTGGGCGTGCAGTGGCATCCCGAGTTTCTGTACGATCACGATGCCATCCAGCGGAAGCTGTTCGCCGCCTTCATCAAAGCGGCCCGCCATGGGGCGTGAGTCAAGCTCCCGGCTCAATCGTCCGAGGGCTAAGAGAGAAAGGCACGTCGTCCGCAGATCTTACGGCGTCACGCGCCCGCTCCAATGAACCACCCCATCTTCCGTACGAAATCCATCGAGCAGATCCTCGCGGACTGCGACCATCCCGAACATCGGCTCAAGAAGACGCTGACGGTGTGGGACCTCACCATGCTCGGCATCGGCGCGATCATCGGGACGGGTATCTTCGTCTTGATCGGGACGGCCATCGTGGGGGATGCGCACCGGCCCGGCGCCGGGCCCGGCATCATCCTCTCCTTCGTCCTTTCGGGGGTCACCTGCGCGCTCGCCGCGCTCTGCTACGCGGAGTTCGCCTCGATGATTCCGGCCGCGGGCAGCGCCTATACCTATTCCTATGCCACGCTCGGGGAATTACTGGCCTGGCTCACCGGGTGGAATCTGATTCTGGAATACGGCGTGGCCTGCGTGGCGGTGGCGATCGGCTGGTCGGGCTATTTCAACAATGTGCTGAAATTGATGGGCATCGGCTTGCCGGCATGGGCGATTCATGCGCCGGGCGGGCCGGAAGGCGGCGTGCTGAACCTGCCGGCGGCGATCATCGTGCTGCTGGTCACGGGAGTGTTGGTGATCGGCGTCAAAGAGAGCGCTCGCACGACCGGCTTGATCGTCTGCGTGAAGCTGGCCGTGATCCTGTTCTTCATTGCGGTCGGCTCCTCCTCGGTAGAACCGGCCAATTGGAGCCCCTTCATGCCCTTTGGATTCGCCGGCGTGGGCGCGGCCGCCGCGATCGTCTTCTTTGCCTACATCGGCTTCGATGCGGTGTCGACCACGGCGGAGGAGTCCCGCAATCCTCAACGGGATCTGCCGATCGGGATCATCGCGTCGCTCTCGGTCTGCACGGTGCTCTACATCACCACGGCGGCGGTTCTCACGGGGATCGTGCCCTACACGAAAGTCGATATTCATGCCCCTGTGGCGGAGGCGCTGAGCGTCGCCGGTTTCAAATGGGGCGCGGCGCTGGTGGCGGTGGGCGCCGTGGCGGGGATTACGAGCGTGCTGGTCGTCATGATGCTCGGGCAGATTCGCGTGTTCTTCGCCATGTCGCGAGACCGTCTGCTGGGCCCCTGGCTTTCGGCCGTGCATCCCCGTTTCGGCACGCCGCATCGAGCGACCATTCTGACCGGCATCGCCGTAGCCGTCATGGCGGCCTTCGTGCCCATCGGCGAAGCCGCGGATATGACCAACATCGGCACCCTCTTCGCCTTTGCCTTGGTCTGCGGGGGATTGCTAGTGCTTCGTCGAACCAGGCCGAATCAACCCAGACCCTTTCGAACTCCGTTCATGCCCTGGACCCCTATCCTGGCCATGGCGGCCTGCCTCGGGCTCATGGCCTACCTGCCGCTGATGACCTGGATTCGCTTCGCCGTGTGGACGGTCCTCGGCATCGCGATTTACTTCCTCTACAGCATGAGACATAGCCGGCTGGCCGGTCAGACGCAGAAGAAGCCGCTCGCCGCCTAAGTTTGCAACGCGGGCACGACGGTACTGGCTCTTGAGCTGCAAGGAGTCATCCCGGGGTCTTGGCCGCGGGACAGGCCTAGGCAGTGGGGTCGGCTGAGGCTGGGGGTGCCGCCGGAGCGGGCGGCGTCGAGGCCGGTGGGGGAGTCGCCGTGGAAGGTCCGCCGGCGGCGACCGGAGTTGCGGGGGCTGCCGGCTTTGGCGGGGCTGCCGGTTTCGGTGGCGCGGGCTTCTCGGGCTTAACGCCCCCTTCCCATGCGGGTCCGGAGTACATGTCCGCCGCTAGGCCCTTCGCTCTCCACTTCTCTTCAAAATCGTTCGCCGCCTTGTTCGGCGTCTCACCCTCGCCGATGACATCGTTCCACGGGTAGGCACGGGGCGCGATCTGGCAGCGGCTGTCCCCCCGCTTCAAATACAAGGCGATCGGGTTCCCCCGATAGGGGCCCAGATAGATGTGAATGCAGCCGACGTATTCCAGTAACGCAACCATAGCGGGTCGCCATGATGCCACAACCGGAGTAATCCGGGCAAGTCTCGGGAGAGGAGATTAAGAGGGACCTGGGGGCGCCGAAGGCGGTTACGTCTGCACGTGGACGTGGACCGGCGGCGGCATGGCCTCCGGACGTTTGCGAACGAGAAAGACGGCGACGATCAGCACCATGATTACGGCGACGTTCAGCCCGACATCCATGAGATAACGATCGAACAGCTCGCCGGTGATTTCGGCCTGATGGGAGAGTTCTGCGCTGGCGGTGAGGACGCGTCGAATACAGGCGATGATCCCCACCGCGAGGTAGGGCTCAAGGGCCAAGACCTCGGTTTGCAGAAACCGAACGACGGTCCGAAAGAGCTCCAGCAAGATGATGACCAGCAAAAGATCGTTGAGCAATTGCAAGCCGGCGGGCAGGAGCCCGACCTTCATCGTGACCTGGAGGAACCGATACCAGGCATGCGCGAAAATCAACATGCCGAGGATCAACAGACTGAAGCCGGCGGTGATGTATCCCCAACGATCGAGCCATTCCATTCGGGTGAGCACATCCTTCAGCCGTTCCGTGCGATCCATGACCGTTCCTCCTACGCCGTTCCCGAACGCCCCTCGGTCGGCGTCGGCACCGGCGCCGGTTGCGCCGATTGGTCCGTGAGGCCGCGCTGACCGTACTTCAATTCCCGCATGGACTTCAGGGTCAACGAATGGCCGCAGCAGATGATTTCCTGAAGCCCTGCCCCGCCGTCGATGATCATGACCCGGAGTCCGCAGGAGTCCGGATGGAGTTTCTTCTCATCCAGGACGACGCCGATCGGGGTGTAGCCCTTTTTGCGCCCGATCGAGGAGGTCACATCGGGCACGAGATCGGCCTCGGTCAATTCATGGCCGCAACAGATGATCTTTTGGAATCCATCCCCGCCGCCCATGATCTTGACGACGAGGCCGCAGCCGTCCTTATGCCGCTTTTGCTCGTCGATCAGATCGCCTTTCTTCACGGCCATGATGAGCCCCAGTCTGAAAGTCTCAAAGTCGAAAAGTCTGAACGTCGCAACTGACCCTAAGACATGGGACTTTCAGACTTTCAGACTTTGGGACTCGATTATCCCCGCCGCCTCGATCCCCCGCGCCTCATCGACCGTCCGCATCAGCCACCAGCCGGCCGCGAAAAAGATCGCCATCGAGGCGACGGCCCAGCGCTGGTTGCCGGTCCAGGCCGTGACCTCACCGTAGACGATCGGCCCGACGATCGCGGCAAACTTGCCCGTGACCGAGAAGAGCCCAAAAAACTCTCCCTGCCGTCCCAGCGGTGTGAACCGTGCCACCAAGGTGCGGCTCGTCGCCTGGTTCGCGCCGAGCGCGGCTCCGGCGATCAGGCCGACGGCGTAAAATTGGACATGACTCGTGACCAGCGAGGCGCCGATCACGACGCCGATCCAAATGATCAGGGTCGTGACGATCGTGCGTTTCGGTCCGACCCGATCGGCCATTCGGCCGAACCAGACCGAGCCCGCCCCGGCTGTCACCTGCGTGACCAAGAAGTAGATAATCAGATCGGCCGGCGAAAAGTCCAGGACTTTGTTGGCGAAAATGGCCGAAGCCGTGATGACGGTGTTAATGGCGTCCGTATAGAGCAGATAGGCGAGGAAGTAGCGCGACAGGTCCCGATTGCGGGCCAGCCGCCTCGCCGTCTCGGCCAGGCGAGCGAAGGGCGCCTGCCATCGGGCGCGGTCTCGCCTGTCCGCGTGGGGCACGGCCCGCTCGCGGAGCCAGAGAAAGGTCGGCAGCGCAGCGACCAAGAAAAATCCCGCGGTCACGGCGAAGCTGAGCCGATAGGCGTCCAGATTTTCCGGGGCAAAGCCTCCTCGGATGAAGGGGAACGCCAGGGCGAGCGACGCCAGGCCGCCCGCATAGCCGAGGCCCCAGCCGTACCCCGACAGCCGGCCCATCGTGTCGGCTGTCGCGATCTCCACGAGAAAGGCGCTGCAAAGCATGAAGCCCAACTCAAAGGCGATGTTGGCGACGGCAAAGAGCAGCAAGCCGGCCATCACATCGCCCGCCTTGACGAGCGCCAGCGAGGCCGTGCCGGCGACGCAGAGGAGCGTCGAGAGAATGAGCCAGGGACGCTTGACGGCCCGTCGATCGGCTTCGGCTCCTACGATCGGAGACAGGAGGGCAACGACCAACATGGAGAGGGCATAGCCCCAGAACCAGATCCGCTCGGCTTGCCCGCCGCCCAAGTGCCCGGCCACCACCTGCACGAAGTAGACGCTATAGGCGACGGTGACGATCAGGGTGGTAAAGGAGGAATTGGCGAAGTCGTACAGACACCAGCCCCAGCGCTCTCGTTGGGAGACCGGCGGGGGGAGCGGGGAGGTCACACCGCCACGTGTTGGCGGCGCGCGCGGCTCTGGCGGATGCTGTCCAGCAGCGCCTTGTGTGAGCGGCTTCCGACGATCAGGCGGGCGACGCTGGTATCGGCGGGGGTGTAGGGAGCCAGGAACTTGCGCTTCACCTTGGCCAGGCGGGCGGCGGAGGCGGCGATCCGATCAGCGGAAATCTCGCCGCGTTCGACGGCTTGGATCACCGCTTCCATGGCCTTGACCTGACGAATGGGATCCTTGCAGATCAAGAGAATGTCCGCGCCGGCCTTGAGCGCCCGAAGGCTCGCCTCTTCGATCCCATGATGGTCGACGATCGCCCGCATTTCCAGATCGTCCGTCAGGATCAAGCCGTCAAACTGGAGCTGGGTGCGGAGCATCTCGGTCAGAATCCGAGGAGAGAGCGTCGCCGGCGATTCGGGATCCAGGGCGGGATACATGACGTGCGCGGTCATGATCGACGACAAACCCTGCGGGATCACATGGGCGAAGGGGCGGAGCTCGACCTCGCGAAGGCGCTCGGCCGACGCCTGCACGGTCGGCAGTTCCAGATGGGAGTCCGCGCTGGTGTCGCCGTGGCCGGGGAAGTGTTTTCCGCAAGCCACCACCCGGTTATCTTGCAGGCCGCGCATGATGGCCAGCCCCAGTTCGCCCACCTGACTGGGATCTCCGCTGACGGCCCGGTCGCCGATAATCGGGTTGGCGGGGTTGGTGTGCACATCCAACACGGGCGCCATGTTCATGTTGATGCCGACGGCGCGCAGCTCTTTCGCCGTGACCGCGGCGGCGGCATAGGCCATCTCGGCGGAGTTGCACTCGCCGAACCAGGCGCAGGGAGGGAAGATCGTAAACCCGTTGGGGAGTCGGGAGACGCGCCCGCCTTCCTGATCGATGGCGATCAGCAGGGGTTCGCGCTTGGCCAGCTTCTGGAGGCTGTTGGTCAGTTCGACGATCTGGGCCGGATGCTCCAGATTGCGCGAGAAGAGAATGACTCCGCCGGGCTTCAGGTCGCCGAAGAAATCGGTAAGCTCCGGGGTGAGAGCTTTCCCGGTAAAGCCCAGCATGAAGAGCTGGCCGACTTGGTCGCGCACGGTCTCGCTGATCATGGCAGAAGTCCGTCCTTAGCTCGGCAGTTTGGCTTGATCGATCAAGAATTGCAAAAGGAGCCGGGTCCCGATGCCGGTCGGGCCCTTCGGGATATAGGCGCGCTCCCGCTCGCTCCAGTCCGTGCTCGCGATATCGAGGTGTACCCAGGGGACCCCGTCGCCGACGAACTTGCTGAGGAATAGCGCGGCGGTGATCATCCCGCCGCCGCGACCGCCGATATTGCGCATGTCGGCCACGTCGCTCTTCAACTGCTCAAAGTAGTCGTCCCACAGCGGCATCTCCCACACCCGCTCGCCGGCCCGCGCGCCGGCGTCACGAATTTTCGCCTTCAGGCCTTCCTGATTGCCGAACATGCCGATGGCGAATTGTCCCAGGGCCACGGCGCAGGCGCCGGTGAGCGTCGCGATATCGACGACGACGGCCGGATTCAGGCGACAGGCATACGCCAGACCGTCCGCAAGGATCAATCGGCCCTCGGCGTCGGTGTTCTGCACCTCGACGGTCTTGCCGGACAGGGTTTTCAAGATGTCGCCCGGCTTGATGGCGCGGCCGCCCGGCATGTTTTCCGTGGCTGGCAGGATGCTGACCACGTGGAGCGGCAGTTGCAGCCGCGCGGCTGCGCGAATGGTCGCCAACACCTCGGCACCGCCGGTCATGTCGGCCTTCATCTGCTCCATATTCTCGGCCGGCTTGAGGGAAATTCCACCTGTGTCGAAGGTAATGGTCTTACCGACCAGCACGATCGGTTTGTCGTGCTTGGCCTTGGCGCCGCGGTATTCCAGGACGATGAACTTCGGCGGCTCATGACTCCCCCGGGCAACTCCGAGAAACGCGCCCATTCCCAGTTGCTCGACCTCTTGCTGTTCGAGAATCTTGACCTTGATTCCGCGCTCCTTGCCGATGGACGTGGCTTCGGCGGCGATGCGGGATGGGGTCATCACGTTGGAGGGATGGTTGCAGAGGTCCCGCACAAAGGATGCGGCCTCGGCGCCGGCTCGGCCGCGGCGGACCCCTTCGGTCAATTTGGCGACGCGCTCCTTCTTGGGTTCGATCAGGGTCATGGAAGCGACGGTCTTGCCGGCGCCGTTGTTGTCGGTTCGGTATTCCGTGAATTGGTAGAGCCCCAGGAGCGCGCCTTCGGCCATCGCCTGGGCCACGTCTAACGGTGACGCGCCGGCGATGCCCTGGCCGAGCAGGGGCGCGGCAAATGCGCCGGCGCCGAGCTGGCGGACGCGCTTGGCGACACAACCCATGGCCTGCCGTACCGTGTCGCGCGTCGCGTCCTTCTTCTTGCCGAGCCCGATCAGGAGCACCCGCTTGGCGGGAATCTTCCCCTGCGTGTGCAACACCGTGATCTGCTGAGGCTTGCCCTCGAATTCCTTGCAGCTCAGCAGCGCACGCAGGGCGCCGCCCAGCGCCTTGTCGACCGTGGCCGCCTCGCCTTTCAGCGCCGCGTCGTCCTCAAAATGTCCGACGACCAACACGTCGGTGTCGGCCGATTCCGCCTTCCCCTGCGTGACCGCGATCTCCATCATCCGCATGCGTCCCCGTCCTCCTCCATGGTCGATGGTTCACGAACGACTCGAGCCCGTGTCTGCGCGCTACACGCCCCGGCGATCCGGCTCCCAGATGAGCTTGTGCAATTGGAGCTGGAAGCGCACCGGCAGCCGGTCGGCCAAGACCCATTCCGCCAACTGCTGGGGCGCGAGGGTTCCGAAGACCGGGCTGAACAGGACGTGACTGCGAGCCGTCAGCTCGTACTGTTTCACGATGCCGCAGGCCCAGTCATAGTCGGCGCGGTCCTTGATGACGAACTTGGCCTCGTCCTTCTCGGTCAGCGCGGCCACGTTCGGCCAGTGCATGCGGTCCATCATACCACTGCCCGGACATTTCACATCCAAAATTACGCGAGCGCGACGGTCGAGCGGCGCGATATCGACGGCGCCGCTGGTCTCCACCAGGACCGT
>CAYZTJ010000123.1:0-9813 GCA_964481215.1 uncultured Nitrospira sp. | reverse complement strand
ATGCCCGCGATATGGTCCAGCGAGCCATTCGGGTTCGCGCCGTCCGTCACTTTCCCATTCTCATCACAGTACCGAAACACCACCTGCGCATTGGCCTTGATCTGCGAGCGCGTGACCTCGTCGGTGTAGTAGTTCCCATCCGCATGGGCGATGGGAATTCGGAGGACCTGGCCCGGCTTGTACCGATTCGTGAAAGAGGTCGCAGCGTTTTCGACGCGCACATAGACGTCCTTGCAGATGAAATTCAGCGAGGTGTTCCGCAACATAGCGCCCGACAGCAAACCCGCCTCCAGCAGAATCTGAAACCCGTTGCAGATGCCCAGTACCAGCCCGCCATTGTCGGCAAACTGCTTCACCGCCCCCATCACCGGCGAAAAGCGCGCGATGGCGCCGGTCCGCAGATAGTCGCCGTAGGAGAACCCTCCCGGCAGGACAATCGCATCCAGCCCCGCCAGCAAGGTCTCCTTGTGCCAGATCAGTTCCACATACTGCCCCAGCACATCCTTCAAGACATGCTGGCAGTCGTGATCGCAATTACTGCCCGGAAACACCACGACGCCGATCTTCATGATCCCTCAAGGTTAAGGTTCAGGCTAAGGTTGAGGAACGCCAAGTCTTGATCGAACTCAGCCTCAACCTTAACCTCAGCCTGTCAGCTCGTACCGATATTCTTCGATGATCGTATTGGCCAGCAACTTCTCGCACATGGATTTGACCTGCGCCTCAGCCTTCCCGCGGTCGCTTTCCGTGACGTCCAGCTCCATGTACTTTCCCACCCGCACATTCCCGGCTTTCGAAAAGCCCAGGGTCTCCAAGGCATGTTCGATGGCTTTCCCCTGCGGGTCCAGAATGCCGTTCTTCAAGGTCACATGAATTTTGGCTTTCACGATTTCTTCTCCACTTGCGCGGTTTTCATCATCGTGTCCACATAGCGGCGAATCCGGCCGATGCCCCAGACCGTCGCGAGGCCGCCCACGGCCAAGGCCGCAAAGGCCCATCGCCAGGGCGAATCATGCAGGTGGTAGGCCATCAAGCCGATCGCCCCAGCCCACACGACAATCGCCGCCACCAACCCATACTGCATGAACCACTGCAAAAACCCCTTCACCTTACTCTCACTCCTCCAAAAGGAT
Organism: uncultured Nitrospira sp.; assembly: GCA_964481215.1. Classification (GTDB taxonomy): domain Bacteria; phylum Nitrospirota; class Nitrospiria; order Nitrospirales; family Nitrospiraceae; genus RSF151. The sequence goes on along the minus strand of CAYZTJ010000123.1, from coordinate 8,680 downwards.
TTGGGAATCTTGACAAGGGATGCAGTGATTGGTCTCGACTGCGCGCATCGAGGGAGCACTTTCCGAAGTGCGGCCTCTGCGAGCAAAGAGACCAGTCACTGCGTCTCACCTTCACCCGCATACTCTTCGTAAGACTTCCTGATACGCCTCTTCAATTTTTCCCAAATCCTTTCTAAACCGATCCTTATCCATCGACTCTCTCGTCCCCTGATCCCACAACCGGCAGGTGTCCGGCGAGATCTCATCCGCGAGGATCAGTCGTCCGCCGTCCAGCCCGAACTCCAGCTTGAAATCGACCAGGATCATCCGCCGCTCGGCAAAAAACGGCACGAGGACGCTGTTGATCTTCCGCGCCAACGCTTTGATGTGCTCCACCTGTGCCGGCTCGGCCAACTTCATCAGCCGGACGTGCTCATCCGCGATCAAGGGATCACCCAACGCGTCATTCTTTAAGTAGAACTCGACGAGCGCCGGCGAGATGGGCTCTCCTTCTCTCAATCCCAGACGCTTCGCCAAGCTGCCGGCCACCACGTTCCGCACCACCACCTCGATCGGCACGATGGTCACCTTCTTGGTGAGCAGCTCCCGATCACCGACTCGCTTGATGAAATGCGTCGGTACCCCCGCCTCTTCCAACAGGCGGAACAGCCGCTCAGAGACCCTGGTGTTCACCACCCCCTTGTCGACGATGGTGCCCCGCTTCTGGGCGTTGAAGGCCGTCGCGTCGTCCTTAAAGTAGTGGAGAACCTGGTCCGGCTGCTCCGTCGAGAAGATCTTCTTCGCCTTGCCTTCGTAGAGGAGGGTGCCTGTCGCCATGGGTAGACCTATTTGTGCCGGGGCCATCATCGCGCCAGGGCGTCGGCCAGCTCATCCAACGTGCGCACCGTGCCCAGCAATGTGGGATGACCGAAGCGCCGGTTGTAGCGATTCTCCGTCACCTTCTCCAGATTGATCACCAGATTATTGAAGTCTTCCAGCCGCGCCGTCTCAAAGTAGGTGATGAAGTCGAAATCGTCGATGCCGCTGGAATGGTAGAGCTTCCGCTTGACGGTCTTGAGATAGGCCACGGTCGCATCGGCATGCTCGGCCATCAAAGCGGTGCGCCGGTCCTGGTCCAGGATCCACCATTGATCGTCTTTCTTGATGGGGATGACCACGGCGTAGGGTTTGGGGCTCGGGTCCGGCGGCGTCTTGAGCTCGGCCTTCAGACTGTCTTGGAAGTTCGGCGTGTAGTTGGCCCGCTTGGTCAGGCCGTTGAGGGTCACCGTGTTCTGCACGTGCCGGCCGAACGACGTCGCCATCAGGTCGAGCAAGAAATTCTGGGTATCGAGCAACTGCGCCCCATGCACCCGCACCATGAAGTCCGCATGGTCCGACAAGCCGCGGAGCAGATAGGTATCGATCGCGAGCTTGTCGCGGTGCTTCTCGACCACTCCCTTCACTTCGGCCAGCGCGGATTGCCGGAGCGACCGGTCCAGTTTCCACCACTCCGCATCCACCCGAAAGGCGGCGAAGGTGCCGAAGACGCCCGGATCGGACAAGAGCCGGTCGCGATCCGCCGCGCTCGCCACCGGCGCCGTCGCCACGACGAGCCACATCCCCATCACCATCCAGGTCGCCGACGAACGCCGATTCGTTCGCTTCATCGGTTCCTCATCGGGCTCCCGACGCGCCGAAGACCCGTCGATAGATCTGAGTCAGATGACGCAGGTAGTGCTTCGGATCGAAGCAAGCCCGGATCTCCCTGGCGCTCAGATGCTTCGAGATAAAGGGGTCCTTGGCCACCAGCTCTTGAAAGTTGCCGCCCTTCCAGCCCGCCATCGCATTGCGCTGCACGGCTTCATAGGACTCTTTCCGCTGGGCGTCTTTGGCCAACAACGCCAGCAGCAGCCGCTGGGAGTAGACCAACCCGCCGGTCAATTCGAGATTGTGCTTCATACGGGCCGGATAGACCACCAGATTCTGGATGAGATCGGTGATGCGGGCCAGCATGTAATCGATCAAAATCGTGCTGTCCGGCAGGATCACCCGTTCCACCGACGAATGGCTGATGTCGCGCTCATGCCACAAGGCGACATTCTCCAACGCGGCCAGGCTGTTGCCGCGCACCAGCCGCGCCAAGCCGCAGAGATTTTCGGAGGCGATCGGGTTGCGCTTATGCGGCATGGCCGAGGAGCCCTTTTGGCCTTCCGAGAAGTATTCCTCGGCCTCCAACACCTCGGTCCGTTGGAGGTGCCGAATTTCCGTCGCGAACTTTTCAATACTCGCCGCGAGGAGCGCGAGGGCCGAGAGATAGGCCGCGTGCCGATCCCGCTGAATCACTTGATTGGACACCGGGTCCGGCGCCAGCCCGAGCTTGCGACAGACGTAGGCTTCCACCTCGGGCCCCTGGTGCGCGAAGGTGCCCATGGCGCCGGACAACTTGCCGACCGCCACCTCTTCCCGCACGCGGCGCAGGCGCGCCACGTGCCGCTGCGTTTCCTCATACCAAATGGCCAGTTTGAACCCGAACGAGATGGGTTCGCCGTGAATGCCGTGCGAGCGGCCGACCATGATGGTGTCGCGATGTTCGAACGCCCGCTGCCTAAGGGCCTTCAGCAGCTGTTCGACCCCGGCGATGATCTGGTCGAGCGCCTGGACCATCTGCACGGCCAGTCCGGTGTCCACGATGTCCGAGGATGTGAGCCCCACGTGCAGAAACCGCACGTCCGGGCCCACCGATTCGATCAGCGACTCGAGGAAGGCGATGACGTCGTGTTTGGTCACCCGCTCGATCTCGGCGATCCGCGCGGGATTGATCGTGGCTTTCCGCCGGATACGAGCCGACACGCCCCGCGGCGCCGCCTTCGAGCGCTCCAAGGCCTCGCAGGCGAGCAACTCGACCTCCAGCCAGATTTCGTACTTCCGGCGGAGATCCCACACGGCCTTCATCTGGGGACGGGTGTAGCGATCAATCATCAGATTTCACCATTGACACATTGGACCATTGAGCCATTGTCGAGACTCCGCATCAATGGCTCAATCGGCAATGACTCAATCGTCAATGCGCCCGTTTCACGCCCTCGGCTTCCGCCCGTTTTGCAGCCAGGCGCGCCTCGTCCCGTAGAATCCGATCCAGCACGCCGTTGACGAATTTCTTGCCTTCGTCGTCGGCGAACTTCTTGGCCAGCTCCACCGCTTCGTCGATTGTCACTTTGGCCGGGATCTCCGGCATCCAGATCAGCTCGTAGACGGCGGCGCGGAGAATGTTGCGGTCCACGACCGGCATCCGCGACACCTTCCAATTCGTGGCCGCGGCGCCCAGCAGGGCATCCAATTCTTTCCGATGGTCCATCACGCCGTGCAGCAGTTGCTCGGCAAACGCGCGGGTGTCCGGCGTCACCTTATGATCTTCCCAGAACTGATCGAGCCAATGCCGCGTGTGCCCATGGATGTCCCACTGAAACAGGAGTTGAAGGGCCCGCTCCCGAGCGTGACGCCGACCGCTCACCGGCGGCCTCTGTGATGGAGATAGTGGTGGCGTATCCACGACATTCATGTCAGCCGGTGCGACGGCGCCCGCGACGACCTCTCCGGCCCCGTCCGCCTTCGGTGGGGCGGACGACCAATCGTTTCAGCAGCGTCGCCATCTCGACAGCCGTGCGCGCCGCCTCGGCGCCCCGATTACGCTCCGGGGGCCCCGCGCGTTCCATGGCTTGCGCCACCGTGTCCGTCGTCAACACACCGAACACAATGGGGAGGTCGTAATCCGCCGCCGCCTGCGCGATCCCTCGACTCGCTTCGCTGCTGATGTATTCGAAATGCGGCGTCTCGCCGCGAATCACCGCCCCCAAACACAGCACCGCGTCGAAACGGCGGCTCCGCGCCAGCCGGCGCGCTGCGAGGGGAATTTCGAACGCGCCGGGCACCCGGACCACCTCGATCGCGTCTTTGGCCGCCCCTGCCTTGGTCAGCGCCTCCACGGCCGACGCGAGCAGTTGGCTCGTGATGAACTCATTGAACTTGCTCACCACGATCCCGAACCGCAATCCGGATGCATCCTGCCCGCCTTCGATCGTTTTCATCGCATCATCTGCGCTGGTCCGACTTTCACCATGCCGACGGCTCGCCTCGCGCCTCGTACCTCGCGCCTCACACCTTCCGCAAAATGTGCCCCATCTTCGTTTTCTTCGTGCGTAAGTAGCGCACATTGGCCGCGCGCGGCGGCGTTTCGATCGGCACCCGCTCCACCACCCGCAGGCCGTACCCTTCGATCCCGACGATCTTTCGCGGGTTGTTCGTAATCAGGCGAATGTGGTGCAGGCCCAACTGCGCGAGAATCTGCGCCCCCACCCCATAGTCGCGCAAGTCCGCCTTAAAGCCGAGTTTCAGATTGGCCTCGACCGTGTCGCTCCCCTTGTCCTGCAAGCCATAGGCTTTGATCTTATTGAGCAAGCCGATGCCCCGGCCTTCCTGATTCAGATAGAGCAACACGCCGCGCCCTTCCCGGTCGATCGTCTCCATGGCGCGATGCAGCTGATCCCGGCAGTCGCAGCGCAGCGACCCGAGCGCATCCGCGGTCAAACAGCCGGAATGCACCCGCACCAAGGTCGGCTCGCCGCCGTCCACGCGGCCCTTCACCAGCGCGATGTGCGTCACGCCGTCGAACTCGTTCTCGAAGGCCACCGCCTCGAACTCCCCGAAGATCGTCGGCAGGCGCGCCCCGGCCACCCGCCGCACGAAGGTCTCGCGCCGCATGCGGTATTCGATCAAGGCCTTGATCGTGACCATTTTCAGCCGGTGCCGGCGGGCAAATTCCAGGAGATGCGGCACCCGCGCCATCGTGCCGTCATCGTTCATGATTTCGCAGATCACCGCCGCCGGCACATGGCCGGCCAGCCGGGCCAGGTCCACCGAGCCCTCGGTCTGGCCCGCGCGGCGGAGCACGCCTCCCGGCTGCGCCTTCAACGGAAAGATATGGCCGGGACGCGCCAGGTCGCTCGGTTTGGTTTTCGGATCGATCGCCACGCGGATCGTGGCGGCGCGATCGGCCGCCGAGATCCCGGTGGTGATCCCATGGCGCGCATCGATGGACACGGTAAAGGCGGTGCCGAAGGTGGCGGTGTTTTCAGGCGTTTGCGGCGGCAGCTGGAGATCTTCGACACGCTGCGGCGTGAGCGCGAGACAGACCAGCCCGCGCCCATACTTGGCCATGAAGTTGACGGCTTGCGGGGTGACCTTCTGCGCGGACAGCACGAGGTCGCCCTCGTTTTCCCGCTCCTCGTCGTCGACAAGGATCACGAAGCGCCCCCGCCGGAGGTCCCTCACCGCTTCATCGATGGTCGCGAATGGGCGCTTCATTCGAGTGCCACGTGGCCGGCTCGTACGTTAGGCCCGGCCTTGCAGACAGTCAATGGGAAAAACTCCCGACCCGGTCCAAGTCGGGGGCCGGCCGCGATTTCTTGTGCCAGACCGCCAGCGCCGCCATCATGACCACGGTCCCCAGCACGAGAAAGGCCGCTTGGGGCGAGCCGAACCGTTCCGTCAGCACCCCGAACAGCAGGGGCAGTAGAAAGCCGCCAAATGCCCCCGCAGCACCGATCACGCCGGTGGCTGCCCCGATCTGGCCGGCAAATTGCTCGCCGACCAGCTTGAACACGACCCCGTTCCCGCACCCGAAGATCGTGACGATTGCCACACACAGGATTGCCATACCCGTAACTGGAGGAAGGCGGCTGGCCGAGAGGAGCAGGAGCGCGGCGCCGGGCAGGAGCAGACGGAGCAGCGGTACCGCGCCGACCCGATCGGCGAGAAAACCCCCAACAGGACGGATGAGGCTGCCACCCAAGCCGCACATCGCCGTCACGGTCGCCGCCTCAATCATCGAGAGACCGTACTGTCCCTTGAACAGGATCGGGAGATAGCTCGAAAGCCCGACAAAGCCGCCGAATGTGACCGCATAGAGCCCGCAGAGTCCATAGAGAGACGAGCGTCGCATCGTTGCGAGCAGCCGCTTGGGAACAGATCCCTCGCCCTCACCGATCCGGCATGGATCCCGTTCGACCAAGGCAATAAAAACCACAGAGGTCAGCAGAACGATCACCGCCATCGCTCCAAACACTCCACGCCATCCGAGCGAATCCACCAGCCTCGGCGCGATCAGCAGGGCCAAGACGATGCCGCTGTTCGCCGAACCGGCAATCCCCATCGCCAACCCTCGGCTTGCGGGGGGATAGGCCTGTCCGGCCAACGGGAGGGCCACCGCGAAGCTGGCGCCGGCTGTCCCAAGCAGCAAGACCATCGCGAACAGCCCTGCTTGGCCGGATACTCCCGCCCAGCCCCAGAGCAGCGCAAGGAGTTGCCCGGCTAAGAGCCAGATCCCCACCCGCTTCGCCCCAAGTCGATCAGTCCACACCCCGATAGGAATTCTCAGCAGGGCGCCGCCGAGTAGCGGCAGCGCCACCAGCAGCCCAGTTGCGCTAGGGGAAAGATGGAACTCCTCCGCGATCACCAGCGCAAGCGCCCCGACCAGCAGCCACACCATGAAGCTGACTTCGAAGTGGAGCCAGGCGCCCGTCAGCGTCAGCCACCGACCCGATGTGAGGGCTGGCATTAGATTCACCGAAGATCCTCTCGACCACTGATCTCCCGACCCGGCCCTGATTCAATCAAAATAGAGCGGGCTGCAAAAGCCGAACAGGCACTATAGTCGATGCCCGCGGACAGGCGCAAGCCGCGACACCCCGCGTTGTTCTCTGCCCATCCCTGCGTTTATAATGACCGGCAATCCTAACAGACAGGCCAGGCACCCCATGGCCAAACCATCACAGACGATGACCGACAAAAATCCCCTCGATTCCGACGAGGACGATTGGGAGTTAGAGGAAGGGGGCCCGCCGGAAGGGCTCGCCTTGACGGAAACCCCGGTCGAGCTGGTCGACCCGCCCCCCCAGCCGGCGGTCGAGCGCCAGTCTTCTACGGAATCGTCCTCCCTCGTCCCGACCACCACCCTTCAGCGCTACCTGGCCGAGGTTCGCCGGTATCCCTTTCTGTCCAAGGAGGAGGAACTCCGCCTCTTTCACGAGTACCAGATCAAAGACAGCCGCGAGGCCGCCGTCACCCTGATCCTTTCCAACCTGCGCGTCTCGGTCTCGATCGCCGCCGAATATCTGCACACCGGCGCCGACCACATGGATCTCATCCAGGAAGGCAACGTGGGGTTGATGCAGGCCATTCGCAAGTTCGACCCGACCAAGAATGTTCGTTTTTACGCCTACGCCGCCTGGTGGGTCCGGGCCTACATCCTCCGGTATCTGCTCAACACCTATCGCCTGGTGAAGGTCGGCACCACGCAAGATCAGCGCAAGCTGTTCTACAATCTCAAGAAAGAGAAGGCCAAGCTCGAACGCGAGGGCTTCACCCCCGATACGAAGCTGCTGGCCGATCGGCTGAACGTCCGCGAGCGGGACGTCATCGAGATGGATCAGCGCTTGGGGAGCTGGGAGCTGTCGCTCGACCAGCCTCTGGGCCCTGATACCGAAGGCACGCTGCTGGATGTGCTCCCCGCTCAGGAGGAGGCCGTCGACGACGCCCTCGGGCAGCGACAACTCCGCCTGCTCTTCCGCAAGAAGGTCGCGGAGTTTGCCAAGACGCTGGACGAGCGAGATGAAGACATCCTGCGCAACCGCCTCCTGTCTGAGACCCCGCTGACACTCGATGACCTGGGGCAGAAGTATGGGATCACCAAGGAACGGACCCGCCAGTTGGAGGCTCGAATCATTACCAAACTGAGGGCCTTCATGAAAAAAGACATCAAGGATTTCGAGGAGTTACGGGACTAGACGGCATGGAAACTTGAAACCATCTGAAAATCAATAAGTTGCATAATCCGCCCCCCCAATCCTATAATACGCGACGTTTTTTCTCGACCTGCCCTTGACTCGGACCTGATCAGGACTATCTGAAAGCCCGCTGCAGGTTCCCTGCACTCTTTCAAGACTGTCTGACTTCTGCGATCCAGCGACAGGGTCGATTACAGTCACGGCTCTCACATTCACTTATCGTTACGTCACGAGGAGGAGGCACCATGGCGACTGACACGAAGGAAAAGCAAGCCGCGGCGGCGAAGGGCTTTCAGCCCTTGGGCGATCGCGTGTTCATCACCTACACCGAGGAATTGGAGCGGACGGCCGGCGGGATCTACGTGCCGGACTCCGCGAAGGAAAAGCCCCAGCGAGGCACCGTCCAAGCCGTGGGCAAGGACGTCAAGAACCTGAAGGTGGGCGACCAGGTCCTCTTCGACAAGTACTCGGGCACCAAGCTGAAGCTCCAGGACGAAGATTGCCTGATCCTGAAGGAAGAGGATGTGCTCGGCGTCTTCACGCAGAACTGAGCGGGACGCGCGAGAAGCGATCATTCACTCACGACACACGAACAGCCCTAAGGGAGGCACCAATGGCAAAGCAGTTGTTGTATAGCGAGCAGGCCCGCGCGTCGATTCTGCGCGGCGTCAATCAGTTGGCCGATGCGGTCAAGGCGACGCTGGGGCCGAAGGGACGCAACGCGATTCTCGACAAGAAGTTCGGCGCGCCGACGATTACGAAAGACGGCGTGACCGTGGCGAAGGAAATCGAACTGAAGAATCCCTACGAGAACATGGGCGCCCAGCTCGTCCGCGAAGTCGCCAGCAAGACCAGCGACA
>CAYZTJ010000122.1:0-9931 GCA_964481215.1 uncultured Nitrospira sp. | reverse complement strand
CGCGACGAAGACCTGGCGGATGGCCGGCTCGGTGCGCCGGGCCTGCACCCCGATAGCGTCGCTCTTCACCGGCACGTCGCGCCACCCGAGGAGGCGCACGCCTTCGGCGGCCAGGATGCGCTCGAACAAGGTCTCGCATTGCTTGCGCGATTCGGCGATCGGCGGCAGGAACACCATGCCGACGCCGTACTCGCCGGCCGCGGGCAACTTGATCTGCACGTCGGCCGCGGCGCGCTTCAAAAATTCATGGGGAATCTGAATCAGCAGGCCGGCGCCGTCGCCGGTGCAGGGATCACAGCCCTGCGCCCCCCGGTGGAAGAGATTCTCGAGGACGCGCAGGCCCTGCTCGACGATGCTGCGGGATTTCTGCCCCTTGATATTGGCGACAAAGCCGATGCCGCAGCTATCCTTCTCATGCGCAGGATCGTAGAGACCTTGCTTTGGAGGCAGCCCCGGCATCGATGTTTCGCTGGTCATCACTCCGATCCTTTGCGTGGTCCTGCGAACGGCGACTCACCCGAGGATGAGTGCGCGATCAGCTGCGGGTCATGCTGCTGAAGGCAGGCTACAAAGTTCCCAACAGAATCAAAGCGTTACATTACTGGAAGCGGCCCAGGCCTGTCAACGCCGTCGATGGGGATGCGCTCATTTTCCTTTCGTACGCGGCCCTGCGATCGACGGGGAAGTCGCTTGCTCCTTGCCTTGACACATGCGCGCCGGGTCGCCTACTATCGCCCGCATGCCGCACGGACCCGCCATCCTGAGTCCGCACACGATGACCGATGTGTGGGAGGCCTATGGAGGGGAACTCCAAGGTGTCGAAGAGCAGGTCCGCAAGCACCTCGATTCCAGCGTCGCGTTGGTCAATACCGTCGCCGCGCATATCCTCAGCAGCGGCGGCAAGCGCATCCGCCCGCTCCTGTTAATTCTCTCCGCGCGACTCTGCGGCTATCAGGGCCACGAACATTGGGTCCTCGGCAGCGTGGTGGAATTCATCCACACGGCCACCCTCCTGCACGACGACGTGGTCGACGACGCGGAGATCCGCCGGGGGCAGCGCACCGCCCGCAAGATGTGGGGCAATCAGATCAGCATTCTCGTCGGCGACTATCTGTACTCCCGCGCCATCTGCCGCATCGTCGATTTTCGCAATCAACGGATCAATGAGGTGCTCTCCGAGGCCTGCCGCAAGATGGCGGAGGGCGAAGTCTTGCAGCTCTACTACAACGGCAATCCGATGATCGCGGAGTCGGAATATCTCAAGATTCTCGAATACAAGACGGCGGGGCTGATCGCCGCCTCCTGCGCCATCGGCGCGATCGTGGGCGACGCGACGCCGGAGCAGCAGGCTGCGCTCTATCGGTTCGGAGAACATCTCGGCATCGCCTTTCAGCTCGCCGACGACACCTTGGACTACACGGCCAACGGCGCGCGACTCGGGAAGACCCTGGGCCAAGACCTGCGGCAGGGCAAGACGACGCTGCCGTTGCTCCACCTGCTCCAACATTGTTCCGCATCGGACCGCCAGATGATCAAGGAGCGGATGGAGACCCGCTCGTTTACCGACGACGACTTGCAACGCTTGATCGACCTGATGCAGACCTACGGCTCCATCGCCTACGCGCTCGAGCGGGCGCAGGCCTTCGTGCAGGCGGCCGCGCGCGACCTCGCCGCCTTCGAAGAGTCGACGCCGAAGCGCGCGTTGGCGGTCGTCGCCGACTATATGGTCCACCGCGATCGCTGACCAAGCCGCATGCCTGCCGGACCGTTTCGCCGCAACACACCGTCACGTGTAACCAAAGGGGACCGACGACCGTGGCTCAACTGATTCCATTCAAGGGCGTACTCTATAATCACGATATTCTCAGCAAGGACATCGCGCGCGTCGTGGCCCCGCCGTACGACGTGATCGACGCCGCCTTCCAACAGGCCTTGCACGAGCGGCACCCGCACAACGTCATCCGGCTGGAGTTGGGGCTGGATCAACCCGGCGACGGCCCCGGCCAGAACAGGTATTCCCGCGCCGCCTCAACCCTGAAGGCCTGGATGGCCGAGGGCGCCTTGACGCGCGACGCCAAGCCGGCGATCTACCCCTACGCCATCGACTATGCCGTGCCCTCCGGCAGCCTGGGAAGCGGCACGCGCACCCTGAAAGGCTTCGTGTCGACGGTCAAGCTGGAGGAGTTCGGCACCGGCAAGATTTATCCGCATGAGAACACGCGCGCGGCCGCCAAGAGCGACCGGCTGAATCTGATGGAGGCCTGCGCCTCGAACTTCAGCTGCATCTTTTCCCTCTTCTCCGACCCCGACGGCGGCATCCTCGGCGCCATCGGCCAGGCCATGACCGCGGCCCCGCGCATCGACTTCACCGACGACGTCGGCTGCCGCCAACGCCTCTGGACGATCCACGACGAGGCCACGCTCGCCAAGCTCACGACCGCCATGGCGAGCAAGCCGCTCTTCATCGCCGACGGGCACCACCGGTATGAGACGGCGCTGAACTATCGCCGGATACGCCAACAGCAGGCCGGCGGCAGCGGAGCCGCGCTGCAACCCTACGATGCCGTCATGATGCTCTTCTCCAGCCTCGAGGACCCGGGCCTCACGGTGCTGCCGACTCATCGCGTCCTGCGCAATGCGGTGCCGGCGCTGGCCGGCATCAAGCAACAGCTCGCCGCCTGTTTCACATTCGAGGAATTTCCCACCGGGCAGCGACGCCAGTTCATTCAAGCAATGCGCGCCAAAGGTCAATCGACTCCGGTGTTCGGCCTCGCGTCGAAAAGCGCCCAGACTTACGTGCTCCTGACGCTCAAGCCCGAGCATCGGCCGCCCGCCTCGGCCAGCGAACGCGACAAGTTGGACGTCTCGATTCTCGAGACCCAGATCATCAACAAGCTCTGCACGACCCAGGCCGACCACGAGGCGATCCTCTATACCAAGGACGACGACGAGGCTCTGGACCTCGTCGGCCAAGGCAAGGGCGAGGCCTCGTTGCTGTTGAACCCGACCAAAGTCGCCGAAGTGCGCGCCGTAGCCACGGCGGGCGGGCGGATGCCGCACAAGTCGACCTACTTCTACCCCAAGCCCCTCACCGGCTTGGTGATGAATGTGATGCAAGAAGGCTAGAGGCGATGGGCCATAGGCGATCGGCAAGATTCCAGAGATTTGGTTTTCCATCGATTGCCCATTACCTCTCGCCTTTAGCCTATCGCCCATTGCCTCTCGCCCATAGCCTGGAATCGGTCCCATGAACGCCAAGATCCTCGTCGTCGACGACGACCCCGACATCGTCACGATGCTCTGCGATCGGCTGGACTCCCTCGGCTATCAGACCGTCTCCGCCCCCGACGGGCAAAAGGCCCTCGACCTCATCGAACAAGAAACCCCGCGCCTCATGCTGCTGGATCTGGAGATGCCCCGCGTCACGGGCATCGACGTCCTGAAGCGCCTGGCCCCGCTCCGCAAGTCGGGCTACGATCTCCCCGTGATCGTCATGACCGCCCACGGCACCATCCACGCCGCCGTCGAGGCGATGAAGCACGGGGCCTACGACTTCCTGACGAAACCCTTCGACGGCGACCATCTGCGCATCGTCATCCAGAAAGCGCTGGAACGCGAATCCCTCACCCGGCAGGTGGCCTCGCTGCAAGACGATGTCGCGGCGCGGTATGCGCACATCGTCGCCAAGAGCGGCGCCATGAGCTCCATCATCGGCATGGCCCAGCGCGCGGCCAACTCCGACGCGGGCGTGCTCCTGCTCGGCGAGAGCGGCACCGGCAAAGAGCTCTTCGCCCGCTCGGTCCATCATTGGAGCCCCCGCCGCAGCATGCCCTTCGTGGTCATCAATTGCGTCGCGCTCACCGAAAGCTTGCTCGAGAACGAGCTCTTCGGCCACGAGAAGGGCGCGTTCACCGGCGCCGACCGGATGCAGAAGGGCAAGATCGAGATGGCGGACGGCGGGACGGTGTTTTTGGACGAGATCGGCGACATGCCGATGAATCTGCAGGCGTCGCTCCTCCGCGTGCTGCAAGACCATGAATTTCACCGCGTCGGCGGCACACGCATGGTGAAGGTGAATATCCGCGTGATCGCGGCCACGAACAAGGATCTCAAGCAGGCCGTGGCGGCCGGGAAGTTTCGCGAAGATCTCTATTTCCGCCTCAACGTCGTCACCCTGACGTTGCCGCCGCTCCGCGAGCGGCCCGACGACATTCCGGCGCTGGCGGAGTTCTTCCTCAAGCGCTTCGCGGCCGAGACGAAAAAGCCCGGCCTGCAGCTCGCGCCCGCCGCCCTCAAGGCCCTCGTCGGCTATGGTTGGCCGGGCAACGTGCGGGAACTCCAGAACGTGCTGGAACGGGCGGCCGTCCTGTCGGAAGGCAAGATGATCGAGGCCGGCGATTTGGCGCTGAGCTCCGGCGCGGTGGCCAAGGAAGGCGCCGATGAACTTGACCGTCCCTTCCACGACTCCGTCGAAGATCACAAGAGGCGCATCATCCGGCAGGCGCTCACCCGCGCCGGCGGCAGTCAAACGCGCGCAGCGCAGGTGCTGGGCCTGCAGCGGACCTATCTCGCCCGGCTCATCAAGCAAATGGGCCTGAAATCCATCGAATGATGAGGCCCTCACGGGCCATCGTCGTCCTTGTTGGGCTCTTGCCGGCCCTCGCGGCCGGGTGCGGCCGCACGTTCACGCCCGGCCAGCCGGCGGTGGCGCTCGCGGCTCGGCAATCGTCAAACGATGCCCACGTGCGCCTCCAGTGGCTCGGCGCATCCACGTGGATCTTGTCTCGCGGCCAGGACGCGGTGGTCGTCGATCCGTTTTTCTCTCGCCCTTCGCTCTGGCGGATCGTCGGCTCGCTCGCCGGCGCAGAGTTTGAGCCGGACGAAGCCCGCATTCGCGCCGTCCTCCCGGCGCTGCCCGAATCGACCCGGTTTGTGTTGATCGGCCACGCGCACTACGATCACCTCATGGACCTGGGGTACTATCTCCGGGCAGCCTCGCCACGGCCGCGCTACGTGGGCAGCCGGACGGCCCACAATATCCTGCGTGGTTGGTCTCCTTCGTCGCTCGATTTCGTGATCGCCGACGATCCGGCGCGGCTCGGCCATCCTATCCGCTCCGGCAAGGTGGCGGTCACGACGCTCCTGGGCCAGCATGCGCCGCACCTGTTCGGCCTGACCTTCATGGACGGCGAGGTCGGCGAACCCCGTACATCACCGCCGTCTGATGCCTGGGATTACAAGTTGGGGCAGACATTCATGTTCATCGTGGACTTTCTCGGCGACCAGGACGAGATCCGGCATCGGGTGTTCATCAACGGGGCGGCGCATCAGCCCGACGTGGTGCGCGCCATTCCCGATGCGGTGCTGGGCCAACATCCCATCGATGTGGCCATCCTCTGCGTGCCCGGGTGGGACCACGTCGCGGACTACCCCATGAGCCTCCTGGACCGCCTGCGGCCCAAGCGCCTGGCGCTGAGCCACTATGACGATTTCTTCCAGCCCTATCTCCACGAAGAAGATCCACGGCATGGGATGGAGTTCGTGATGTTTGCGCGTTACTCGGACTTCGTGGAGCGGGTGCGGGCCTACTACGCCGCGCGGCGTGAGGCGGTCCCCGTGACGGAACCCAAGACAGGCGAGACGATCTGCGTCAGCTGTGGGCAGCCACCGTGATGCGTGAGTCGTGACGCGTGATACGGTTCTCGTGAAGCGCGTGAGGGATTGGATAAAAGGGGGAGACCTCGGTGCCGCTGATACTGGTTCCCCACGGCATCACAACGACCAGCGCGACGATCTGGTGCGGCGTCTTTGGCCGGACGGATCGGCCGCCGAGCGGGCACATCACGTCCGATGGGCAGGTATGGGAACTTCCCGCCGGCAGTTGGCGCGTGATCGACGCCGACGGCTATCTGGAGCCCTCGGCTCGGACGGTGTGGGTGCAAACCGTGACGCTATCCGGCCTGCAGCCGGGACGGTCCTACCCGATCACCGGCACGGTCGGCCGCCTGCGCGCCGCCTGTCGGACCAGCACCGCGCCGACGCAGCTTCCCCGCGATCCCGACCAACCCTATGTCGTCTGGCTGGGATCCTGCTTCGCCTGGTACCAGGATCAGGCCGGGCTCGCCGGACTGAATACGATCAATCTGAGCCACGCCGCCAAACCGGCCGTGAAGATTCTCTGCGGTGACCAAGTCTACCTCGACAATCCGTGGAACGAAGTCTTGCCGCGCGGGGCCGCTGGGCTGGCCGGGCGCCTGCTCGGGAAATATCGCTCCACGTGGACGCAGGGAGACGGCCAGGCCGGCTTTTCGCGGTTGCTGGCCGAAGGCGCCACCTACTTTCTGGCCGACGATCACGAGTTCTGGAATAATCATCCGAACTGGAGTCCCCTGTTGGCCACGCGCAGCGCCTCCCAGCGGCGAGATTGGGCGATCATCGCGTCGGCGCTGTACCGAAGCTTTCAGTCCACCCCGGGAGTCGCACTCACAAAGGGAAAAACCCTGTCCATCGGACCGCTGGATTTCTTCTTCGCCGACACTCGATTCGGTCGGGAAGAAGGGAGCGATCGATTCATGACCGAGGCGGCAGTTACGGAGCTGACGGCCTGGCTGGCGAGCGGGCCGGCGGATCAACCGGCTGCGCTGGTGATCGGCGCGCCGCTCTTCACGGAAGCGGCCGGTTGGTTCTCCGCGAAGTTTGCCGACCGCTCGCTGGCCAACTACCGGCAATATGCCCCACTGGCGGAGGCGGTGTTGCGGTCGCGACGCGCGGTCGTCATCCTCGCCGGAGATATCCATTGCGGCCGGTTGGCCACCGCTCGGCTCGCCGGCGGCATGCCGCTGATCGAGATTATTTCCTCGCCTCTCGCCTTGGTGGACCGATCGGTCGGCGGGACGTTTCACCCGGCGCCGCAACGGTTCCCCGAACAGCCGACCGGGTCACCCCGCCTGTCTGTGGCGACTGCCCCCTGGGTTCCGCCGGACGGCGGGCCTGTGGAGCCTCACTTCGTGACGCTCGCCTTCACGGAAACGGATCAGGCCGTTCGGCTGCGCGCCACCGCCTGGGCGATCGCCCAGAGCACGCCGCATCATCCCATTGAACGAGGGACCGCCCAATTGACCTTGCCACGGAGGGCCGCATGATTTCGAGTCGACGTTCCGGCGAGTTGAAAAAGAACCCGGCGTTGGTGGAGATGGTGAAACCCAAGACCCGGCCGACGGTGCTGAGTTGCGTGAAGGACGTGACCGAGGGCGAGGCCTCGCCGGACGGCACGTTGGTCCTGCTCGGCGGCACGGACCTGCTCCATTTTCACCTGCGCGTGGCGCAGAGCCACATTCGCCACGACATGACGCCCAGCTCCTGGTCCCACGCCGGCATCGTGATGACCGGCAGGCGAGGACTCGTCCTGCACGAGGTCGCGTTGGATCCGCGCGGCGGCTTTGTCGACATGCCCGCCTCGAACGGTATTCATGCCGTGCCGATCGACCGGTACGACCAGCCCGAACGATTTCCCAACCTCGCCGTGCTGCGGTTCCCGATGACACCACGCCCCGGCGAAACCGTCCGCGGCGCCATCGCCAAGGTGCAGCACGAGCGCGGGGTACTGGATCTGACGGCCCTTATCCTGCCCTGGCTGGGCTATGCCTGGGGCGCCGGGCTCCCGACGAACCCCTTGCTGAGCGGAAACGGCATTCCCTCGTCCGCCTTCGTCGAGGCGGTCTTCGCCGCACTCGGCATCGAGCTGACGCCGGGCTTAGCCACCCGCGCGAGCTGTCCCGAAGCCATTTGGCAAGCCGCCCGCTGGTGGCATCGCTATTATGAAGGTCCGGTGGGGGGGAAAGGCGCTCCCAAGGGCTCGGCCAAGATTCCTCGCGGCTGCTACTGGATCGGGCAGAAACAGGCCTGCCTGCAGGAGTCCTAAAGAGCGACCCGTCGGACACTCCCCTACCCATCTTCAGGGGGTCCCCTCGTAGGTTAATTCCTCCGGGTGATGAGATTCCCATCCAACCGGAGCGGATAGGGGAAAAGCGTTGTAGTTTGAGCCACTTCGACCCATTCGTGCCTTCACCCCCCTCCTCCCGCCTGTAGGACGAGACATCCAACCAGATCCCTTCGACCCTCTCGCTGCCGGTCCAACCGGCGCGAGAGTCCTTTGAACTTCCAGCACTTATAGTTTTTTTCTACCAAACCTCAATCCGGCACCGTGCTTGCTCCCTTCCATCCACAAGTCCCTAGCAAGTCAGAGGGTGACCGGCACGTCGGCGATTCATTCCAAGGATGGAGGACGAATCCTGTCGGTGAGAAAGTCAGCCACAGAACGACCCGGCTCTCGCCCCCCGGCCCCTGTTCGGCTGGATCGCGGCGAAGCCATCTGGTCCCGGGCGCTGGGACCCGGGATCAGCCATCGGATGCACGCACGACACCAGGTGAGCAAATCAACGAGCTCCCAGACGCCGCCGACGCGATCCGTTCTCATCGTAGAGGACGAACGGGGGCCCCGTGTCGCGCTCACCACGATCCTGCGCCCCTTTTTCAAAGTCTTCACCGCCGACAGCGCCGAGGCCGCGACGGACATCCTGCGCTCCCATCACATCGACACGATGACGCTGGATCTTATGCTGCCGGACCGAAACGGAATGGACTTCCTCAAAGACATCAAACGGACCCGCCCCAACCTCGATGTGATCATCATCACCTGCCAAGGGAGCCTGGAGTCCGCCCTGGAGGCCAAGAATCAGGGCGCCATCGGCTACCTGCTCAAGCCGTTCAACGTGGCGGATCTGTTGGCCCTGGTTACTCCGCCACTCGTCAAAACCGGCTAGTCGCCAAGCGGTCCCTGCTGCCGCTCCCTTGTCATCTGCAGAAAACTCCTAGAATGATTGGAGGCAACGGCACTCCGTTGTATGATGGTTGCCTATGACCCCTTCTCGTCGATTGGCCTCTGCACTGCTTGCGGCTCTCTGCCTTTTCACCTCCTCGCCGGTCGAACAAGCTGCCTGGGCTCAATCCCCCAAGGACTTGATCATCATCGATCCCTCTGACACGGAAGAGGAGATCGAGTTAAAGATCAAGGCCTCCAAGTCGACGCGATCGGCAAGGCTGAGTGGAGGCAATGAGGTGGTCGTCAATGGCGTCGCCCTCTCGCCCAAGGCCCTCAAAGACCTGGCGCGAGCTGCCGGTGGCCCGGTTCAATTGGGACGCTATTGGTACGACGACCTGTCAGGCTTGTGGGGAGCGGAAGGGGAAGCGCTGAGCGGTCAAATTGCGCCCCATCTCAAGTTGGGCGGCAAGCTTCAGGCCGACGCCTCACAGGGGAAGACCGGCGTCTTTCTCAATGGGCGGGAGCTTCCGCCCCAAGAGGCCTCGCTCGTGCAACAGCTGGGCGAAACCATGCGCGGGCGGTATTGGGTCAATGCCGAAGGGATCGGCGGGATTGAAAACGGGCCGGCCCTCTTCAACATCAAGACGGGCCTCGACGCGCGGATCAAACAAGCCGGCGGGGGCTCGAAGGGATGGGCCTTAGCCGATTCTGTAAAGAAGCCTTAGGCCGACCTCCGCGTAACCTTCCTCGTATCCACCCTATACCTCCCCTAGTACGTCCTATTATAAAAAGCGGCCACTCGTTACTTGTTGTAGCCAGCTGCAATATAGTTGGCTCCCGCCTCCAGCACCTTTCGCCACTTAGCTTCAATTGCAGGGGTGAGCTGAGGGTCACACTCCTTGATCGCCTGCATCAGGCTATTGACCCAAAACGGATAGAGGGAGGGGCTGATGTTCCATTTCTTCTTGCTATGGCTTTCGGCGATCTTGTCGAGCGACTTAGTCCCAAAGGAATTGCCCTGTCCGTGCATAATCACCATGGTGATGCCGGATCGCAAGAGCCCCTTTTGGCGGGCCATATCCGTATGCGCGAACATGGGAGCGATGGAGG
>CAYZTJ010000121.1:0-9988 GCA_964481215.1 uncultured Nitrospira sp. | reverse complement strand
AGGGGGCCGCGGTGCGCGGTGATGACCGTGCATTGCCGTTCGCCGCGTCCGCCGTCGTAGTAGAGGATGACCCAATCGCGGGTCGCGCCGAGTTGATGGGCATGGGCGGTGTTGGAAAACATGGCCGTGTAGTGGCGGGGCCCTCGCTCCGTATGCAGGATGGGCAGCCAGGCATCGTGCGTGGGATTGAAGCGGCGCGGCGCGATGCGCTGCAAGCGTCCCGCGGCGGCCTGTTCCCGATATTCTCGATCGACGTCCAGCAGCTCCGACACGGGCGCATCCTCCTGATCTGCGGCGGCGCGCGGCCTGCGCACCCGTTCCAGCCGCGCCGTCAGGGAATCCACGATCCCGGCCAGTTTCTTCGGACCAATGCCTTCGATCTCGCTCAGCCGTCCGTCGTGCGCGGCGGCTTCCAATTCTTCCAGCGTGTGAAGGCCCAAGTCTCGATGCAGCCGGTCGGCCAGGGCCGGGCCGATCCCCGGCACGGATGAGAGCAGGGCCACGGGGTCCGTCTCGCCCCGCAAGCGGTCGAGCATGGGCAGGCGCCCCGTGACGATCAGATCATGGATTGAGCGGGCGAGACCGTCGCCGATTCCCGGCAGCATTTTCAATCCTTCGGATCCCTGTTGAGCCACGATGTCGGCGAGCGCCCGTGATTCGCGGCGCACCGTCTCGGCCGCCCGCCGATAGGCCTGCACGCGAAAGGGGTTGGCGCGCTGTTCCGCCAGCAGCATCGCCACCTCGTTCAGGCGTTGGGCGATCTCGATGTTCTGTGGAACAGCCATGACCCTTTAATCTGGCGATGGGTGAGGGGCGAGAGGCAATGGGAAACACTTTGGCCCAGGTCTGAATCCGCCCCATCGCCTCTTGCCTCTAGCCCCTTGCCTGCTACTCATATCGCAGCGCCTCGATCGGATTGAGCCGAGACGCCCGGTTGGCCGGATACAAGCCGAAGAAGATGCCGACCGCGACGGAAAACAGAAAGGCCACGGCCACCGCCTGGGGCGACACGATCGTCGGCCAGCCGGCCACCGCGGTGGCGACGCGCGCGCCGGCCACGCCGAACAGCACGCCCATGACGCCGCCCACCATGCTGAGGATGATGGCTTCCACCAGGAACTGCAGCAGGATGTGCCGGCGCTTGGCGCCGACGGCGAGGCGCACGCCGATCTCCCTCGTCCGCTCCGTCACCGAGACGAGCAGGATGTTCATGATCCCGATCCCGCCGACGATCAAGGAAATCGAGGCAATGCTCAAGAGCATGATCATCATGGTGCGGCTCGCGCCGGCCGAGGCCTTGGCGATGTCGTCCATGGTGCGGATGGTGAAGTCGTCCTCCTCCGACGCCTGTAGCCGATGGCGCATCCGCAAGAGGTCGCGCACCTCGCGCGCCAGCTCCGGTACGGACGAGCGCTCCGCCGCCGACAGGATGATGACGCCGACGGTGCCGAGAAACTTGGTGCCGAGCACCTTGCGCTCGGCCGTGGAAAAGGGGACGACGATGAGATCGTCCTGATCCTGTCCCATGAACGTCTGCCCTTTCGAGGCGAGGAGGCCGATGACCCGAAGCGGCACATTCCTGATGCGGATTTGCGCGCCGAGGACCTCTTCTCCGCGTTCGAAGAGGTTCTCCGCGGCGGTCTTCCCCAGCACGGCGACTTTGGCCGCGCCGTCTTCGTCCGATTGGGTGAAGAACGTCCCCTGCGCCAGCGGCCACTCACGGATGTCGGGAAACGACGGTGTCGTGCCCAGGACGACGGTGCTCCAGTTCTTGTGCTCGTGCACCGCCTGCAGGATGGCGCGATTCGCGTAGAGCATGTTCGCCACGCCCGGCAACTTCCGCTGCACGTCCTTGGCGTCTTCCAACGTCAAGGTCGACACGCCGCCCAGTCCGCTCCGCACGCCGCTCACCGTCGTGGCGCCGGGAACGATGATGAGCGTGTTGGTGCCGAGGCTGGCGATCTGGTTCTGAATCAGCATGCTGGCGCCCTGTCCCAAACTCACCATCGCGACGACCGCGCCGATGCCGATGATGATGCCCAGCATCGTCAGCCCGGCCCGCAGCGGATTGGCCAGCAGGACCCGAAAGGCCAGGCGGATGGTCATCAGGAGGAAGTTCATCATGACCGTGAAACGTGAGGCGTGAAACGTGACGCGTCAGAACCGATCACGGATCACGCATCACGCACGACGCGCTACCGCATTCTCGGCCCGCCGCCGAAGCCGGGAGGCACCGAGACCGCCTCCGTGGTGTCCGGCGCTTCCAATCCGACGATGACCTCGTCGCCTTCCCGGAGCCCGCTGTCGAGCGCTTCCGTATACAGGGAGTCGGCCACTCCCGGCGTCACGAGGAGGGCCACCAGCGCGCCGCCCTTTTGTTGAATCCACACGGTCGGCTTCTTTTTGTCCGCTGCCGCCCCTGCCGGTTTGAACCGGAGCGCGGCATTCGGCACGCGTAACGCCTCCTCCTTGCTGGCGGTGACGATCGACACGTTGGCGGTCATCCCGGGTTTCAGCCGAAGCTCGCGGTTCTCCACCTCGATGATGACGTCGTAGGTCACCACATTTTGGATGCTGATCGGCGCATTGCGGACCTGCGTGACGACGCCGTGGAACAGGCGCCCGGGATAGGCGTCCACGGTGAAGTCGGCGGACTTCCCCTCGGCGACGCCCCCGATATCCGATTCGCTGACGTTGGCGTTGACCTGCATCCGGACGAGGTCCTTCGCGATGACGAAGAGCGTGGGCGCCTGCAGCGTGGCGGCCACCGTCTGGCCGACGTCGACGTTGCGCGACACCACGATCCCGTTCACCGGCGAATAGATCGTCGTGTAACCCAAGTCCAGTTCGGCGTTCGAGAGGGTGGCGGTCGCTTGATCCACTTGCGCCTGGGCCACCTCGAGCTGAGCCTGGGCGTCGCGATGGTTCGTGCGCGCGAGATCCAAGTCGGATTGGGGAACGAATCCTTGCGGACGCAAGGTTTCCATGCGGGATAATTCGAGCCGACGTTGGTCCAGCGCGGCCTTGGCTTTCATCAGCACGCCGTTCGCGTTCCTCAACGAGGCCTTCGCTTGGCTGACCCGCGCCTGAAAGACGGCCGGATCGATCTGCGCGATCACCTGCCCCTGCGTCACCGCCGAGTTGAAGTCGGCAAAGAGCGCTTTGATTTTCCCGGACACCTGGCTGCCGACTTGGACGGACATGACCGGGTTGATCGAGCCGGTCGCCGTCACCAAAGATGTGATCGGCCCGCGGTCCACCATCGCCGTCTTATAGGCGACGGGAGGGCCGGATGGCATGACCCAATATCCGATCACACCGCCTCCGGCCAGGAGGAGAAGGCTCACCCACGTCAGGATGACACGGCGACGTGATCGAGGCGGGCTCGCCGGCACAGGGAGCGCTGCTCCCCTCGGGTACGACGGTAGCGATGCCCCCGGAACGACAAGCGATGTCTCAGGGTCTATGGTCGGAGGCTCCTCCGGCATCAGGCTCGGTGTCGTCGATGACTCTGATGACTCTTTGGACGTGATGTCCATAAGCGAGACACAGCAAGCCGGATGCCGGGGGCGGCGATGTCGGCCAGACGGCCATCCTTGTGGAATTCCTATGAAAGCAAGCTGTGGAGTGCCTGAGTACTCTTCGGTGCGATGAGAACTGGGGCGAATTACCCCAGACGGAACCGTGGAAATGCGGCGGACTGGGACACCTGAAGAGGTGAGGAGTGAGGGGGGGAAGTGAAAAATGCAAAACGAAAAATGAAGAGTGTGGGGTAAGGCCTGGGAGAGTGAAAAGTGAAAAATGAAAAATGAAGAGTGTGGGGAAACGGATGGGGGCTGAGGGCTGAGGGCTGAGGACTGAGGAGAGGTACGCTTAGCTCTGAAGATACTTGCGGAACCAGTTTCGTGCGAGATCGGCGACCTGCTCCAGCGTCCCCGCTTCTTCGAACAGGTGCGAGGCGCCGGGAACGATCACCAGTTGCTTGGGGCAGGTCAGAAGTGTGAAAGCTTCCTGGTTCATCTCGATCACCGGCTCGTCGAATCCGCCGACGATGAGCAGCGTGGGCGCCATGACCTTGGGAAGGAACGGCGCGGCCAGATCGGGCCGTCCGCCCCTCGACACCACGGCGGCAATCTGTTCAGGCTCCATCGCCGCGGCGCGGAGGGCCGCGCCGGCGCCCGTGCTGGCGCCGAAATAGCCGATGGCCAGGTCCCGAGTTCGGGTATCGGTGCGAGCCCAAGCGGTAATGGCCGACAGTCGCCGAGCCAGCAAGGCCAGATCGAAGACCAGGCGACGATCGCGCGCCTCATCCTCCTGGAGGAGGTCTGCCAGCAACGTGGCGATCCCGTCCGCCTGGAGCTGCCTGGCCACAAAATTATTCCGTGGGCTGAAACGACTGCTTCCGCTTCCATGGGCAAAGAGCGCCAGGCCTCTTGCCCGCTCGGGGATGGCGAGATTCCCTTCGACGGCCACGTGATCCGCAGCGATCACCACGGCCTGTTCTGTGATGGGTTTCTGGCTTGGCATCGCGGCCTCTGCTTTATAAGAGAGCCGTGGCGATCCCGAGATAGATCGCCACACTGAGAATATCTTGCGTGACGGTGGCGATCGGACCGCTGCCCAATGCCGGGTCCGCCCCGATTCTGGCCAGTGCCAAGGGCAGCAGGCTGGCGACGATCGTCGCCACCAGCGTCGTGATGCACAGTGTCGCCGCGATGACGACGGCCATGATGGTCCGCCCTCCCCACAGCCACAGGCCGAGGCCGGCCACTGCGCCCACGGTCGCGCCGATCAGCCCTCCGAGCATCCCCTCTCGGATGAGTTGGGGCCACACCGGGACCTTGCCATAGGCGAGCGCGCGCACCAGCACGGTTTCGGTCTGCGTGCCGACGGCGTCGGCCATGTACACCACAAGCGGCAGAAAGAACGCCAGGGTAATGTCCCGCTGCAGCGAGGCTTCAAAGAAACCGGCCACCGCGGCGGCCACCCATCCGCCGATCAAGCCGAGCACCAGCCAGGGGATCCGTGCCTTGAACGCGGCAGAGGTGCCGTCTCGTTCGGCGGGCTCTGGATGGCCGGCTCCCACGCCGGCGAGGCGGAGCAGGTCGTCCAGGTGTTCTTCGTGGAGCAGCGCGAGTAACCGCCCGATTGGTATCGCTCCGAGGAGGACTCGTGTCGCATCCACGACGGCGACGTCCGCGTCATGGCGCTCCACGGCTCGCAAGGCGGCGGTCTCGGCACGGTCTTCCGGATGCACTTCGATCGCCGGACTCCCCGTCAGTGTATCAAGACGGGTGTCGGGCGGCGCGGCCAGCGCTCGCTCGATCGGCACCTGTCCGACAAGCCGGGACTGAGGGTCGAGCAAGTAGATATGGCTGATTTCCCGACACCCGCTGGCCCGGATGTGCGTGAGGGCGGTCTCGACGGTCTCGTGCGGGTATGCCCGGGGAATAGCCGGGGTCATGAGCTCAACGGCCGTGGCCATGCGGTGACTCCCAGATGCGCGCCGAGCGAGAGAGTCGCAGGAGCAAGGAGGCGTGACGGCGGACTCTGCTCAGTGGCACTCGGTTGGGCAGAAAAAGAGGAGGTAGATGAAAGCTGCGATCCCAAGCGCGACGGCGCCTGCGAGCAGCCACTGATTGCGTGTGAGGGTCATGACAGTGTCTCCTCTCAATCCTGAGGTGAGCAAGAGGAGTGCCAATGAACAGGCGTGGGGTGCGGGGCACGGGGCGATAGGTGGGAGAGGCGGATGGCCGTAGAAGATGGGTTAGGATCCCTCCTCACCTCTTGCCTCGCGCCCAGTGCCTCTCGCCTTCCTGTAGCCTTCCGCCACAGTCAAATTCCCGGGCTGTAGCAGGAGGCACCCCTTCTGATGAGCCAAGAGCTGATGGCTGATAGCTGATTGCGAAAAGCTAAAGAAAATCGACCTTTCCCGCTCGCCGCTCGTCTCGCGCCCTACGCCCCGTGCCATCGCATCTGGCATCGGCCTTGCTGCCCTGTCCACTAGGAGCCTGTCCGACACTGCCGTTCGTAGCGAGGCGAAGGAGATGCGGCTAGGTGCAAGGCCGCAGGCCACGAAAAACCGGAGGTGTATTCGCTGGAATACATTGAGGATTTTTCGGGGCCGAGAACAACGCAGATGGCCGCAGATCGTTCGCCGCAGCAGAAAGGCCAATGTCGGACAGGCTCCTAGGGTGGGCGGGTTCGATGGGACGCCCGGGGCCTGATCGTCAGACAAGGAGGAGGCATGGCCGATTCATTGTTCCCGCGGATCTTGGTGCCGACTGACTTTTCCGCCTGTTCCGAAGAGGCCTTCCGGCTGGCCACGCATCTCGCGAGGCAGTTTCAGGCTGACCTCATTCTGCTGCACGTCGTGGACACCAAGAACCTGGGCGTCCTCAATCGCTTGGGCTTGGCCCTTCCGTCCGAAGAGAAGGCCCAACTGAAACGGCTGCGGCACCAGGCGCGGTTGCTCGCCCGTCGCATCATCGGATCGGAGGCCTTGAAAGGGCTGCATGTGAAGCGGTACATCGCCGAGGGAGCGCCCTTCGCCGAAATCGCCCGCTTCGTTCGCAGCGAGAAGGTCAGCCTGGTGGTCATGGGGAGTTACGGAGGATCCTACGGCGGGGTGGATAAGATTTTCTTCGGCAGCACGGCTGAAAAGGTCGTGCGGACCGCCGGCTGTCCCGTGCTCACGGTGCCGCTGACGGCGCGACCGGTGAAAGCGGCCGGCGGGACCGGAACGAAACGAGGTGCGCTATGAGCTCGGTGGTCAAGACGATTCTCGTGCCGACGGATTTTTCGACCTGTGCGCGCCGGGCGGAGGACTATGCCGCGTATCTCGCGGCGGCCTGCGGGGCGGACGTGTTGCTCTTGTCGGTGGCGGAGTTCGTCCCGGGCATGGATCTCGACTATCCCGTCAATAAGATGTACGTGGAGGCGATCCAGAAGGAGGCGCGCGCGGCGCTCGAGAAGGCGGAACAGCGGTTCCAGGGTCGGGGTCTCACGGTGCGGAGCGCCCAAGAGATCGGCGTCGCGAGCCACTGGATCAGCCAGAAGGCGCGGCAGCTGAAGGCCGATCTGATCGTCATGGGCACGCATGGGCGGACGGGATTGCAGCATGTGCTGCTCGGGAGCACCGCGGAGCGGACGATGCGGCTCGCGCCGTGCCCCGTGCTGACGGTCCGCGCAGCGGATGGGGAGACGCCGCCGACGTCGACCGCGGCGCCGCTGATACGCCGCCTGCTGGTGCCGGTCGATTTTTCAGATTGCTCGCTGGAAGCGGTCGAGTATGCGGCGGGGCTCGCTCGTCAATTTTCCGCGACGGTGACGCTGCTCCATGTGCTGGAACCGGTCACCTATGGCTTGGATTTCACCCTGTTGCCGATCGGCGGCCAGGAGCAGCACCGCAGGCAGGCGGAGGCGCGGGTGGCCGAACTGGCCGCGGCTCTCCAGCAGAAGAGGGTGACGGCGACGTCGCAGGTGCTGGGCGGCTTGCCGATCGACGGGGTGCTGCGCACCGCTGAGGCCTTG
Organism: uncultured Nitrospira sp.; assembly: GCA_964481215.1. Classification (GTDB taxonomy): domain Bacteria; phylum Nitrospirota; class Nitrospiria; order Nitrospirales; family Nitrospiraceae; genus RSF151. The sequence goes on along the minus strand of CAYZTJ010000121.1, from coordinate 2,455 downwards.
CAGAGCGACATCATTGTCATGGGCACCCATGGCCGTCGCGGCGTCTCCCATCTCTTACTCGGCAGCGTGGTTGAAGGCGTCATGCGACGGGCTCCCTGCCCTGTGCTGGCGGTCAAGAGTCCCAAGTATGAACCAACCCCATCGACGTAACTGTCTGCGACCTAGGAAAGGCGGTCAATCATCATGGCTCGTGAGCGTGCGATGAATCGAAACGGCGCCCCGAAGCGACCGGCGCGGCGGACCTCCGTCAGAAAATCGGACCCGCCATCGGCGATGCGGTCCCCCATCGAACTGCCCGACGGGATGTGGGAGCGCATCCGCCAGAAAGCCTACGGCCTCTACCAGGAACGGACAGAAGGCCGGGCTTTGCAAGACTGGTTGGATGCAGAGGAGATCGTGATGGAGGAGATTCATGAAGCTCGAGAGTGAGCCGGCGGAGGCGCCGCTCCTCTCGGCCATGGATCCCGGGCTGGCCGCGCTGCTGCGCCGATTCGACGATCTGGCCATGGGACCCGAGTTTCGGGTGCAGCGCCAGATTGCCTTGATGCGCTATCTGCAGCCCTACGCGTCGCCGGGGATGGCGGAGGCGCTCAGTCCCTTGCCGGAGGAGCTCCGGCTGGCGGAGCTCTTCGTGTGTGGAGATGTCTCCCCTCAGGACGGGCAGCCGACGCTGGTCGAACAGGTGCGCGACACCATTTCCACGCATGTCTCGAATGAGGAGCGGGAATGGCTCGACCCCGTGCGGCACTCCTACATGGATCTGTTGGAGGTCCGTGCAGTGGAGGGGGAGAGCCTGCGGCTCGCCTCGCTGGGGGACGGGCAGGAATTTCGTGTGAAGGGCGGGGCCTGGAGTCGCGGGCGGATCGTCGGCCAGGTGCTGCTCACCAGACTGATCCGCCGCGCCGGCGACGCGGTGGTGCCCGATGCGGCGCTGGCCATGTCCCGCTCGGTCGGCCGCGCGGTCTTCGAGTCGGCCAATCAGACCAGACGCCAGATGGAGGCCAGCCAGGGCACCTTTGCGCTGGGGGATTGGCAGGAGTTTGCCAAACAGTACGGGTATGTGTTGGCCTGGAAGGTGGCCGAGGCGCGCATGAAGCTCTTGCTCCTGGCGGATCTGCGCACCAGATTTTGCCGAGCCGATGGTCAGCCGCTCCTCTATGCCGTGGCGCTCTATGATCACCGCGAGCCGCGGGTCCTGGCCGAGGGGCTCGCTCGCCTGGAGGAATGGGAACCCGAAGCGGGCGACGCGCAGGGGAGCGGAACGGACCGTCCGCCTATGCACGCGTGGGTCCGTCGCACCCGGCTTCCCGACCGGTCCGGCGAGCCGGTCCCAACGGTCACCGCGCGCATCCTGCTCACGCCGACCCAGTTGCTCGTCGAATGTCATCAGGATGAGGGTCTCAATGCCGTGAAACATCAGTTGGCCTCGACCTTTGGGTTTTCTCTCCATTTCCGGGGGGAAACGACGGAGGTCCCGCGCCACGAGTATCCCGAAGTGGATTTGCTGAAGGAGGATGTGCCGGTGCGATTCGCGCTTATTCCTCAGGAGGAAGAATTTCGCCTGCTGCACGAGTTCCTCGAGACCGTCTATCTCGATTGGGCGGATCGGCCCCATACCGCGTTGGACGGAGAGAGCCCGCGGCATGCCGCGCGCGATGGGGCGCAACGCACGAAGGTAGAGGCGCTCATTGCCGAGCTCCAGCAGCAGGACCTTGCCTTTCGGCGTGTGGGCCGGCGAGGATACGATTACAATCGGCTGCGGGCCCAGGTGGGGCTGGGATGAGGAAGGCTGAGGGTGAGGCGCGAAACGAAGGTTGAGGTTCAGGTTCAGAGGGAGCGATGGAACAAATGAAGCGTAAGGAAAACGAATCTTCCCTCAACCTGAGCCTCAACCTTCTCCTTGAGCGCTGTCGCACCTCGCCGCCGAATATTCTGCACACGCTGCTGGCGGTGCAAGAGCAGCTGGGGTCCGTTCCGCCGGGAGCGGTGCCGGCCGTCGCGCGCGCGTTGCAGGTGACGGAGGCGGACGTCGCCGGCGTCTTGTCCTTCTATCCGGACTTGCGGGAGAAGTCGGCGGGTCGGCACCTGATTCGTGTCTGTCTGGGAGAAAGTTGCGTCGCGAATCATTGCCGGCTGGTGCTCTCGGCCTTGGCCGAAGAGTTGCGTATCGGCTTGGGGGCGACAACGGCCGACCATCGGTTTACGCTCGACAAAGTCTATTGCGTCGGCAACTGCGCGGTCGCCCCGACCGTGATGATCGATGAGCAGGTCCATGGCCGCGTATCCCCCGGCGACGTGCCGGGGATGCTGGAAAAGTACAGATAGTGAACAGTCATCAGTTGACAGTTGGCAGTTGGGAAGAGGATCCGGACTCCGTCAAGAAGAACGGTCTTACTGATAACTGAAAACTGATCACTGATCACGCATTCTCTCATGAAAACCCGTATCTATCTCT